>CALMSL010000170.1 GCA_937872445.1 uncultured Microbacteriaceae bacterium | reverse complement strand
TGCTGTGCTTCATCGTCGTGGTGGGAGTCCTGTTCCTCCTCGTGCGTTTCCTGCTCGTCGGCACGCGCGCAGCCCAGTTGTACGTCGCCAAGAACGAGCCGCCCCGCCCCGCCGCCGCCAAGGCGGCTCCGGCAGCCGCGAAACCCGCCACCGCATCGGAAACGAAGACTCCCGCCAAGCCCGCGTCGACTGCGTCACAAGCTACCAAGGCCTCCGCAAAGGGAACGCCGAAGGCTGCCCCGAAGAAGCCGTAAGCCTCCTAGGATGGAGTCATGAACGGTATCGGCTTCGTCATCTCCTTCGCGCTCTTCGCACTCGGGCTCTACCTCATGGGCAGCGCATTCGACGTTGCGGAGAATCTGGGGCTCGTGACATTCGCTGGCGGACTGCTCTCGGTCGCGGCGGGGATCTTCATCCCGGTGCACATCATGCACCGCATCGACCGCTGAGTCGTCGACCTCGCTTGGTACACCCCCCGGGACTTGAACCCGGAACCCACTGATTAAGAGTCAGTTGCTCTGCCAATTGAGCTAGAGGTGCTCGGGCCCGGTTACTAAACCCGGGCCGACGAACAAGATTAGCATGAGAGGCAGGGGCCCGACACTCGGCTCCGTCGCGCACAAGGAGACACCATGACCGACGCCGCAACACTCCGGGAGGGCGACATCGCCCCAACCTTCACCTTGAGCGATCAGGACGGCAACCAGGTCTCCCTCTCCGACTTCAAAGGCAGGAAGGTCATCGTCTACTTTTACCCCGCGGCATCCACCCCCGGCTGCACGACCGAGGCGTGCGATTTCCGCGACAACCTGAACTCGCTGGCCTCCGCCGGATACCAGGTGCTGGGAATCTCAAAGGATGAGCTCCCCGCGCTCGTGAAGTTCAAAGCCGACGAACGCCTCAACTTTCCGCTGCTCAGCGACCCGAGCCTCGACATCCACAACGCGTACGGCGCGTGGGGCGAAAAGTCGCTGTACGGCAAAGCCGTGACGGGCACGCTGCGGTCGACGTTCGTCCTCGACGAATCCGGCAAGGTCGTTCTCCCGCTCTACAAGGTGAAGGCGACCGGCCACGTCGCCATGCTGCGGAAGCGGCTCGGCGTGGACGCCTAGCGAAACCTCGAACTACACCCGCCGCGTCGCCGCCATCACCGACCGCGTGAACAGCAGCGCGATCACCACGACGGCGGGAACGAGCAGGAACCACGCGATGTCCTCGCGCGCGAACGCGCCCTGGAAGCTCCCAATCGCGATCGCGAGCTGAAGCACCTGCCAGGTGAGCGCGGCCGCGCGCACCCACGGCCTCGCGTGCAGCGCCCCGATTCCGACGAAAACGAGCCACACCGCGGCGATGACGACCAGAATCAGGATGCCGACGGCGCTCGCGTACGAGGTGGGCACTTCGGCGACAAGGTCGTACACCAGCAAGCCGGCAACAACGGCGAGGAATGCTGACTCCAGGAACAGGACGACAGCGAGAGCAACGAGAAGGCGGGGTCGACGAGCAGCACTGTATAGCTCATCGTTCTTGTCATTACTCACAGAGATATCCCAACAAAACCTATTGATTTGCCCCAACCGGTATGAGAGTCTAGTTGAGGTTGATTTGCCGCTCACAGTGGCGTGGGCATCTCCCCAAGCATCGTTCTCACTCGAATCCCGAGTCCTGCAACTGTGCACTCACGCGTTCACTTTAAGGAGCACAAATAATATGGATTGGCGCGACAAGGCCGCTTGCCTCACCGCAGACCCCGAACTTTTCTTCCCCGTTGGCAACACCGGCCCCGCCGTCGACCAGATCGAAAAGGCCAAGGCCGTCTGCGGCCGCTGCACGGTGAGCGAAATGTGCCTCCAGTACGCGCTCGACACGAACCAGGACTCCGGTGTCTGGGGCGGACTGAGCGAAGACGAGCGCCGCGCGCTCAAGCGCCGCGCCGCCCGCGCGCGCCGCGCCTCCTGACCATCCCCGGTTAGTCAGCCGGATCAGATCACTTTCGGCGGCACCCGGCGGCCGGGACGTTTCGCATCCTGCGACTTCGTCAGCCAGGTCATCGGAATTTCGATCGTCACCTCTGTGCCGCTGCCCATGATGGTGTGCCAGTCGATGGTTCCGCCCAGCTCGCCCTGAATGAGCGTGCGAACGATCTGCGTGCCGAGCCCCGTGCCGACCTTGCCCTCGCCGAGCCCCACCCCGTTGTCGCGCACCTCGACACTCAGCGTGTCTTCCGTGCGATTCGCGATGATCTCCACCTTGCCATCGCGACCGGCAAGTCCGTGCTCGACCGCGTTCGTGACGAGTTCGGTGAGCGCGAGCGCGAGCGGGGTTGCGTAGGCGCTCGGCAATTCGCCGAAGCTCCCCGAAAAGGTCGGGTGCACCCGCGTCTGGTTCGACGAGGCCACTTCGGCGATGAGAAGCAGCACGCGATCGAACACCGCGTCGAAGTCCACGCTCTGGCTGAGCCCCTCGCTCAGCGTGTCGTGCACGACCGCGATCGCGCCGACCCTGCGCATGGCGTGGTTGAGCGAGTCGCGGGCATCCTCGGAGTGGGAGCGGCGGGCCTGGATGCGCAGAAGCGAGGCGACCGTTTGCAGGTTGTTTTTGACCCGGTGGTGGATTTCGCGGATCGTCGCATCCTTCGTGAGGAGTTCCTGCTCCTGGTGGCGCAGTTCCGTCACGTCACGGCACAGCACGATTGCGCCCGCGCGTTCCCCGTTCTTTCGGACCGGGATGGCGCGCAGCGTGATGGACACCCCGCGCGCCTCGATGTCGGTGCGCCACGGCGCGCGGCCGGTGACCACGAGCGGCAGCGATTCGTCGACGGCAGCGGAATTCTCCAGCATGCCTGCGGTGACTTCGGCGAGGGACTCGCCCTCCAGCTCGCCGATGAACCCCATCCGGTTGAAGGCGGACAGACCGTTCGGGCTCGCAAAGGTCACGGTGCCGTCCACATCCAGCTTCAGCAGCCCATCGGATGCGCGCGGCGCGCCCCGCCTCGGCCCGGTCGGGGCGACGAGATCGGGGAAGTCGCCCGTGGCCACCATCGCGAACAGTTCGTTCGCGCACTCGTTGAACGTGAGCTCCTGGCGACTGGGCGTTCTCGCCTCGCTCAGGTTGGTGTGGCGGGTGAGCACGGCGATGGGTTGCGCGGTGACCTCGGGGGATCCGGAAACGAGTTTTCGCATGACCGGAACAGCCCGCACCCTGGTCGGAGTTTCCTCATACCAGTCCGGGGCGGACGAGTCGGTGATTTTCGCCGACGTGAACGCCTCGGAGACGAGACCGATCCACTCCGGTTTGATCTCCTGCCCCACGAAGTCGCGGTAGAACAGCGTGGCGGAGGAGGAGGGTCGGGACAGGCCGACGGCGACGAACCCACCCTCGACGGTCGGAACCCACAACACGATGTCGGCGAACGCGAGATCCGCCAGGAGCTGAAGTTCGCTCACCAGGAGGTGGAGCCAGTCGATGTCCTCCTCGCTCGCGCGGCCGTGCACGAGGACCAGATCGGAGAGTGTCGACACGCCACTAGCCTAAGCGCCCGGCATACCCCATGCTGGTGTCATGCAGACGCCCACTGGCAAGCCTGATCGGACTCTCCTCGTCATCGTTTCCGTGATCGCCGCAGTGGTGGTTCTCGCGCTCATCGTCGTCTTCACGCGCGGCGCGCCAGCCCCGCTCGATCCGTCGACGCCGCAGGGCGTTGTGCAGACTTACTCGCAGGCGGTCATCGCCGGCGATCGCCCGGCCGCCCAGCAGCTGCTGACCGCAAAGGTCCGCGAGAAGTGCGATCGGACCGACCCCTACCCGAGTTCGAGCCAGCGGGTGACGCTCGTGTCGACATCCGTGACGGGACACACAGCCGTGGTGCAGGTCTCGATGTCGAGCAACTCGGGCGGCGGCCCGTTCGGCGGACCCGAATACCAGTCGGAGGGCAGGTTCACTCTCGTGTCGGAGGGTGGTTTTTGGCGGATCGATTCCGCGCCGTGGGAGTTCACGATTTGCTACAACCAGGGAGGCAACGGGTGAGCGCACCAGCGGGCACGCCATCGAGCGCACCGCCGAGTGCGCAGCGGCCGGCCGCAGGCGGCGTCCAGACGGTGCGGAGGGTCATCACGTACCTTCTCTTGCTGACGATGGTGGTCATCGCGGCGATCGGTCTGAGCGGCCTGCTCGAGCGGGGGCTGGATGCCGGCAACCTGCTGGCGTCGTCCGACACTGGCGGTCTTGCGCAGTCCCTCGCGTTCTCCCTCATCGCCGGGCCGCTCGCTGCGCTCCTGTGGTGGCTCACGTGGCGGGAATCCGCCATGGAGCGCGACCGCGCCTCCGTGGCGTGGCCGCTGTACCTCGTCGTCGTGTCGACGATCGCGCTGCTCACTTCGTCGATCGCGCTGTTCGCGTGGGGCGCGAGCCTCGTCGTCGGTGAGGCGAACGCATCCGGAATCGCGGTCGCGATCGTCTGGGGACTCGTGTGGTTGTGGCACTACTGGATGTGGCGGCATCCGGCAAAGGGTCCGACGCGACTGGTCGGCGTCGCCCCGGCGATCGCCTCCCTCGTCGGGTTGACGTTCGCGACCGGCGGTCTCGTGTTCGCCCTGGCGAGTCTCATCGATTCTGCCCTCGGCACGTTCGGCACGGTGGTGGCGTCCGGCCCCGCCTGGCAGCCGGTCGTGCAGTCGCTGTTCTGGGCGGTCGGCGGCGCACTGATCTGGTGGTGGCACTGGTTCCGCGCCGGGGTGCGGCGGCAGTCCACGGGTTTCGCGAACGTACTGCTCGTGTACATCGCGGGATTCGCCTCCTTCGCCGTGTTCGCGTTCGGCGTGACGCTCACGCTGTCCGTCGTGCTTCGATTGCTGACACTGTCCGAGGATCCGCTCACCGTCACCCTCGACCCGCTCGGCGTCTCGATCGCGTCCGCAGTGTTCGGCGCACTCGTGCTCGTGTACCACCTTCGGGTGGTCGCCGGGCATCCGGTCGTGATCGGCAAGGCGGTGCGGCTCGTCACCTCCGGTGTGGCGCTCGCGGTCGCCGCGACGGGGGTCGGCGTCACGGTGAATGCGCTTCTGGCGGCGATCGCATCCCCGATTGTCGGCTCCGCGATCGTGCGCGATCTCCTGCTGGGCGGCATCAGCGCGCTCGTGGTCGGCGGCGCGCTGTGGTGGTCGTCGTGGCGGCCGGGCCGTGCCGGAGCCGCTGACCGCGTGGCTACTCCCGGTCGGCGGATCTACCTGGTGGTCATTTTCGGGGTGAGCGCTCTTGTCGCCCTCATCACGCTGCTCGTGATCGGGTACCAGTCGTTCTCGTTCGCACTGGACGGAGCGTCGAGCGGGAGCCTCGTGGAGCGCCTCCGCGCCGCGCTCGGCCTGTTCGCGGCAACGGTGCTGGTGGCGGCGTACCACTTCTCCCTGTGGCGCCACGACCGCGCGGCGACCGTGGCGCAGGAGGTCCCGCGCATGATCGGTCGGGTGACGCTCGTGACGTCGGCCGATGCCGGAGAACCTGTCGAGGTGATCGTCGAGGCGATTCGGGAGGCGACGGGGTCCCGCGTCACGGTGTGGAAGCGCGCGGCTGCGGTGGCCGATGAGCCGGATGCGGCGGCGCTCGTGGCCGCGCTCGACGGCGTGGAGGCGGACCACGTGTTGCTTGTGGCGGGCCCGAAGGGCGCGGCGGAAGTCATTCGGCTCAGCGACTGATCGTCGACTGCCCGCACGCTAGGGCGTGCGCGCCGGTTCGCGCCGTTTCCACTTCGCGCGGCGACTCGGCGTCGGCGCGGGACGAGGCAGGAAGTGCGACGCGACGAGCTTGCCCACGGCAACCCGCGGGGCGGACTTCCCCGCCGCATCCCGAAGCGTTTTCCCGACCAGAATCGCGGCGTCGAGTGCTGCCTGATCGTACGGGATCAGGACGGGCGACTCGATGCCGCCGAACCGGCGAAGTGTCTGCTCAACCTGCGCGGCAGGGTTCGCCCCGATCACGCTGCTGCGGATGCGGTTGATGACCGTGAGGACGCGGTCGGCATCGATGATCTCCAGCAGGTCCACGTGGGCGCGCAGGAATCGGGACAAGCCGACAGGGTCGCCTGAGCCAACCGCAACCACCCGGTCCGCCTCCCGAAGCGCGGAGATGGTGGCGGCGTTTCGACGCGGCGCGAACAGGTCGCTGGAGATGTCGTCGTCATTCTCGAGGCAGAATCCGGTGTCGATCACGGTGTAGTCGACCCACTCGCGGCACGCGGCGATCGTGGCGACGACCCGTTCGCCGGACAGTTCGGGCCAGCGATGCGGCCTGCCAATCCCGGTCAGCACCCAGAAGCTCCCGTGCGGGGACTGGTAGCGTTCGCTGATCCGTTCCAGCTCGGTTGTGGTCAGGCTGCCGGATCCCGCGAGTCGGCAGGCCGCCGCAAACCCTGGAGCCTCATCCAGTAAGCCGAGGCTCGGCGCGACCGAACCGCTGTGCGTGTCGGCATCGGCGAGGGCGACCGAATGCCCCTCCGCGGCCAGCTCGGCGGCGATGGCAATGGCGAGGGTTGTTCGGCCCGGCGCGCCCGCCGGACCCCACACGGCGATGACCTCGCCCCGCGGTTCGCCAGGCATCCGCGGAGCGTCATCCCCGTCGCGCAGCAACGCGGGTCCCGCCGTGAGCAGTTGTTCGATGTGCGGCCAGGGCGCCGCAGCGTCGATGACTTCGTAGAGCCCCAGGTCGGCGGCGTGGCGCCGCTCGGAATCGTTCGACGCCAGTGCGATGACCTTGATGCCCGCGCTGTCGCAGGCCTCCAGCACGTCCGAGGAAAGGTAGTTCCGGCTTGCCCCGCAGATCACCGCGTCGAACCCGCTCTGGGCGAGATCTTCGGCAAGGCGTTCGGTCTCGCCTTTCAGGATCGTGCCGTGGTAACCATGCCGTTTCAGATCGACGCACACGCGCTCGTCGAGCGGGTGCGGAAGCAGGATTGCCACGGACTGCACGGCTATCGCCTCACCGGGATGCCCACCGGCACCATCGAGATCGCATCGCCGTCGGCGACCGCCTCCAGCACGCGCGCAATCCGATCCCTGGGCACCAGGATTTCCACTCCCCCGCCGCGGTGGTCGGCGATGAGGCCGCTGGATTCCAGCACCCGCACGACCGTCGCCGACCCGACGAGCACGGCTGGCGGGCCAAATCGGCGATCGTCGGCGAGCGCGGCGGACCAGACATCGACGACGACGCCGGGTGCGATGGACTGGGACAATTGCCCGCTGACCGTGACCACGACCGACGCCACCCGCACACTCGCGGCCGACCCCACGGCGGAGGTCGGAAGGAGTTCCCCTGCAGACACCGCGCGCGTGACGAGAAGGCCTTCGCTCGGCACATCCCCCTTGCCGACGTAGCGATCCTCGGCAGTGCCGAGGCGCACGGTGGCGACCTCGAGATCTCCCACGTAAACCCGGTCGCCGGGGGAGAGTGCGCCGGTGGTGGCGTACACCGGGACAGAGCGATCCGTCGCCTGCACGACCCCGTACACTCCGACCACCGAGGCGATGACGAGACCGATTCCGATCACCAGGCGCGGGTCGAACCAGACCCGTCGCGGCGAGCGCTCCTTGCCTCCGCCTGCTCCCGTGCCTGCGCGGCCACCGACCATGAGGACCTCCCGGATGCTGTACCGCTGGTTTCGCCTGGACACCATCGTGGTGGGATGGGGTGGAAAGCTTCGAAAGTTATCCACACCCCGGTTGGCGTCGGGGCATCCGATCAATAATCGAGGCATGGACCAGATCAGCACTCGCCCAACGTTCGCCCGGTTTCTCACCATCACCGACATTGCGGAAGTGCTGAATATTTCCGTCTCGCAGGCGTACTCTCTCGTTCGTTCCGGCGAGCTCCCGGCGATCCGGATCGGCGGTCGGGGTCAGTGGCGAATCGAACGTGATGTCCTGGAGTCGTATATCGACGCGAAGTATGAGGAGTCCCGCCGGGCGAGCCTGTGGAACCAGTCTGACCTGGCGAATATCGCGGATTTCAGCCTCGCCGAGGATCACAACCGGACGAGCAGAAGCTGATCGATCGGGACGATCCGATACTGGGTTACCGCGCTGTCCCGCCGCGGTGTTCCCTGGTCGTGAACCGCGATGTCGCAGTGGTCGCGCCCGACGCGATCGATCGTCCCGTGCACGGTGCCGAGCGCGGTCACCAGGTCGACGGCGCAGCGCCGTCGCCCGAAGTCGCGCAGGACGAACGTGATTCCGAGGCGGTCGGCGAGCCGCCCGGCCGGCACCTGAGGCAGCGGGGTCAGACTCTCCGCCAGCTGGTCGCGGTCGAGGATGATGCTTCCGATGGAGCGCAGCGGAATGATGACCTGCGCCCGCCGCGAGGATTCGTCGACGACGGTTCCGGACAGCCAGTCCCGCCCGAAGCCGGTGGGCCGGATCCGGAGGATGTCGCCACCGACCTCGAATCGCACGGTGTAGTCGCGGCCGCCGGATGCTTCATGCACGCTCATCAGCCGGTCGCGGATGGAGAGGCGACCGAGACGGAGTCGCTCTTCCTCGACGCGGAGGTCCACTTCCTCCGCGCCCAGTTCCTGCTCAAGCTGACTTTCGAGGTCGTCGAACAGGTTGTTCCATCGCATGGTGCGACGCTAGCCACCCGCCGTTTCTCGGTCGAAAGGTTATCCACAGATTCTGCCCAATGGGTAGACAGACCTGTCTCAAACTGCTTTAGTATTCGCGTGAATGTCCCCCGTTAAAGGGTCAACGGCGCCAGACCCACCAGAGCACTGTTCCTCGCACGATCCGGAGCCCAGATGAGCAACGCACTCCCCCTCCCCCACACTTTGCGTGCGGTTCCCACTATCGCCATGACGGACAGAAGTTCAGCGCTCGACACGGACGAATTCTTTGCACATCAGCCTTCCCCGCGATCCTCCCTTCCGGGCCCAACCCCGCTTTTGGAAAATCTGACCCGGTGCGTCATCGAGGTGCTGGCCGGTGCGCGCGACCTCGAGCAGATTTCGCGGTGGGTCACGGATGATGTCTACCGCCACCTGCTTAAGCGCGTCGTGCTTTCCGCACGCGCTCGCCAGGCGAAAGGGCGTGCGCCTGCCAGACCGACGTTCTCGATCGGCTCGATCTCGCAGTTCGAGCCACGGGACGGCGTCGTCGAGGCGGTCGTGATCGTGCGGGGTCGGGCGCGGGCTCGCGCCGTCGCGATCCGCCTGGAGGGTCTCGACAGCCGCTGGCGCGCGACCGCCATCAACGTGCTGTGAGCGAACGAGTTAGGCGTGCACCGTCGCCTTTGCGGCACGGGAAGCGCGAAGGGTGACCCAGACCAGGCCGGCGACGGATATCGCGATGGAGCCGAGGTAGGCCACAGGGGCGAAGAGTCCGACGATACTGCAGAGGAGCGCGGCACCGCACGCTATCGCCGAGGGACGAATGGCCGACGCGTGACCGGCGCGCCATGCCTCGCTGCTGCGCATGAGCGAAGGTATCCGAATCCCCGCCCATGGGTTGAGCGGTATCCGCCCTTTCGCCGCTAAAACGCTGACGACGAGCAACGCGGCGAGCACCGCGACAAAAACCCAACCGAGCGCGGTGAATTCTCGTGACGCCTCGAAAATTTTCACGGCACCCTCCCGGATCTGCCGTTCACGCGGCTCATCGAAGAATACAACTGACGGCATCCTCCGGGCCTCGAGAAAGTTGTGCGTTGGCTGACTATCCGCTTAATAGGCAAGTGAACGTCCTCCCGGTGTGCACGGGCACGATAGCGAAGCGGACGGGAGCAGGCACGTTTCGACGCGGATTCCCCGAGAGTGAAGTGAGGCCCAGGCAGGTTATTGACAGGTGACTATTTGGTCACCTATTATTTCTGGCATGGATGACGGCGACCTGGTCTTCAAGGCACTGGCCGACCCGACTCGACGCCACCTGCTGGACCAGCTCTTCGAGCGCGACGGCCGCGCCCTCGGCGAACTGGAAACCGACGTGGAGATGACTCGATTCGGCGTGATGAAGCACCTCAGGGTGCTCGAGGACGCAGGGCTGGTCACCTCCCGCAAAGCCGGGCGGGAACGGCTGCATTTCCTCAATCCGATCCCGATCCGACTGATCCACGACCGATGGATCAACAAGTACACAGAGCGACGCGCCAGCGCGCTCACCGAACTCAAGGAACAGTTGGAGAAGAACCAATGACCGCCACCGATACGCACACCAGTGCGACCACCCAGGTCTACCAGGTCCTAATCAGGGCAACAGCACAGCGGATCTGGGATGCCATCACCACGCCGGAATTCACGAGCCGGTATTTCCACGGCGCCTGCGTCGAGACAACGGGCGAGACCGGCACCCCGATCCGGTATTACGCACCCGACGGCACCACCCTGTGGGGCGACGAGATCATCGAGGAGTCCGACCCGCCGCACAAGCTAGTCGTCCCCTGGCGTTCACTTTACGATCACGATATGGGCGCGGAACCACGCAGCCGGGTCACCTGGCTGATCGAAGAGCACGGCCGCGGCGTCTGCCTGCTTACCGTAGTGCACGACCGGCTGGAGAACTCCCCAAGGACCGCCACGAGCGTCAGCGGCATCGGCTGGCTGAGTGTCATCGACGGGCTGAAGACGCTGCTGGAAACCGGACAGCCGCTCTTCGACGCGGACTCACCGACCTGACCGCACACCCACGTGGATGCCGGCTACGTCCGGGCGCACCGGCATCCCTCTGCGGATTTCGCCACGGTCGCGTTTCGGCTTCCCATCGGACACAATCCAGAAGTCTTCGAACCGATCGCCCTAGTGTGCAGGATTGCCGCGGCTCGACAGTGAAGCCAGTCCATCCGCGTATCCTCGCCAGTACTCCTCGGAATGGATGCGAAAAGTAATGTTCAGGCGCTTGATATTCGCGACGCCGAGGTCGTAAAGGCGGCGTCGTCGTTGGTGCCCATAGTAAGCCCGCATCCGTTGGATCTGGTCCCCTCGGCGGCGACCCTTTTCGTATTCGTCAGTGCTCACGAGAACGACCCTTCCACTCCGACTTCCATTCGGCGGCCAGGCTGCTGCGGGGATTTCACCCAGTGTCATTGACGATCGTGCTGCCGATGCAAAAGTTGAGTGTTTGTAACTGTAGTCGACCCTGTCGGGCCGGCGGTCACACTGCGGCGAGTTGAATCTGCTTCGCGAGCGCATACGCCGCCTCGCGATCGTCGTCATCAGCCACGAACACTCGACCGATGAGCAACGCGGACCGGTGCGGCACGTCGATCCGGGACGTGCCGTGCGGCATCGCGCCTTCGTACCCGGGCTCGCACAGGAAGAAATCTCCGGCAGCGCCTCCGGTGGCTCGCGAGCCGACGTAGGCAAAGTTCGCGCCAGTCACCGGATCCGTGAACTGCACGCTGTAGTAACGCTCACCCATCTCGGGCACGTGCAACAGTTGCGGTCCGGCTGCGACATCCAGCCAACCACCGACATAGAGAACGTCGTCGGTGCCCGTCGCGATGACGCTACCCGAAGATGCGGACGCGGTGGCGCTGTCTGGCGAGGCGTAGAGCGTGTTCACCGGGATCGGACCGCCGCCCAATCCCCGCCGCGCGAATATCCGTTTGAATCCGCCGACGGTAATTCGCGGCCAGAAGTAAATGAGGGCGAACGAGCCGAACACCCACACGACGACAGCGGTCGAAGCCAGCAGAACAATCTCCGCGACTCCGCCATCGGCGACCCTTCGGTAGATCACCCACGCAAAAATCGCCAGGATGACAACCGTGACTACGGTGCCGTATTTCAGGATGAGGCGATTCACGACTGCACCTCGACAACCGGGGGAACCGCGTACTCCCCGTCCACGATGCCAGCGCCGGGCAAATACACGCGCAGCATGAGCTTGAACCGGCCCCGCGGAGTGGCGAGCCAGTTTCGACCCGCATCGGATGGTTCGTGCGCCTGCAACAGGATGTCGACCGAACCGTCGGCGTTTTCCACAAGGCCCGAGTGGCTGTTGACGCTCGAGGTCCCGGATGCGGTGCTGACCTGATAGCCCCCCGTATCCGTCGCGGTGAGCGACCAGAACGCGTCGTTCGGCGGAAGCTGGTTGGCCGCGAAATGCAGACGGTAGGCACGATCGCCCTGCAGCCGACGTCCCGCGGCATCGCTCGTTGCCGTCCAATAGGCGGCCTCGTCAAAACTGTTGACGACCGGGAGCGCTTTCTGCAGGGCAGCTCGCAGCAGCAGCCCGTTGCCGGGCTGACCCGCCCTGCGAATCGCGCTCCACCCATTGATGGTCCTCGTCTGGGCCTTCGCCACGGCATTCAGGATCAGAACCGTCGTCAGGTACGCGAACGTCAGGCCCATGATCACACCCTGAACCACTCCCGAACCTGCGACCCAGGCGAAGAAGTTGCTCACGGAGACCACCGCATCACAGCACACCGGTTCGAAGCAGCACGACAAGAGCGACGATCGCGACGACGATGCCTCCGAGAATCAGGCCGCCTTGCCACGAACTCGGATGCCAGCCCGGACCGGACCGGTTGCGTCGGAACCACGGCTGCCGGCTCTCTGTCGGGAGAGGGTCGGTAGGCGATTCACGATCATCCTCCGTCATGCGATTCTCCCGATCAGCGGCGCTTGTTCTTCTCCTGCGCGCGGCGCTCCGCCCGGTTCATGGGCGCCGGCTGGCCCGCCTGAGCGCCGCCCTGGCGCTGGCCGAACGCACCGCGCTCGCCACCGCCCTGCCCGGCCTGCTGGTTCTGCCCCGGCTGCTGATTCTGCCCGCCGAACGCGGCACCAACCTGATTTGCCTGGGCCGCAGCAGCCTGCTGCGCCTTCGCCGTCGCGGCCTGCTCGAGCTGGCCGCGCTGGTTGCGCACCTCGACGCCACCGCTGTCGGATGGCGCGGAGTAGCTCAACCGTTCATTGCCCTGCGTGCTCGGATCCAGCCCCTTCGCCGCGACGCTCGGCAGCGCAGCGGTCGCGCCGCCATCCGTCACCTCCACCTCGAGGTTGAACAGGAAGCTCACCGTCTCTTCGCGGATCTGCCCCATCATGTTCTGGAACAGCATGAACCCTTCGCGCTGGTACTCGACGAGCGGGTCGCGCTGAGCCATCGCCCGCAGCCCGATGCCGTCCTTCAGATAGTCCATCTCGTAGAGGTGGTCGCGCCAGCGGCGGTCAATCACCGAAAGCACCACGCGGCGCTCCAGTTCGCGCATCGCCGGCTCACCCAACTCGTCCGTGCGGCGCTGGTAGGCGAGCTTCGCATCCGACATGATCTCGTCGCCGAGGAACTGCCTCGTCACGCGGCCGCGCGAACCGGCCGCCGTGAACAGCTCATCGATCGTGATCGAAATCGGGTAAACCGTCTTCAGTTCGCGCCACAGAGAATCCAGATTCCAGTCATCCGAATGCCCCTCGCCGGTGTGGTCGTCGATGATCTCATTGATGACATCCTCGAGGAACCGGTCAACCCGATCCTTCAGATCGTCACCCTCCAGGATGTGGCGGCGGTCACCGTAGATCGCCTCACGCTGGCGGTTCAGCACGTCGTCGTACTTGAGCACGTTCTTGCGGATCTCCGCGTTGCGCGCCTCCACCTGGCCCTGCGCGCTGCGGATGGCCCGGCTCACAACCTTCGACTCGATCGCCAAATCCTCCGGCACGCTGCCGCGGCCCATAAGGGATTCCGCCGCGGACGAGTTGAACAGGCGCATGAGGTCGTCGGTGAGAGACAGGTAGAAGCGGCTCTCCCCCGGATCGCCCTGACGTCCGGAACGACCGCGCAGCTGGTTGTCGATGCGGCGGGACTCGTGGCGCTCGGTGCCGAGCACGTACAGCCCGCCCACTTCGATGACCTTCGCGGCCTCCGCCTCGACCTCCTTCTTGACCTTGTCGAACACCGCATCCCACTCGGCTTCGTACTCCTCCGGGGTGTCCACGGGGCTCAGGCCCTTCGCGTTCATCTCCGCGACAGCAAGGAACTCCGCGTTGCCGCCGAGCATGACGTCGGTGCCGCGACCGGCCATGTTCGTGGCCACCGTCACCGAACCGAGCCGGCCGGCCTGGGCCACGATCGCGGCCTCCCGTGCGTGGTTCTTCGCGTTCAGCACTTCGTGCTTGATGCCGCGTTTGGCGAGAAGCTTCGACAGGTACTCGCTCTTCTCCACGCTCGTCGTCCCGACGAGAACCGGCTGACCGGACTTGTGGCGCCCCGCAATGTCTTCGACAACCTGCCCGAACTTCGCCTGCTCGTTCTTGTAGACCAGATCGGATTTGTCCATCCGGATCATCGGCTTGTTCGTGGGGATCGCGACCACCCCGAGCTTGTAGGTGCTCATGAACTCGGCCGCTTCCGTCTCTGCGGTACCGGTCATTCCGGAAAGCTTCTTGTACAGGCGGAAGTAGTTCTGCAGCGTCACGGTCGCGAGGGTCTGGTTCTCGGCCTTCACCGCCACACCCTCCTTCGCCTCGATCGCCTGGTGGATGCCCTCGTTGTAGCGGCGGCCCACGAGAATACGACCGGTGTGCTCGTCGACGATGAGCACTTCGCCGTTCATCACGACATAGTCCTTGTCGCGCTTGAACAGCGCCGCCGCCTTGATCGCGTTGTTCAGGAACGAAATGAGCGGCGTGTTCGCGGACTCGTACAGGTTGTCGATGCCGAGGTAATCCTCGACCTTCTCAATCCCTGGCTCCAGCACGCCCACCGTGCGCTTCTTCTCATCCACCTCGTAGTCGACCTCGGGCACAAGCGTTTTCGCCACCTGGGCGAACTCGTTGAACCACCGGTTCGCCTCGCCGGAGGATGGTCCGGAGATGATGAGCGGTGTGCGCGCCTCATCGATGAGGATGGAGTCCACCTCGTCCACGATCGCGAAATGGTGGCCGCGCTGCACCATATCCGCGGCCGTCCACGCCATGTTGTCGCGCAGGTAGTCGAATCCGAATTCGTTGTTCGTGCCGTACGTGATGTCCGCTTCGTACTGTTCGCGGCGCTCGGTGGGGGTCTGGCCGGAAATGATGCACCCGGTCGTCATGCCGAGGGCGCGGAAAATCCGGCCCATCAGTTCGGACTGGTAGCTCGCGAGGTAGTCGTTGACCGTGACGACGTGCACGCCCTGGGAGGCGATCGCGTTCAGGTAGGCGGGCATGGTGGCCACGAGGGTCTTGCCCTCGCCGGTCTTCATTTCGGCGATGTTGCCGAGGTGAAGCGCCGCACCGCCCATCAACTGCACGTCGAACGGGCGCATGCCCAGGGTGCGGACCGCGGCCTCGCGCACCGCGGCGAATGCCTCCGGCAGCAGGTCGTCGAGCGACTCGCCGGAGGCGTAGCGCTCCCGCAATTCGTTCGTCTCGTTCTTGAGTTCGTCGTCGGTGAGTTCCTTGAAGTCGTCTTCGAGCTGATTGATGGCGTGCGCGAATCGCTCCAGTCGGCGAAGGGTCCGGCCCTCCCCGACACGAAGGACACGTTCAAGAACATTGGCCACTTGAGTACTCCATAAGGTTTTCGGGGCTGTTTACGGCACGCTCGCGCCACCATACAGCCAACAACACAGCCAACAACACAGCCTAACCTGCGAGCGCTCGGGCGCGCGCATCCGTCACCGGCGCTGGCCTCGCTTGCCCTGCACTTCGTCCTGTTCGACATCCAGGCCGATGACGCCGTAGTCCCAGCCCTTTCGGCGGTAGACGACGCTCGGGCGATCCGTTTCGGCATCAATGAACAGGTAGAAGTCGTGGCCCACGAGTTCCATCCGGTACAGCGCGTCATCGACGGTCATGGGTGTGGCCGCAAACACCTTCTTGCGGATGACGACGGGGCTCCACTCCTCCTCCGCCTCGCCCGCATCCTCGGCGATGACAGGAATTCCGCCGGTCGCAACCCGCTCCAGAACCTCGGGGTCCGCAGGCGTGATGTCGACGACCTTGAAACCGCCGCTGCTGGCTTCGCGCAGGGAAACGGGGCGGCGTTTGCCGCTCTTGTGGACCTTGTTGCGGTCCTTGGCCCTGCGAATCCGTTCCATCAATTTGTCGAGCGCCAGATCGAATGCCACATACTTGTCTGCCCCGACCGCTTCAGAGCGCACGAGGGGACCAGGGCCGATGAGGGTCAGTTCCACCCGATCGTCCCCTGCGGAACCATTCTTCTCATTGTGGCGAGAGGCCTTGACTTCGAAGGCAATCGCCTTGTCCGCGAGATGGGAAACCTTCTCCGATTTCTCTGTCGCGTAGTCGCGGAACCTGTCGGTGATCCCGAGCCCCAGACCGTTGATGGAAACTTCCATGTCATCCTCCCAGTCTTCTGCTGCGCGACGACCCAGCGAAGCCAGGCGACGTGATCGCGCCTCTTTCAGCCACCGTAGCCGCCGTACCTGTGTATGTCACGCACGGATGTCGACGGGAGCCGAATCCGCGTGTTTGACGACGGCGGCCGAGGTCGCTTTCGGCGCGCGGCGCGGCGTGAACGCGAGCGTCGCCACCGCGGCGACGGCCCCGCCCGCCGCGGTGATCGCGCGTGCCGCTTCGAGCGCTGTCGCCCCGGTCGTCAGAATGTCGTCGACGATGATGAATCGTCGGCCGCGCACGAGGGGCGTCGCCCGGAACAAGCCGTGAAGGTTGCCTTCCCTCTGGGCTTTCCCGAGCGATTTTTGCTCCGCCGTCGCCGTGGCAACGGTGAGAACCCGGGCTGCGCGAAAACCCGCAGAGCGCAGGAGAAGTTCCACCGGCCGGTACCCCCGCCGGCGCAGGGCGGGGCGGGTGGAGGGGATCGTGCACACCTCAACGGATGCCGGGCCGTCGGCCGCAGCAGCCTCCATCGCACGGCGGAGCGCGCGCGACAGCGGACGCACCACATCCGTTCGGCCGCGCTCCTTGAACGCCAGGATCATCGCGCGCACGTGGCCTTCATACGGAAGCGCGCTCACCGCGACCGTGCCATCGGAAAGGAGCTGCCTGTGGATCCCGGTCGAAATTCGGGCACGGCACTGCTCGCACAGCGCCCGATCCGGCGCTGCGCAGCCCGCGCACTCTACGGGGAAGATGACCGCGACGGCATCCAGCACGGCCCGCAGCGACGCACGACTGGCCGCCGCCAGACTTTTGCCTGGCGCATCTCCTGCTCGCCTGCGCCAGGGCACATCGATCATGGCGCCAGCATCCCACCCCCGGTCAGCGGCGAGTCGACGGATTCTGCATTCTGAACGGAACCCGGCGGCGTTGGCCGTGTGCGGGAGCGGTCAGCGTTGCGTCGCGATCAGGTCGACCTTTCCAGAGGTCGCCTGCCAACTGCTTCCGCGCGGCGACTCCAAAAGGTTGTCGCTGCCGAGCACGCGCAGGCCGGTTTTGCTGTTGCCCCCGACAATGGCGACAGAGGTTGCGGCGGGGCGACCGAGCGACACGCGCTGACCGCCGATCTCGAACGCGCCCACGACCGAACCGCCGTTGCTGTCGGTGAGCGTCGCAACCGTGAACCGGTCGATCCAGGCCGCGTCGACCGCGGTGTCCGAGTCGATGAGTGTGTCGATGACGGGAGTGCCGATACTCGCTGGCAGGAAACCGCGCGCCGGGTCCCGAACGATCGCGGCGACGATGAGCCGTGGCCCGACGGCCGTCTGGAGAAGCATGGCGACCCGCGTATTGTCCTGGGCGATGTCCAGCGACACGATCGTCGAGCCTGACGGCAGCGTGACCGATACCGGTTCTCCGACACCGTCGTAGGTGAACGCCATGAGCGCGTTCGGCGCGTTCGACGGAACCGACCAGATGTAGCCGAAGTCGTCGATGGCCGGTGCGATGAGTCCGGATCGGCCATCGATCTTGTTCGCGCCCGACTGCCCGGCGCGGACCACCCACACGCCGTCCGCGGACAGCACTGCGGCGGCCGTGGCATCCTCGCCCACGGAAACCGCGAGCGGCTTCGCACCGACGACCGCGGTGCTCAGGTTCGCGATCGGGCTCACCTCCCCGCCGGACAGGTAGCCGAACTTCCCGTCCGCAAGGACAATCGGCCTGGAGTCGACCGCGCGCTGCGCGACGGGAGCGTCCGAACCGAGCGGCTTGATCGCCAGAACCGAGCCGGCGGCAGAGATCTCCACAACTCCGATGCCGGGTACGGTGCTCAGGCTCTCGGCGAGCTGCAACTGCATGAGCTGCCGTTGCCGTTCGTTCGCACTCGCCGCCTCCGCGCTGAGATCCACCTGCGCGACCGTTGCATCGATCGTGACGGTGGTGCCGGGCGTGAGCTGCGTGCCGTCCGGGAACTGGGACACCACCGCGCCCTTCAGCCATTCCGGTGGTCCGGCGAGCAACGCCGTGACGATTCTCGTCGCCGTGGTCCCGCCAGCGAACCAGCGCTCATCCGGGATGAGGTACCGGAGGCTGAGATCGTAGAAATACAGGGCGTGTTTGCTGAAGATGGACAGGAACGTGCTCTCCGGGAGCACGATTCCCGGCGGCGCCTGGCTGATGCGCCACTGGCCGCTTTCCTTCACGAACGAGAACTGGAGAGTTTGATTCGACGGCCCGGTAACGGAGTACGCGCCGAACTCGTCGACCTGGGCTTTCGGTGTGAACGAATAGTCGATCGTCAGCGAGTCGACCTGGGTGACCGTCGGGCTGCCGGTGCGAATGAGCACGCTCTTTCGCGGATCCCAGTCCTTTTTGAAACTCGAGCTGAGGAACTGCCTCGCCACGCCGTAGTCGCTCTGCGGGCCGGTGAACGCCGCGATGAACCCCTCAAGAATCGCGCGCTGATCGGCATCCTTTGCCGGCCCGAGCGGATTGAAGATGAAGTCCCCGGTCGGTTCGTTCGTGAACGGGTCGCCGGCCTGCACGCTCCCGGACGTCGGGATTCCGCCGCAGGCGGCAAGACCGGCAGTCAGGATCACAATCGAAACGGTCGCCACGATCCTTCGCATACGTTCACTCATCGCTCTCCCCCAAGGCGTCGGCGGGTTCGACGGGTGGCAGCTCGATGGGCGAAACCCTGATGGAGCGTTCGAGATCCCGCGGCAGGGTCAACCGGAAACACGTCCCCTTGCCCGGCTCCGACCACACTTCGAGATATCCGCGGTGCAGGGACGCATCTTCGAGGGAAATCGCAAGCCCGAGCCCGGTGCCGCCGATGGTCCGCTTGCGGGACGGATCTGCCCGCCAGAACCGGTCGAATACGCGGGTCAGGTCATCGGTGTTGATGCCAATTCCGTGATCCCGCACGGCGAACGCCACGGCGTCCTCGTTGCTGTCCACCGAAACGACGATGGGCTTCCCTTCGCCGTGTTCGATCGCGTTCCCGAGCAGGTTGCGGAGGATTCGGCGGATGCGGCGGGGATCGAGCTCCGCCCCGAAGTCCCCGCCGGCGGCCACCACCCGGATGTCCGACCCGCGCTCGTTGGCGACGGGCTGCATCGAGTCGACCGCATCCTCGACGAGTCTCACCAGGTTCGTCGGTTCAACGTCGAGTTCGACGGCACCGGCATCGAACCGGCTGACCTCCAGAAGGTCGGCGAGGAGAACTTCGAACCGCTGGACCTGGGTGTGCAGCAGCTCTGCCGTGCGTGCGGTCGCGGTGGGAAACGTGTCCCGCTGGTCGTACAGGACATCGCCGGCGAGCCGAATCGTCGTCAACGGCGTGCGCAATTCGTGGGACACGTCGGCGACGAATCGCTGCTGAAGTCGGGAGAGTTCTCCGAGCTTGGTGATTTGCTCCTGAAGGCTGTCCGCCATCCCATTGAAGGAGCGGGCCAGAGTGGCGATCACGTCTTCCCCCTTCTCCGGAATGCGATGCTCCAGTTGGCCGGCCGCGAGTTTCTGACTCACTTCGGCCGCCGTTCGCACCGGCCCGACCACGAGGCGCACGACAACGTAGGTCACTGCGCCGATGAGCAGCACGAGCGCGAGCCCGCCGAGGAGGAGAGTTTGCTGCACGAATGCGAGCGTCTGCTGTGCGTCGCCCAGGTCGTACACGAAGTACAGCTCGTAGAATCCTGCGTTGGGGACGGTGAGGAGCGACCCCACCGCGAGCGCGGGTCTCCCGTCGGAGAGCTCCACGGATTGCCACCACACGCGCTCCGGCCCCGTGCTGGCTTCCACTGCTTTCTGCAGTTGCGCCGAAATGACTTCTCCCGGAAAGCCGCGGCTCTGCGAGGGCTGCATGGTCACGGAGGTCTGCTGCCCGGGCGATCGGTAAATGGCGACGCCGAGACCGCCCGGACTCGTCGAGGTGGCGCGGATGTTGCTCAAGACGGTGTTGCTCAGAAACTCCAGGTCGGTGCGGGACGGGTCCGTCGTGGCGAGGTCGCTGTCGAAAAAGTCCTGAGCCTGGTTCGTCGCCCTGCTCGACTCGGCGAGCACCTGATGCAGCCGCGAGTCGAACAGGTTGCTTCCAATGCTCACCGACATGTAGCTGCCGAGAATGGCGACGGCGAGTCCTGACAGCGTGACGGTGATCGCCACGGTGCGAAACTGCAGGTTCGCGCGCCAGAAGTGGAGCAGACGGCCAGGGTAGGTGCGCCACAGCGGCATGCGCAGCGCCGGCAGACGAATCTCCGGCATCCGCCTTCCCGGTATGTGCGCCTCCGGCATGGGGCTGCCCTCGCGCAAGCTATCCCGCTGCGCCCGCACGATAGCCGACACCGCGGACGGTCATCACGATTTTCGGGTTGTCCGGGTCGTCCTCGATTTTCGCCCTCAGGCGCTGAACATGCACGTTCACGAGCCGGGTATCCGCCTTGTAGTGGTAGCCCCACACCTGTTCGAGCAGCATCTCGCGGGTGAACACCTGCTGGGGCCTGGAGGCGAGGGCGAGAAGCAGTTCGAATTCCAGGGGAGTCAGGTTGATCCGGGTCTCGCCGCGGCACACCTCGTGGCCTGCGACGTCCACGGTGAGGTCGCCGATCCGCAGAATGTCCGTCGACCCGACCGGGGTGGGGCGCAACCGCGTTCGGATGCGGGCGACGAGTTCCTTCGGGTTGAACGGCTTCACAACGTAGTCGTCGGCGCCGCTCTCCAGGCCCCGCACGACATCCGTGGTGTCCGTCTTCGCGGTGAGCATGATGATGGGCACGCCGGATTCGGCGCGGATCTCCTCGCACACCTCGATGCCGTTTTTGCCCGGCAGCATGAGGTCGAGGAGGACGAGGTCGGGCCGCGACACCTGGAAGGTGGCGAGCGCTTCGTTGCCGTCCGCGCAGAACACGGGGTCGAAGCCTTCCGTGCGCAGCACGATTCCGATCATCTCGGAGAGCGCGGTGTCGTCATCGACGACGAGGATTCGTGCGGTCATCGCTCCTGCTCTTCTTCTGCTCGGCAATACTGTCGGGCACGGTAATGCTCTCGCACAAGAGTAGTCGAGTGTGAAACGATAATGCCGTGAGCCTGATCCCCGTGAATGCATCGTGACCGACGACCACAACTGGAGTGCGCCCGGCGGACCGGCGCCGCAGGTTCCACCCGCCGCACCCGGCACGCCGCCGGTGTACGGCCCGCCCGGCGCTGCGGCGCAGAGCAACGCCCCGCCGAGCCCGGCCCCTCCCGGTGCGGCCCCGCCAGGCACCCCGCCACCTTCAGCACCGCCCGCGTGGACGCCGCCTCCGAAGCCGGGGCTCATTCCGCTGCGCCCGCTCGATCTCGGAACCCTCCTTGGTGCCGCGTTCCGGGTGCTGCGCCGCAACCCGCGTCCGACCTTCGGCGTCGCCCTGCTCGTTCAACTGGTCGTGACGGTGGTGAGTCTGATCGTCATCGGCGGGCCGACGATCGCGTCTCTGCTGCGGCTTCAGACTGCGGCGCCGGAGGATGAGTCGGCGATCGTCGCGGGCACCGTCGCGTTCGGCCTGTTCTCCGCCGCGCTCGCCGGACTTCTCGGTTTCGTCGCGAACGCCTGGCTGCAGGGCATCATCGTCATCGAGGTGGCGAGGGCCAGCCTCGGCGAGAAGCTCACCCTGTCCGGTTTGTGGGGCCACGCGAAGGGGCGCGTCGGCGCGCTCGTCGGCTGGTCGCTCATCGTCGGACTCGTTCTCGGCACCGCCGTGGCCATCCTCATCCTTGTGGTCGTCGCTCTCGTGTCGACTCTGGGACCGTTGGGCATCGGCCTCGGCGTATTCCTCGGCATCTTCGGCGGTTTTGGCTTGCTCGTGGTCAGCGTATGGATCTCCACGAAGCTTTCGCTCGTGCCCAGCGCGATCATGATCGAGCGGGTCCGGATTCGCGCGGCGATGGCAAGATCCTGGGCGCTCACCCGGGGGTTATTCTGGAGGGTTTTCGGCATCCAGCTGCTTGTGGCCGCCATTCTCGGCATCGCGATGAACGTGATTTCGGCGCCGTTCACGATCGCCGGCGCCATTCTCGGCGCCCTGGTGGACCCCACGGGCGCGCGAACGCAATCCGCGATCACCGCGGTCGTGATCGTCTACATCGTGCAACTCGTGATCACACTCGTGCTGAGCGCGATCGCCGCGGTCATTTCGACGGCGGCAAGCTCGCTCATCTACCTTGACCTGCGGATGCGGAAGGAAGGCCTCGATCTGCGGCTCACCGCCTACGTCGAGGCGCGGCAGACGACGAGCGCCGACCTGGCCAACCCGTATTTTCCCGATTCGACCGCCGGCACCCCCTCCGCACCTCCGGTGGCATGATCGCGGTTGCCGCCGGCGCGTTGACCGGGCTGATCCTCGATGTGCCGGTTGACCCGGATGGCGACCAGGCCAGGCAGTGGCTCATCGACGAACTTTCCAAACCCGAATATCTGGCCGCCAAACCGACACTGTGGGATCAGATCAGCCAGGCGTTTTGGGACTGGCTGAATTCCCTGCACGCCCCCGGCGGCGTGCTGCAGGGACCCCTTCTGCTCCTCGTCGTTCTGCTCGTCGCCGCGGCGATCGTTGCGGCCTTCTTTATTTTCGGGCGGCCGCGCAGGAATCGCGGGGGCGCGGGCATTGGCGCTCTGTTCGGGGAAGACGAGGGGCGCACCGCCGAGGAGCTGCGGCGCTCGGCGGGTGCCGCGGCGGCGAAGGCGGACTGGGCTCTCGCCATCGAGGAACTGTTCCGGTCGATTGCGAGACGGATGACCGAACGGGTGATCGTCTCCACGAGCCCCGGCACGACGGCGAGGGGTTTCGCCCTCCGCGCCGCAGAGGCGTTCCCGACGTATGCCTCCCGGCTTCTGGACAGCGCGGCGTCCTTCGACTCGGTGCGCTACCTCGGCGAATCGGGCAGCGAGGCGCAGTACATCGAACTCGTGGCGCTGGAGGCGGAACTCCGCGATGCGCGGCCGGCGGGGATTGCGGCGGTGGTTCGGTGACCAACACGGCTGAGGTGGTGACTCCCACCATCCGTCAGGCCGGTCGGGCCTGGCGATTCTGGGTGATCGCGGGCGTTCTGGCTGTGCTGGTCACTCTCGCCTCGATCGTGATCACCGGCGCGACGGGCGCGGCAGGCAAACCGCTCTCGCCGACCGATGCGAGCCCCAAGGGCAGCAAGGCGCTCGCCGAGGTTTTGAGGCAGCACGGTGTCGCCGTGACATCCAGCGACAGCATGGCTGCCACGCGGGCCGCGGCGGGCAGTCCTGCCGACACCACGATCTTCCTCGTCGATGACGGCCACTTCCTGAACGCAGAGCAGCTGGTTGAGCTCAGCCGCCTGTCGAGCAACCTCATCCTCATGACCCCCGATTTCGACCAGCTCAACGCGGTCGCCCCCCAGGTCGCTCTCGCCGGCACCGTGTCCGGGGTGGTTCACGCCGACTGTTCGCTGCGCCCGGTCACTCGCGCGAAAACGGTGACCGGAACCGGATCCGGTTTCCGCGTCATCGGCAGCGATCCGGAAGTTGTCACCTGCCTGGGCAGCGGGGACGACATTTTTTCGCTCGTCCAGGTCGTGCACTCCGGCACGCGCGTGACCGTGCTCGGAACAACCGCGGCGTTCTCCAACCAGTTCGTGATCACTGAGGGGAATGCGGCGTTCGCGCTCGGCCTGCTCGGCAGCACCTCGAATCTCGTCTGGATGCTGCCGTCGATCGACGAGGCATCCGGGCCGACGGCGGCGGAGCTCACGCCGGCGTGGGTCAGCGATGTGCTGGTCCTGCTCATCATCGCCACGATCGCGGCCGGATTCTGGCGGGGCAGGCGGTTTGGACCGCTCGTGGTCGAGAACCTGCCGGTGGTGGTGCGCTCGAGCGAGACCATGCGGGGGCGGGCGCGGTTGTATGAGAAGTCGTCATCCCGACTGCACGCGCTGGATTCCCTGCGCATCGGGACCGTCGACCGGCTCGGCTCCCTGTGCGGGCTGCCGAGGGTGGCCGACGTGGAGGAGGTGATCCGTGCCGTCGCGTACGTCACGCGGCGGCCGGAGCCCGAGATCGCTCAGCTGCTCCGGGATGCGGATCCCGCCACCGAAGCGGAGCTGATCCGCCTCTCCGACGCCCTCCTCGAACTGGAACGAGCCGTCGCGGCCGCCACGAGAGAAAACTCCACGACAATAGACACGCCAGCGCACGACAAAGAACCGGGAGAATGACCCCATGACCGACGATCTTCGAGCGCAGTTCGCGCGGGTACGCACCGAGGTTGGCAAGGCGGTGGTCGGCCAGGATGGCGCGGTCACCGGCCTCATGATCGCCCTTCTCGCCGGCGGTCACGTCGTGCTGGAGGGGGTGCCGGGGGTCGCCAAGACCCTCATGGTGCGCACGCTCAGCATGGCGCTGCACCTGGACACGAAACGCATCCAGTTCACGCCGGACCTCATGCCGGGGGATGTGACCGGCTCCCTCGTGTACGACACGAAGGCGGCGGCGTTCGAGTTCCGCGCCGGGCCCGTGTTCACGAACATCCTGCTGGCGGATGAAATCAACCGCACGCCGCCGAAAACGCAGTCCGCGCTGCTGGAGGCGATGGAGGAGCGGCAGGTGTCTGTCGACGGGGAGACGAAACCGCTGCCCGAACCGTTCATCGTCGCGGCGACCATGAACCCGATCGAGTACGAGGGCACCTACCAGCTCCCGGAGGCGCAATTGGACCGCTTCCTGCTGAAGCTCGTGCTCGATCTGCCGGAACGCGCCGAGGAAGTGACGATCCTGGAGCGCAGCGCGGCGGGTTTCAACCCGCGCGACCTGAAGGCTGCCGGGGTCACCGCGATTCTCGACGCGAAGCAGATCGCGGCGGCGAGAGCGGAGGTTGCGACGGTGACGGTGAGCGGCGACGTGATCGGCTACATCGTGGATCTCGCTCGCGGCACGCGGCAGAGTCCGTCCGTGAAGCTCGGCGTGAGCCCGCGCGGCACGAATGCTCTGATGGCGGCGGCGCGCGCGTGGGCGTGGCTCACCGGGTCCACCGGGGTGACGCCGGACCACGTTCAGGCCATGGCGCTGCCCGTGTGGCGGCACCGCATCCAGTTGCGACCGGAAGCCGAACTCGAGGGAGTTTCTGCCGACACGATCCTGCGGTCGGTCATGCAGCAGGTCCAGGTTCCGATCTAACGAGTCCTCCATGGTGATTTCGGGCTGGTTCGTCGCACTGCTCCTGGCCGGAGTGGTGCCCATTGTCGTGACGAATGACCCCCGGTGGCTCGTCTGGTGGCTGGGCATCGCCGTCGTGCTCGCCGCCATCGACCTGGTGATCGCGGCGTCGCCGCGCCGCGTGATTCTCACGCGGGACGTCCCGGCGCGCGTGCGGCTCGGTGAATCCGTGGCCGCAACGCTCGTCATCGACAATGCGGGGCGCCGCACGATTCGCGGCGTCGTGCGCGACGCGTGGCAGCCGTCGGCTGGCGCGCATCCGACGAGGACGCGCATCGTGATCCGCGGCGGGGAACGTCGGGCCATCCGCACCGGTCTCACCCCGATCCGGCGCGGGGAGCGCAGGGCGGCCCACGTGACCATCCGCTCCTACGGACCTCTGAGGCTTGCCGCGCGCCAGGCGACCATGAACGCTCCGGGGGCGATCCGTGTCCTGCCGCCGTTCCATTCGCGCAAGCACTTGCCGTCGCGCCTCGCGAAGCTGCGGGAGCTCGACGGTCGCACGAGCGTCATGATCCGCGGCCAGGGAACCGAGTTCGACAGCCTTCGGGAGTATGTGCGCGGCGACGATGTGCGCTCCATCGACTGGCGGGCGACGGCGAGGCGGCAGGATCCGCAGGGCGGCCAGTTGCTCATGGTGCGCACGTGGCGGCCCGAGCGTGACCGGCGCGTGGTGATCGTGATCGACAGCGGGCGCACGTCGGCGGCCCGCATCGCCGGTGAGCCGCGCATCGACACCGCGTTCGAGTCCGCGCTGCTGCTCGCCGCGCTCGCCACGCGCGCCGGGGACCGAGTCGATCTCGTGATCTTCGACCGGCGGGTGCGCGGGAGGGTGCAGGGCGCGAGCGGGCCGGAACTGCTCTCCCGGATGGTCGACACGATGGCAACCGTCGACCCTGAGCTCATCGAGCCGGACTGGGGAGCCGTGCCGGGGCTCGTGCGCTCGGTGACGAGCCAGCACGCGCTCGTGGTGATCGCCACGTCGATCGACGCGCCAGGGGCCTCCCGCGGGCTTCTCGCCGTGCTTCCCCAACTCACGCGGCGGCACACGGTCGTCGTCTCCTCGGTGACGGACCCGGATGTGCTCGCGGCAACTCGCGACCGCAGCCGGCGCAGCGAGGTGTACCTCGCGGCGGCAGCGGAGCGCGCGCTCCTCGATCAGTCGCGCGTGGCCGCCGCCATCCGCCAGCTCGGAGGGGATGTCGTCACCGGCTCCCCCTCCGACCTGCCCCCGGCCCTCGCCGACCGGTACATCGCCCTGAAGGCAGCTGGGCGGCTCTAGCTCTGCATTTTCAGGTTTGCGCGCAGCGCGGCGCCGAGGTCGGCGTCCACGTTCGTCCAGTACCCGATCGCGCGTTCGCGGATGCCGTCATCCTTCACCGCGCCAACACCGCCGGTGATCGTCTCCAGGAACCGTGCCCTGCCTGCGTCGTCGAACACGTCGCGGTAGAGCGTGCCGGCCTGGCCGAAGTCGTCGTCATCCGCGCGGAGGGTTGCCGCGGAGCGCACGAGTGCGCCATCCGACTCCCAGCCTCCGTCCCCCGCAGCGTGCGGGTCGGCCGTGGGGCTGCCGTGCGAGTTCGGGACGTAGGTGGGCATGCTCGCGGGGGCCGCGGCAAAGCGCATGTTCCCTTCGTGCCCGTACGTGTTCACCTGGGTGCGCGGCGAGTTCACCGGCAACTGGTTGTAGTTCGTGCCGATGCGGTAGCGCTGGGCATCCGGGTAGGAGAACACGCGCGCCATGAGCATCTTGTCCGGGCTGATGTCCACCCCAGGCACGATGTTGGACGGCGAGAACGCGGCCTGCTCGATGTCGGCGAAGAAGTTCTCCGGGTTGCGGTTCAGGGTGAAGTGCCCGACCTTGATGCGCGGGTAGTCCGCCTTCGGCATGGTCTTCGTGACGTCGAACGGGTTGAACCGGTACGTCTTGCCTTCCTCGTACGGGATGACCTGCACGTACACGTCCCACACCGGGTTTTCGCCCGCGGCGATCGACTCGAACAGGTCGCGGCGGTAGTAGTCGGCATCCGAACCGGCGAGCTTCTCGGCCTCCTCGTTGCTCATCGCTTCAACGCCCTGCCGGGAGAGGAAGTGGTACTTGACCCAGAAACGCTCGCCGTCCACGTTGATCCACTGGTAGGTGTGCGATCCGTAGCCGTTCATGTGACGCCACGAGCGTGGAAGTCCGCGGTCACCCATGAGGTAGGTCACCTGGTGGGCGGACTCAGGCGACAGCGACCAGAAGTCCCACTGCATGTCGGCGTCGCGCAGGCCGGAGGAGCCGAGGCGCTTCTGCGAGTGGATGAAGTCGGGGAACTTGATGCCGTCGCGGATGAAGAACACCGGGGTGTTGTTTCCGACGATGTCGTAGTTGCCCTCGGTCGTGTAGAACTTGAGCGCGAACCCGCGCACGTCGCGCCAGGTGTCGGGAGAGCCCTGCTCGCCGGCGACGGAGGAGAAGCGCGCGAGCATGTCGGTCTTCGCACCCTTCTGGAACAGTGCGGCACGCGTGTACTGCGACACGTCTTCCGTGATCACGAGCTCGCCGAATGCTCCGCCGCCCTTGGCGTGCGGGTTGCGCTCCGGCACGCGCTCGCGGTGGAACGCGGCGAGCTTCTCGACGAGATAGCGGTCGTGGAGCACCGTGGCGCCGTTCGGGCCCGCGGTGAGCGAGTGCTCGTCGCTCGCGACGGGGGCGCCGCTTTGAGTGGTCGTGGTGTCCTTGGACATGTGTGCTCCTAGCTTTGGTGGATGAACGGTGGATCAGAGGTCTGGTTGGCCGCCGCTGCCTGGCACGCGGCGCACACGCCCCAGAACGTGACTTCGGCGCTCGTGACGGCGTAGCCCGCTTTCTGGGACGGGGTGAGGCACGGGGCTTCGCCGATCGCGCAGTCGACATCCTCGATGGCGCCGCAGTCGGTGCACACGAGGTGGTGGTGGTTGTCGCCGATTCGGCGTTCGTATCGGGAGGGGGAGCCCGCGGGCTCGATGCGCCGCAGCAGTCCTGCCTTCGTGAGGTCGTGCAGCATGTTGTGGACCGACTGCACCGACGTGCCGGGCAGGCGTTCGCGCAGGACGCCGACGAGGGTTTCCGCATCGCTGTGCGGCAGGTTCTCGATCGCGTCCAGAATGGCGACCCGACCGCCCGTGACGCGCAGGCCGGCGTCACGGAGGTGTTGGGTCAGGGTCTCGGTCACGAATCCAGTCTAGCTGTTATCGTGAACAACTCAAAATAACAGCTCAGCCCGCGACGATGCGGCGCGCACCGGATTCGAATTCGTCGAGGTCGCCGGTCTCCCCCGCGCGGAATGCCCGGCCGCCGATCACCCACTGGTAGATCAGGAACGCGCCGAGCGCCACCGTGCCGATTCCGATCTTGATCGGCCACGGCCAGTCCTGGCGGGTGACGAAACCCTCGATGAGTCCGGATACGAGCAGGGCGAGCGCGAGGCCGATCGCGATCGTGATGAGTGCGCGGCCGTCCTCGGCGAGCGCCTGCACGCGCGTTCTCGGCCCCGGCGCGATCCACGACCAGAAGATCATGAGACCCGCCGCTCCCGCCACGAAGATCGAGTACAGTTCCAGCTGCCCATGCGGTGCGATGTAGAGGAAGAACACGTCGATCCGGCCGTGCGAACCCATGAGCGCTGCGGCGAGCCCGAGGTTCATGGCGTTCGTGAACAACAGGTACGGCGCGTACACGCCGATGATCCCGAACGCGACGCACTGCGCGGCGAGCCACGCGTTGTTCGTCCACACGAGGGCCGTGAACGAGGCCATGCCGTTGTTCGAGTAGTAGCTGACGAAGTCTTCCTCCGCGAACTTGCGGCGCAGCTCCTCCGTGCCGAAACTCTGCAGGACGCCGGGGGTGTTGAGCGCCCAGAGCGCGTACAGCACCGCGATGAGCGCGGTCGCGGCGGTGACGGCGAGGGACAGCCAGCGCACGCGGTAGAGCGCGGCAGGCAACTGGTTCCAGAAAAACGCGGGAAGCCGGCTGAGCACGTTCGTGCCTGCTCCCGTGAACTGCAACCGCGCCCTCGACAGGGCGAGGGAGAGGCGATCCCCCTGCACGGAACTCCCGGTGGAGGCCTGCATGGCGGAAAGCTGGCTTGCGCCCGCCTGGTACCGCTCGATCAGGTCATCCGCGTCGGCGCCCCCGGAGCGCCGCCGCGAGCTGAGGCGGGCAAGCTCGTCCCATTCATCGCGGTGGGCGGCGGAGTAGGCGTCGAGATCCATCTGCTTAGATACTAGACATGGCCGTGCCGGATGAGGAACTGATCACGGGCGAAGCCGTCGCGCTGAACCTGAGCGCCACCGGTTTCGTGTTGCGCGGCGCCGGAGCGGCCATCGATTTCCTCGTCTATTTCGGCCTGTGGATTCTCGTCGTGGTCGCCCTCTCCACGCCCCTGTTCGCAACATTCCTGAGCAGCGCGATGTATCAGGCGCTCATCGTCGCCGCGCTCGTGCTGTGCGTCGTGGTGATCCCGACGACGGTGGAACTCGCCAGTCGCGGCCGTTCCCTCGGCAAGCTCGCGGTGGGCGCGCGGATCGTTCGGGATGACGGCGGCGCGATCGGATTCCGGCACGCGTTCATCCGGGCCCTGACGGGTGTGCTCGAAATTTTCGGAACGCTGGGCGGCCTCGCCGCACTCATCGCCCTGTTCAACGCGAGGGCGAAACGGCTCGGCGATCTGATCGCCGGCACGTACAGCCAGAACGAACGCATCAACCGGTACGTTCCGCCGATCTACGGAGTGCCGCTCGAGCTCGTCGAATGGTCCCGCACCGCGGATGTGGCGAAAATGCCGGACCGTCTGGCCCGCAGGATCGCCCAGTTTCTCGCCAATGCCCCTGGGTTCACCCCGCAGTCTCGCGCGGCGGCCGCCCGGGCGCTGGCGACTGAGGCATCCCCGTACGTGTCACCCCTCCCGAACGTCGATCCGGAGCTGTTCCTCGCCGGGATCAGCGCCGTGCGCCGCGAGCGGGAATTCGCGGCCCTCCAGCTGGAGAAGGAACGGCTGAAAAGCCTCGCCCCGGCCCTGGACCAGATTCCGCGGAACTTCCCCGCACGCTGACGCGGGGGCGCTTCAGTACCGGTAGTGGTCTGCCTTGTACGGCCCGTCGACCGGAATCCCGAGGTAGTTCGACTGCGCGGGGGTGAGGGTGGTCAGCTCGACCCCGAGCGCGTCGAGGTGAAGCCGGGCGACCTTCTCGTCCAGCTTCTTCGGGAGCACGTGCACGCCGAGCGGGTAGTCGGTGCCGAACAGTTCCATCTGGGCGAGCACCTGATTCGAGAACGAGTTGCTCATCACGAACGACGGATGACCTGTCGCGTTGCCCAGATTCATGAGGCGGCCCTCGGAGAGCACGAGCACGCTGCGCCCGTTCGGCAGGCGCCACTCGTGCACCTGGGGCTTGATTTCGATCCGCTCCGCGCCGGAGAGCGTCTCGAGTGCGGCCATGTCGATCTCATCGTCGAAGTGTCCGACGTTCGCGACGATCGCCTGATGCTTCATGCCGAGCAGGTGCTCGACCGTGATCACGTTCTGGTTGCCCGTGGCGCTGATGAAGATGTCCGCCTCGCCGAGCACGCTCTCGATCCGCGACACCTGGAAGCCGTCCATGGCGGCCTGCAGCGCGTTGATCGGGTCGACCTCGCTCACGATCACGCGCGCGCCCTGGCCGCGGAGCGCATCCGCAGCACCCTTCCCGACGTCGCCGTATCCGGCGACGAACGCGACCTTGCCGCCGATGAGCACATCGGTGGCCCGATTGAGGCCGTCCGGCAGCGAGTGCCGGATGCCGTAGCGGTTGTCGAATTTGGATTTCGTCACCGAGTCGTTCACGTTGATGGCCGGGAACAGCAGCTCTCCGGACTTCTCCAGCTCGTACAGCCGGTGAACGCCCGTGGTCGTCTCCTCCGTGACGCCCTTGATGTCTTCCGCGATTCTCGTCCAGCGGTCGGACGACCCGGCAAGCGAGGTGCGGAGCGTGTCGAGGATGACGCGCCACTCGTGGCTGTCCCCTTCCGCAGCATCCGGAACCCTGCCGGCGAGCTCGAACTCGCGGCCCTTGTGCACGAGAAGCGTCGCATCTCCGCCGTCGTCGAGGATCATGTTGGGGCCGCGCCAGGTTTCCCCTGCCGCTTCGGCCTCCGCGCTCCAGTCGAAGATCCGGGATGTCGCCCACCAGTACTCCTCGAGCGTTTCACCCTTCCACGCGAACACGGGAACCCCGGCGGGCGAGGCGGCGGTACCCGTCGGCCCGACCGCGACGGCGGCGGCCGCGTCATCCTGGGTGGAGAAAATGTTGCAACTCGCCCACCGCACCTGCGCGCCGAGCGCGACGAGCGTTTCGATGAGCACCGCGGTCTGCACGGTCATGTGCAGGCTCCCGGCGATGCGCGCGCCGGCGAGCGGCCTGGCTGCACCGAACTCGTCCCTCAGCGCCATGAGCCCGGGCATTTCATGTTCGGCGAGCCTGATCTGGTGGCGTCCCGCCTCGGCGAGGGAGAGGTCGGCAACTGTGAACGGCAAAACGGTGGACACGGTCATTCCCCCATTCTCCATGACTTTCATCATTCAGGAGGTGGTGTGAAGGATGGGGTTGGCGAGGCTACGCCCGGCCCGGCAGGTCGATGCCGCAGTCACTTCAGTCCCACAACCTCCTGAATGATGAAAGTCAGGGGGTGCGGATGAGGGAGAGCACGTTGTCGCGGATGCGCTCCATGTCGGCGGCCTCGCCCGCCTCGACGTTCAGCCGCAGCAGCGGCTCCGTGTTGGATGGCCGAACGTTGAACCACCAGAACACTCCGTCGGTGCTGCCGCTCACCGTGAGGCCGTCCAGCTCGTCCAGGTCGAATGCGGCATACGCGCTCACGATGCGGGCGTACGCGGCCGGGATGTCGGTGACCGTCGAATTCAGCTCCCCGCTCGCCGCATAGGGGGTGTACTGCGCTGCGAGTTCGGACAGCGGGCGGTCCTGGTGCCCGAATTCGGCGAGGAGGTGCATCGCGGCGAGCATCCCGTTGTCGGCGCCCCAGAAGTCCCGGAAGTAGTAGTGCGCGGAGTGCTCGCCGCCGAACACCGCCCCGGTGGAGGCCATTTCGTCCTTGATGAGCGAGTGCCCGACGCGCGTGCGCACGGGCACGGCCCCCGCCGCGGCGATCGTTTCCGGCACGATGCGCGAGGTGATGAGGTTGTGGATGACGTACACCGGCTTTTCCTCGGCCCGCGCGATCTCCCGCACGGCGACGACCGCCGCAACCGCGGAAGGGCTCATCGCGTCGCCGTTTTCGTCGATCACGAAGCACCGGTCGGCGTCGCCGTCGAACGCGAGTCCGAGATCCGCCTTGTGCTCGACGACGGCGCGCTGCAGGTCGACGAGGTTCGCCGGTTCGAGCGGGTTCGCCTCGTGGTTGGGGAACGTGCCGTCCAGTTCGAAGTACAGCGGAATCACCTCGATCGGAAGCGCGGGCAGCCCAGCGGCCGTCCCGAGCACGGCGGGAACGGTGAGCCCGCCCATGCCGTTGCCGGCATCCACGACCACCCGAAGGGGCCGGATGCCGGAGAGGTCGACGAGCTCGCGCAGGTATTTCGCGTAGTCGGCGAGCACATCCCGCTCACGATACGTTCCGGGCTCGGCGACCTGAACGATGCCGTTCGCGAGGTATTCGGTCGCGCGGTCTCTGATCGCGGCGAGACCTGTGTCGAGGCTGATCCCCCGAGCGCCCGCCCGGCTCAGCTTGATCCCGTTGTAGGTGGCCGGATTGTGGCTGGCCGTGAACATGGCGGCAGGGGCATTCAGGCTCCCGGAGGCGAAGTAGCTTTCGTCGGTGGAGCACAGGCCGATCGCGACGACGTTGCCTCCCCTGGCCTGCACGCCCGTCGCGAAGGCCCGGGCGAATCCGGGGGAGGAATCGCGCATGTCGTGCCCGATGATCACGTCCCCGCCGACTCCGTCGATCTCGTCGACGAACGCTGCGCCGATCGCCGCGACGACGTCATCGGTGAGCTGGGATCCGACCAGGCCCCGCACGTCATAGGTCTTGATGAAGGCGCCCAGATCGGGTTTAGAGCTCATTCTCCAATGCTACGTGACGCAGAACCTGCCACCCCCGCGGGGCGGAGAGGCTCTCCGAGTGCACGGCGCACAGGTCGTAGGTGTGCGGTTCCTGCCGGGTGCTCAACGGCCCGAGCACCGCCATCGAGTCGGCGTAGACGTACGTGAGGGTCGACACCGCGTTGCGCACGCAGGCGACCTTGCTGCACAACCGTTCGTCCATTGTGCTCCCACTGTAGCGAGGCGCCACGACGCAGCGACAGAACCGCGCCGTACAATGGCGCCATGGCCAAGATTTCCCGCGGCGAGGTTCGCGGATCCTCCCGCATTACCGGGCGGGACCGTCACGGCCGCGGCATCCGGGCGTCCGTCACCGGCCCGAGGCTGCCCCGACTCCACACCCGCGTGGATGTGTTCGCCGCAACGGTTGCCGCCACGGCCGAATACCTGAAGGACATCTGGCCGAACGAGCTCGCGCACGTGCACGTGGAGATCGCCGGGGTCCCGACGACGGAATCCGAGGGCCGCCGCGTCCGGAGGTGGCTCGTCATTCCCGAGGAGCGGCGCATCATCCTGTTCCGGCTGCCGATCGAGCGACTGGCCAGGCTGCACCGCAACGATGATCTTCATCGCCGGATGATGATCGAGGCGTGCGTGTTCCGGGCGGTCGCCGAACTCCTCGGCAAGGACCCGTGGGATCTCGCGCCGGAGCGCTTCCGGCATTTCTAGCCGAACTGGGAGTACACCGTCACCGGTTGGGACAGCCGCTCGGGTGGGCTCACCACGAAGCCGGCGAGGCGACCGTCGCCCTGATAGGTCACCGAGGCGCGAAGCGAGGTGAATCCACTGAGCGTGTAGCTGAGGGCGCCGACAACGGGAAGCGCAACGGCCCGGCCTGCGGCGACGGGCACGGTCGTTCCGGCCCCCTGGCTCGCGTCGATGGTGACCTGGGTGTCGACGGTGCCCGTGTTGGCCAGGTGGAGCACCGGGTCTGGCCCGGCAGCAACACTCACGAGGGCGGTTCCGTCCAGCTCCGGCGCGCTCGCGAACCAGGCGAAGTCGGTGGCGGTGACGACCGGATTCGTTCCCGACTCAACGTTCGCCTGAGGGTTCCCGGCAATCGTCACGGTCGATGTTCGAGCGGCGACCACCGCTGGCTTGTCGCACGACACGGACAACGTCCAGGTTCCGGCGGGGAAGCTGCCGAGGGGAAAATCGGTGACGATCCCGGCGTTGAGGTTGAGCGTCGCGGTCGTCGGCTCGGCGGTTCCGTCCTCGGCGATCGCGGAAACCGTCACCGAGGTGGTGCCGGAACCGGGGACGAACACTCTCAGAATCGGTGCGGCATCGCCATATCCGTCGAGTCCGCCGGTTGCGACGATCGACTCGGGAGAGGATACGACGACACCGGGGATGACGTTGAGCGTCGACGGCAGGGCGCTGGCGGCGACGACGTCGACACCGCCCGGGGCGAGTGTCCGGACGATGCTCTGCTGCAGGCTCGCCGCCACCTCGCCGCCGGTGCTGACGACGTGCACTACCGGGCTCACCATGCCTGGTGCGAAACCGGCCAGCGACAGGACCCGCTGACCGCCCGGCGGCACGATGATCCCCGACATGCCCGACGCATCCACAGCACCGTTCTCGGAGAAGAGCTCGACGGTCACCGTCGAACTCACTTTGCTCGGGTTGTTGAGGGTGAGCAGGGTGGTGCGGCCGGTGACCGTCGAGCCGCCGACGAGCCAATTGTCTGAGCTGGCCTTCGCGCACTCGCTCGCCGCGAAACCGACATACTCGTTGACGCTCACGTACTGGGACTGGCTGCCGGCGAGAATTCCCGGTGCGGAACCCGCCGGTGCAGGGTCGAGGATGAGGCGCTGCGACGGGGTGTTGGATGCGTTGTCGGTGGCCTCCATGTTTTCCAGGCGCGGCGTGCCCGTCGTGGCAGCGCTCGTCACCGCCGCCGTCCCCACCGAGATCGCCGTGGTGGCGTCTTGACCGGATTCGTCGCCCAGCCGCAGGAACGGTCCGGCGCAGATCCGCTGCTGGGTGGATGCCACGGGGGTCACGACCGTCGACGTTGGGCCGTTCCCCAGAATCGGCAGCGGAAGCCACGTTGCGGCCGCGACGCTCACGACCGCTACGCCGATGCCGAACAGTCCGAGAACGCCCCGCGCTCCCGCGATGGCGAACCGGCGCACTCCCGTGCGGGGTTGCGTCTCAGTCATGTTCATCCTCGTCGAACGTGTCGGCAAGTTCATCGCTTGCTTCGGCGCTCGGCCGGCGCCGCCGCCCTCGCCCGCCGATCGGAATGGCGAGAAGCACGGTGACCCCGAAGACGACGCCCAGAGCCACCAGGTACCAGTGTCCGATGAACGTGTCGGCGTTGCCGGGATGTACCGGCGGAGTGTCGAGGGTCCCGGTGAACCGCCAGAGCAGCCCCGTCGTGGTGGATCCCACGGGGTTCAAGGTTTCGTTCCCGCCCAGCGCTTCCAGAGTCGTGCGGTACGTTGGGTCGCTGTCGTGGCCGGGAGGGACGAGGACGAAGGATACGCCGAGCGAGGAGAACTCCCCGACAAAATCGAATCCGCTGCGGGTGGCGAGGTTTCCGGCGAGGGTGGCCAGGCGCACGTCGTGGTCATCCGGTCGCGGCTTCGTGCTCACGAGCGTCGACTGTTCGTCGAGGGTCGCCCCCCGCCCGCGTTCCAGAGTGGCAGACACTCCGGCCTTTCCCAGCGAGGTGAGCACAATGGTGCCGACGTTCGGGGAGCTTCCCGCCTCCGCCGTGACGAGCGCCGGCATGATGCGCCCCTCGGACGGCTGTACCTGCGCCGTACCGATCACCATCGCGCCGAGGAGCGGTATGGCCAGCGCGCTGGCGCCGAGTCCGGCAAGCACCGACATGGGCACGGCGATCCGACCGAGCGCATCCAGGGCACCCAGGGCCGCCGCGATGAGCCCGAGCCAGAACAGGCTCAACCCCGGTCCCGTCCAGACGGTGACCGGTTCGACGCCGACGGCACCCACCTGGAGGGTGTGGGCGAGTGCGGCGGTCGCGAATCCGAGCAGCGCCACGAGCAGGGACGGCACCGCTCGCCGAGCGCCCGGGAGGAAGAGCGACAACAGCGCGAGCACCGCGAGCGGGGCGACAAGTGCGACGACAAGGATCGGCGCGGCGATTCCCGGCACGTGGAGTCCGGCGAGCGCCGCAGTCCACCCGTTGAGGGTGCCGGAGGCATCCCCCAGCGCGAGCTGCCAGCCGGATGCCGCGGGTTCGACGACGGGGACGCCGGGGTCGGCGAACAGGGCGAGCGGGTTTCCGGCCAGGACCTGGTGAGCGATGAGCGGCGCGAACAGGACGAATGCGGGGATCGGTATACCCACAGTGCGGTGGATGCGGGTTGGTCTGGCGATCAGCAGCACGACGAACAGGAGGAGCAGACCGGGCACGAGAGATGGTGCCCCGGCGGCAACCCCGGCAAACAGGAGGGCGGCGGCCGCGCCGGACGCCCACGATCTGGCTGCTCCGAGGGCGGCGAGAAACAGCCACGGCAGCAGCAGGTGGGCGATCACGGCACCGAGGTGCCCGCCGGCCAGCGACGACAGCAGCGGGGGCGAAAACGCCCACAGAATGGCGGCGAGCGCCGGGAGCCACGGATTGCGGCTCATGCTTCGCGCGGCACTCCACGCCGCGAGCGCGGCCAGGGGAATCGCGGCGAGGTACAGGAGCACGATCGACAGGCTGGGGTTCCAGAACGTGAGCGACCCGAGCAGCGCGAGGACGGCGGCGAACGGGTCGGCGGCGCCGAACAGGCCGGTCCCGACTTCCCGCCAGCCGATTCCGATGTGCGACCACAGTGCGCCGGCAGTGCCCGACAGCGGACGGAGTCCGCCGCCCGTGATGGCGTTGGCGCCGAGCAGGGCGCCGTAGGCGAGAACTCCGACGACGCCGACGAGGAGCACGACCCAGAGTCCGGCGTGCGCGATGAACCCAGCTCTGGGCGCCCGGAGAGTACGGCCGCCGTGCGCGAGGTCGAAGTCCGCGAGTTCAGCCTCCCTCGCCTGAGCTCTCAACTCCCTGGCTTCTGCCGCCGTCATCCGCAGGGGCGCGATCGCACCCCAGCCGAGCACGCGATTCTTCCGCAGGTTGCGTCGTGCGGCGCCGACCCGGCCGGAGAAGGCCGCACCGAATGCGGCGCCGATTTCCCCTCCGATCGCACCAGGACGTTTGCCGATCAGGTCGCCGATGGAGCGAGCAACGGCGAGAGGAACGAGGGAAAGCCAGTGGAGGACGAGCGCCCACGTCGGCGAGTAGACGAGGCGGCGGTGTAGTTGGGCGGCGCGCGCGATCCGGAAGGTGCGGGCTGCGGATGACGGCTTCCTGCCGAAGTCCTGCGGGCCGCCCGCGCTGGAAACTTTCGCCGCCGGGACGAGAACAACGCGGTTGCCGGCCAATCGGGCCCGCACCGAAAAGTCGAGCGACGCGTCGATGCTCGGCAGGCCGGGGTCGAAACCGCCGAGTTTCTCCCAGACGGATCGGCGCACGAGCATCCCCGCCGCCGAGACGGCCAGCACGTCGTCTCGCGTGTCGTGCTGTGCCTGATCCAGCTCTCCCGTGACGAGCGAGACGGTTCTGCCGAACCTCGTGATCGTGTGCCCGAACTCCGCGATCCACTTCGGGTTGTCGACCGAGGTGAGTTTCGGCCCGGCGACGGAGACCGAGGGCGCGACCTCGACGGCGCCGAGGAGCTTTTGCAGCGCGTCGGGGGATGGGGCGTTGTCGTGGCCGAGGAGCCACAACCACTCGTTCGCCGACTCGGCTACCGGCGCATAGTGGCTGGCGTGGGCGATCGCGCCGCCGAAGGTGGTCCCGTCGCGCACCGACAACAGGTGGGTCGACCCGAATTCCGACAGCAGCGCTTCGGAGTCGTCGGTGGATGACACGTCGACGGCGATCGTGACATCCGGCGAACGGGACTGCGCGGCGAGCGCCGCGAGAGTCCGTTTCAGGTGGGCGCCCCCGTTTCGAGCGACAACAATCGCGGTGACCCTGGGTTGCATTAGCTACAAGCTACGCGTGCTTGCGCAGCTTGCGGCGTTCCCTCTCGGAGAGTCCGCCCCAAATTCCGAATCGCTCGTCATTCTGGAGTGCGTACTCGAGGCACTGGGCGCGAACTTCGCAGCTGGTGCAAATCTTTTTCGCGTCTCGCGTGGAACCGCCCTTTTCCGGGAAGAATGCCTCGGGGTCGGTCTGGGCGCACAACGCATCCGACTGCCAGGCCAGCGCATTGTCGTCCTCTTCTGCGGGCTGGCGAACTCCGGGCACACCGAGTTTGACCGGGTCGACGAACCAGTTCTCGGGGACTCCGTGGCCATGATCGGTCATTGCCATAGCACATCCTCCCCTGTCCGGCCGCGTTGACGTGCGCGAGTTGCTTAGGGTAATTACACTCGTGTAGTTCGCTCAGGTCAAGTCGCAAATGGTAAACCTTACATGTCAACTTGAAGGTTATTGACGCGCCGACCACGCGCTTTCGACCATGTCGGAGAGGGTGTGGCGCATCCTCCAGTCGAGATCTCGCGCGGCCAGCGCGCCGGACGCGACGATCCTCGCAGGGTCGCCGGCGCGGCGCGGGCCGACGTGCGGGGTGAACGGGATTCCGGTGACTTCGGCGATCGCGGCCATGATTTCGGCGACGGAGGACCCGCTCCCGCTGCCCAGGTTGTAGGCGGGCTCCAGCGGTTCTCCGGCCTCCAGCCGCCGGGCAGCGGCCACGTGGGCTGCGGCGATATCCGACACGTGCACGTAGTCGCGCACGCACGTGCCGTCCGGGGTCGGATAGTCGTTCCCGTTGATGTGCGGCGACGTCCCGGCCAGGAGCGCGTCGAAGACGAGGGGGAACAGATTGTGCGGGCTGACGTCGAACACGTACGGGAGGCCGGAGCCGACGACGTTGAAGTAGCGCAGGCTCACGTGCGCAAGCCCGTGTGCCCGCCCCTCGTCCGCGAGCAACCACTCGCCGATGAGCTTCGTCTCCCCGTACGGGGACTCCGGCGCTGTGGCGGTGTCTTCCGTCACGAGGTCCACGTTCGGCGTGCCGTACACGGACGCGCTCGAGGAGAACACCATCCGGCGGATGTCGGCCGCCGCCATGGCCGCGAGCAGCGTCAGCGTCGCGGTGACGTTTTGCTCGTACGTGTGCAGGGGGCGCTGAACGGACACTCCCGCGTATTTGAACCCGGCGACGTGGATGACGCCGGTCACCTGGTTGCGTTCCAGGGTGTCCTCAAGAAACTCGCGGTCGAGAATCGTCCCGCGGGCGAATACCACCCCGGGCGGTACGAACTGTTCTCGCCCGGTGGAGAGGTCATCGACGACCACGACGTCCATGTCCGCCTGGTGCAATGCCGCGGCGACGTGCGATCCGATATATCCGGCACCGCCGGTCACAAGCCAGGTCATCTGCTCAGGTTACCGGCACTCATCGTCAGGATCGCTGTCATGCACCGCACGGCGCATTGAGGGCCGACGATCTGCGAGGGGACGGTGCCATCATTGATGGCATTGGAGGTGTTCACGATGGCTGCCGTCAGTGTTTGGGATCTTGATGATGAGGTAAAGGAACGACTCCGCGTGCCACGAGTTTCACTCTGTGATTGTCGTCGACACCACTGTGGTCTCGGACCTCATGAGGCCCAGCCCGAAGGACGCCATTGTGAAGTGGGTTCATTCGCACAGCCCCCGTGAGTTGTTTACGACAGCGGTCACGCTGGCCGAAGTCCGCTACGGCCCTGAGAGGCTGGACGCCGGCCGCCGCAAGGCCCAGTTCACGGCCGCGGCGGAGGAAATATTTGAGGCGTTCGGAGAATTCGTACTCCCTTTCGACCGGAAGGCCGCGATCACGTATGCCGCCATCGTGAACGCCCGCAACCGCGCCGGATCGCCAATCGATGGCTTCGACGCTCAGATCGCTGACATCTGTTTCCGTCATCACGCGACGCTCGCCACGCGCACTATCAAGGTTTTCGTCGGTACCGGAATCGAGATCACCGATCCGTGGCAGCCGAACTGACAGCGCGAGGCAGCTCCTGGGCGCCACCGCTCACGGCGTAGTTGCCACGAACAGTTCGCCGGACCCGGCAATCGACAGGGCGGACTCTTCGGGCGTGATGTAGACCGCATCCCCACGCGACAGTTCAGTACGGGCGCGAGCGCCGTCGATCCTGAACGACCCGGTCGTGCACAACGCGATCGCGGGTCCGCTCAGCGGGTATTCGGCGTCTCCCGTCACATGGGCGAGCACGAAGTCGTCGGTGCCCGGCCGGAAAATCTCCAGCGAATCGGTCACAACGTCGGGGGTCAGCCACGGTGGCGGGCCGGCCGTAAAGTCGAGCACGCGCAGCAGTTCGGGCACATCCACGTGTTTCGGCGTGAGGCCGCCACGCAACACGTTGTCGGATGCGGTCATCACTTCGATCCCGACGCCGCTCAGGTAGGCGTGGATGTTGCCTGCGGCCAGATACAGCGACTGGCCGCGGCGCAGTGTCACGCGGTTGAGCAGGAGCGCGCACACGATGCCGGCGTCGCCCGGGTACGCCTGGGCCAGGATGCGCACGGTGTCCGCGGCTGCGGAGACGACGTCGTCGGCGCCGTCCCAGGACGATGCCGCCTCGATTGCGCGGGCGATGAGCGCGCCGACGTTGGCGCCGCGGGCCATCAGCGAGGCGAAAAGCTCGGGAAGATTCGCGATTCGGGGGGTGAGCTCCTCCAGCCCGAGGGCCGTGAACACGCGGACGGCTTGATCGTGGGGCCGGAACCCGCACAACGCCTCGAACCGGTCGCTGAGGGCGTAGATGATTTCCGGCTTGGGATAGGCGTCCCGGTAGTTGCGATGGGGTGCGTCGAGCGGGATCCCCCACCCGTTTTCGCGCGCGAACCCTTCGCGGGCTTGCGCGGCCGTGGGGTGTGCCTGCAACGACAGTGGGGCGGATGCCGCGAGCACCTTCATGAGGAACGGCAGCCTGGGGTGGTGTCCGAGCGCCTGTCGGGGCTCGGTTTCGATCCAGGCCGCAAGGTCGGGCGAACCGCCCACCGCGCTCGGGTCCAGGATGCGCGCGGGCGAACCCGGGTGCGCGCCGAGCCACAGTTCGGCTTCAGGGCGACCGGTCGGCGTGGTCCCCAACAGTTCGGGCATCGCGGTCGTCGAGCCCCAGGCGTAGTCGCGGGGGGTGTTGGCGATCGCCACAAACATGGTGTTCCTTGTCTCGAGCGGGATTCGCTCGCTTTACGCTATCAACCGGCCAGCGCTGCCGGGCAATAGGCTTGCACTCATGTTGGAGAGCCCGCGTTTCCGTCTCTGGTTCCCCGCGCTCGCGCTCCTCATCCTGCTCGCGGGCGACGCCTGGCGTTTGTCGCTCGGCTGGTGGGTGTTCGGCGCCGTGACGATCGCCGTCACCCTGCTGTCCGGATGGCTGTTGTGGCTGCAGCGCGCCCGGTGGAACCTCATCGGGATGCCCCTCCCGCTTCTCGCGTTCCTCGCCCTGGCGACCGTGTCGATTTTCTGGTCGCACTACCCGGGGGCCACCGCGCTCGGCCTTCTCACCACCTGGCTCATCGTTGTCAATGCTGTCGCGATGGCGGTCACCTTCACCTGGACCGAGTTGCTGGGGGCGCTCGGCCTCGTCCTTCGCTTCGTCCTCGGCGTTTCGCTGCTGTTCGAATTGTTCGTTTCGCTCGTGTTGCGGCACCGCCTCCTGCCGATCTTCGGCCAGCCGGGCGTGGACTACGGCGCGTACAAGTCGCTCCCCGGCATGCTGATGTGGTCCAGGAACGAGCTGTTCGACGTGTTCGGCGATGGCCGCATCCAGGGCATCGTCGGCAATTCGAACAGCCTTGGTTTTCTCGCGTTGCTCGCCATCATCGTGTTCGGCATCCAGCTCGCCTCCCGGAAGGTGGGCAGGTTTTCGGGATACGGTTGGCTCGTTCTCGCCGCTGCCACCATCCTCATGACGAAGTCGGCGACGGTGACCGTGGCCGCGGCCGGGGTCGCGGTGGTCCTTATCGTGGCTTTGCTCGTGCGCCGCACGAGGACGGCCCGCGGAAGACTCTTCGTGTATTTGGGGAGCGCGGGGGTGCTTCTCGTCGGCGCGGCCGTGACGTTCCTCCTGCGGGACCGCGTTTTCGAGTTGCTGGGGAAGAGTTCCGACCTGACCGGGCGGCTCGGGATCTGGCAGAAGGTGATCGGCCTCACCGAGCAGCGCCCCGCGTTCGGTTGGGGCTGGGTGAGTTACTGGGTGCCCTGGGCCGACCCGTTCGACAATCTGGTGTACCGGTCAGGGGTGCGTCAACTTCAGGCGCACAACACGTGGGTGGATGTCGCGTTCCAGCTGGGCCTGGTCGGGCTCGTCGTCTTCATCGCCCTCGTTGGCGCCGCCCTCGTGAAGGCCTGGCAGCACGCCGCCGACCGGCCGCAAAAGGCACCGGGTGCTCCACTTCACCACTCGGCGGTGACCCTGCTCCCCCTGCTCGTGCTCGTCGCCCTCGTTGTTCAGTCGTTCACGGAGAGCAGGCTCATCACCGAGTACGGTCTCGCCCTGCTCGTTGTCGTGGCGGTGAAGACAAAGCGGAGGGAGCTTCTGTGAGGGTCGCCGTGGTCGGGGGTGGGCTCCTCGGATCGGTCGTGGCGCTGTTCGCTGCGGCCCGCGGCTGGGATGTGGAACTTATCGACGCGCGATCGTCTCTGCTGTCGGGGGCGAGCTGCACCAATGAGGGAAAAGTCCACCTCGGACCGATTTTCGCTCTCGGCGATTCCGCGACGCAGGAGGTGATGCTGCGTGGCGCATTGTCGTTCGGTCCTCTCCTGGAGGATGCGACGGGGTCCGCGATCGACTGGGGGGCGATGTGCTCTCCCGCGTTCGACTACATCGTCATGCCGTCGTCGCTGCTCGAGGCATCCGAACTGGCCGTGCGCTATTCGTCGATGAACGCCCGGTTCGATTCGTTGTACGGGGAACTCGGGTGCCGATACCTCGGTCGGAACATCGATTTTCTGGTGGATCCCGAACCTCGCGAGGACCCGTCGACGGGGTTGGGGATGTTCGCCTCCACGGAGCGCGCGGTAGACCCTGTCGCGCTGTGCGCGCTTCTCACCGCGCAGATTGCCGCAACGCCGCGCATTGCCACCCGGTTGTCGCGCAGGGTTCATTCGCTGGAGAACGGGCGTTCCGGGGTCGACGTCTCGTGGCAGGGTTCCGATGGCGGGCAGGATTCGGACCGCTACGATTTCGCCGTGAACTGCACGTGGGAGAGCCAGTTGACGCTCAGCCCGGATGCCGGCCCGGGTGGGCGGAACTTTCGCGTGAAGACGGCCGTCCGCCTCCCGCGTGGTGCGGGCGAGCGCGCAGTGACCCTCGCCCAGGGCCCGTTCGGCGATGTCGTTTCGCATCACGACTACACCTACGTTTCCTGGTATCCGGATGCGCGCCTGACCAATGAGTTCGGCGCTGCTCCGAGCGCGGACGCCTTCCGGCTTCTCAACCGAGTCAGCGCTCGTGATGGGGACGACGCGGAAGCGGTCGGGTGGCGCGCCGACCTTGCCCGCCGGCAGATTGCGGCACTTCAGCGGCTTCGGCTCCTTCCGGATTCGGTTGACCGGGGCGAGCTGATCGGCGGCATCATTGTGGGGCACGGTCCGCGCGACATCGACCAGCTCGAATCGCAGCTTCACAACCGGGCGGAGTTCGGCACTCACGTGGCCGGCCGTCTGATTACGCCGCGGAACTTCAAGCTCACGACCGCCCCGCTGGCCGCGCTGCGGGCGATCGACGCCATCGACACCGCCGTCGCCGGAACGGTGCTGGCGTGAACCGGACGCGCATCGCGATTCCCCTGCACCGTTCCGGGCGCTGGGTGGAGAACGTTGCCGCGAACCTGCACCGGCTTGCCGGGCATGCCGCGATCACCGTGTCGGATGCGACGGGCGAGGATGACGCCTTCGAGCTTCTCCGCGCGGAGTTCGGTTCCGCCGACGGCGTGGAGTGGCTGGGGCCGCGGCCGATCGCGCCTGGTTGGGTCGGCCACTGCAACGAGCTGTTGGCTCGGTCGACGGAGCCGTACTTCGCCTGGCTCCCCCACGATGATGAGATCGGGTCAGACTGGGTCGACGACGCGGAGAATGTTCTGGATTCGACGCCGTGGGCCGTGCTCGCCCTGGGCACGCTGGTTCCGGTGGACGAGCCGGGGGTCACGAACGGCGGCCATCGCATCGAGCCGTTTGCGCCCTTTTCGGATCGGGACGACCGGGCGCGGGTTCGGCGCGCCGCCGAGATTTGCGCGTTTGGCGACCACAGCCTGCTCGGTGCGGCGTTCCGGGGGGTGATGCGCAGGGATCGGGCGGTCCCGCTGCCGGCGAGTCATGAGGGGGACGAGTGGGCGGACGTGCTGTGGGCGGTGCGGATGCTGGTCCGCGGGCCGTTCGCCGCCATGCCGGCGGTGTACGGCAAGCGGTGGCATCCGCAGAACACGCACTCGTCGTGGGGGGATGTGAGGCGGCTCGAGGAGTTCCGGACCCGCCTTCTGCCCTCTGCCCTGCTGGACCTCGACGCTGCCGAACGGGAAGTAGTCCTCACCAGCGCGTGGACTGCCGAGGTCGCTGCTCGGTCGGCTGAAGCATCGACGCTCCGCGCCGAGGTCGCTGCTCGGTCGGCTGAAGCATCCGCACTGCGTGAGGAAGCCGCGGCGTACGCTCGTGTCGCGGCCGAGCTTCACGAAGCGTTTGAGAGTTCCCGGTCGTGGCGGGTCACCGGCCCGCTTCGTAAGCTGAGCACGCGGTGGAAATCTCTGACGCGCCGTCGGGAGCGACGCGGCCAGGACGAGGGGTGGTGAGGTGCCATGAAGTCGGGTCAGCGTTTTGACGTGTTCGCGGCGTTCCTGTCCTCCGCACGGTTTCTCACCGTTCTGACGACAGCGACGATCGGCGCGGCGGCGCTCGCGTTCGCCATCCGGCAGACCATCGGGTGGGCGGGATTGTTCGGCATCCTTGGCGCTCTCACCGTGTTGTGGGCGGTCATCCTCGTGATGAGGCGCGGTGAGATCGAGTGGAGCGGCCTGCTGCCCATTTCCCTCATCATTTTCGTCGGCTGGGCGGGGGCGTCGATTTTTTGGAGCCGCTACCAGTGGGCGACGCTCGGGAGCCTCACCTACCTCCTCGCGTTCACTGTTCTCGGGGTGGCCGTTGCCCTGCTGAGGGACACGATTCAGATTGTTCGCGCGTTCGGCGACGTTCTGCGGCTCGTGCTGGTCGCGTCGCTCGCCATCGAGATTTTTGCCGGCCTGCTCATCGACACCCCGATCCGTTTCCTCCAGGTGCAGGGGCACCTGGATCAGTGGGGGCCGATTCAGGGTGTGCTCGGGGCTCGAAACGAGCTGGGCATTGTGGCGATCATCGCACTCATCACGTTTGTGACGGAGTTGCGCACGCGCTCGGTCGCTCGCGGACTCGCCGTGGGATCCATCGCCCTGGCTGTTGGCTGCCTGCTCCTCACGCAGTCCCCCATCGCCCTGGGCGCGAGTGCCGTTCTCGGGGTGGCCACGGTCGCCCTGTACGGCCTGCGCCGGCTCGCACCGGAACGGCGGCGCATCGGCCAACTGGTGTTGCTCGGAACGAGCGTGGTCGCGCTCGTGCTGGCGTGGTTCTTCCGCGAGCCGATCATCGGCCTTCTGGATGGGACGAAAGAGCTCGGCTATCGCCTGAATCTGTGGCGCCGCATCATGGATATCCAGCCCGTGCATCCGCTCGAGGGGTGGGGCTGGATCGGCAGCTGGAGACTGGACCTCGTGCCGTATGTCGGGTTTCGGAACCTTCCGGGCGGGGCGCCGACGTCGGCCGCGAACGCGTTTTTCGACACGGCACTCCAGTTGGGACTTGTCGGGCTTGTCGCGTTCATCGTGTTGATTTCGCTCGCGTTCGTGAGGTCCTGGTTCCTTGCCGTAGCCCGTCGCAGCGTGGTGTTCACCTGGCCGGCGCTCGTCCTGCTCGCCCTCATCACGACAGCTCTCGCGGAGAGCTCGATTTTGGTGGAGTTCGGACTGCTCACCCTCGTGGTGTGCACCGTGAAGGCGAGCCGCGAACTCAGCTGGCGGCAGGCGTTCGCCATCCCGGCCGTTCAGCCGGAGCTTCCGCGCATTGGCGATCGGTAACCACTCCGCCCGCTCGGCGCCCATTGTCCGGCCCCGAGCTAGTCGTCCCCGTGGTCCACGAGGTCGAGGTCGTGCTGCACCATCCGCTTCACGAGCTCCGTGAAATTCACGGTGGGGCGCCAGCCGAGTTCAGTTCGCGCTTTCGTGCTGTCCGCCAGTTGCACCGGAGGGTCGGTTGGCCGAAGCAGCGTTTCGTCGATGACGACGCGATCCTCGCCGTCGTCGATTCCGGCCGCCGCGAACGCTTCGACCGCGAATTCGCGCACGGTGTGCAGCTCTCCCGTGCCGATTACATAGTCGCCGGGCTCCGGATGCGCGGCGGCAAGCCGCAGCGCCGCGGCGACGTCGGGGGCCCAGCCCCAGTCGCGCGCCGCATCGAGGTTTCCCAGCGTGATTGTGTCCTGGAGGCCGCGGGCGATCCGGGCGGCAGCGACCGTGATCTTGCGCGTGACGAACCGTTCGGGCCGCAACGGCGATTCGTGATTGTAGAGGATGCACGAGGAGGCGTGCACTCCGCGTTCCCGGTATCCGCCGACGAGATGGTGGGCGAGCGCTTTCGCGGAACCGTAGGGCGACAGTGGCGCTATCGGCGTCGACTCGTTCTGCGGCGCGGGTGCGCGGCCGAAGATTTCGGCACTCGAGGCGAGAACGAATCGCGTATGCGCGCTTGACTCGGCGATGGCGTGCAGCAGCGCCGCGGTCGGCGCCCCGGTTTCACGCACGGTTCCCACCGGGTCTGCCCAGGACGCGGCGACGGAGGTTTGCCCGGCGAGGTGGTACAGCTCGTCGGGCTGGAGCCCAGTGACGAGTTCGGTCAGCATCCGGTCGTCGAGCATGTCGCCCTGGTGGACGATGACTCCCGGTTCGACGGGGCGGGAAGAGTTCGGCCGCACGACGCCGTGGACTTCCACGCCGTCGGCCAGAAGCGCTCGGCTCAGGTATGTTCCGTCCTGGCCGGTGATGCCGGTGATGAGCGCGATGGGCATGGGCTCAGTCCCGGTGAGCCGTCCGCTGCAGTTCGAGGTCGGAATCGACCATCATGGTGATGAGTTCGGTGAAGTCGACGCTGGGCTCCCAGCCGAGCACTTGTCTTGCTTTGGTTGCGTCCCCGATGAGGAGATCGACTTCCGCGGGCCTCTCGAATTGCCTGTCGTAGCTGACATAGTCGGACCAGTCGTCGATTCCGATGCGCGCGAACGCGACATCGAGCAGGTCGCGGATGGTGTGCGTGACGCCGGTGGCGATGACGTAGTCGTCCGCGGCGGGTTGCTGCAGCATCCGCCACATGGCCTCAACGTAGTCGCCCGCGTATCCCCAGTCGCGGCTCGCGTCGAGGTTTCCCATGGTCAGCGAGTCCTGTTTGCCCAGTTTGATCCTTGCGACCGCGGTCGTGACTTTGCGGGTCACGAATTCGATGCCTCGGCGCGGCGATTCGTGGTTGAACAGGATGCCGCTCGAGGCGTGCATCCCGTACGACTCGCGGTAGTTGATGGTCATGTAGTGGCCGAAAACTTTCGCCACCCCGTAGGGGGATCGCGGCCACAGGAGCGTCGTCTCCTTCTGGGGGACCTCCTGCACCTTGCCGAACATTTCCGAACTCGACGCCTGGTAGAAGCGGATGCTGGCCGGGTCGGACCCGGCGAGTATGCGGGTAGCCTCCAGAATGTTGAGAACCCCTTTGCCGGTGACGTCGGTGGTCATGCCGGCGTTCTCCCACGAGTGCGCGACAAACGAGATCGCGCCGAGGTTGTACACCTCCTCAGGGGCCGCGTCCTCCATCACGCGCAGGAGTGACCCGAGATCGGTCAGGTCGCCGAACAGGAGTTTCGCGTTCGGAAGTACCTCGCGGACTTCGGCGACTTTCGGGTTGTTCTGGCCGCGAACCAGGCCGTAAACCTCGTAGCCTTTGTGGTCGAGCAACTCGCCGAGGTACATGCCGTCCTGGCCTGTGATGCCGGTGATGAGGGCTCGCTTCATTTTTTACCTTGTCCCTGGAGGTCTCGATCGGAGGCAGATTCTTCGCCACTGCGTGGTTCAACGCTACCGGACGCGCAGAAACATCGAGTGAAGAACCCACGGCGGCCCTATCTAGTGATGTGCTCAATCCATGCATCATGAAAATGAGCGGGACGGTGCCGAAAGCGACTGAGCCAATGGCGAGTCCACCGACTCCTTTCTCGGTACTGAACGCGAAGTATGGTCAGGTGTTGGAACAGAGTCAGAATTTCGACATGTCTAGACGACTAATATGGGGAACTGTTCGCATTCCAATCCCCGGGAGTCTTCATGGCCGCGCATGCTGGCTTCGTCCACGACACGGCGGATGTCGCATCCAGTGCCACCGTTTCCGAAGGCTCCAAGGTGTGGCATTACGCCCAGGTCAGGGAAAACGCGACCATCGGCGCCAATTGCATCGTCGGGCGCGGCGCCTACATTGGTACTGGCGTCGAGGTGGGCGAGAACTGCAAGATTCAAAATTACGCGCTCGTCTACGAACCTGCGCGCCTCGCTCGCGGAGTCTTCATCGGGCCCGCTGTCGTATTGACGAACGATCACTTCCCCCGCGCGATCAACGCCGACGGCTCAGCGAAATCCGCAGACGACTGGGAGCCGGTGGGTGTGGACATCCATGAAGGAGCCTCGATCGGCGCGAGCGCGACCTGCATCGCGCCCGTCACGATCGGCAAGTGGGCGCTGGTCGGCTCTGGCTCTGTCGTCGTGAAAGATGTTCCGGACTTCGCGCTCGTCGTCGGCAGCCCTGCCCGCCGCGTCGGCTGGGTCGGCACGGCCGGACACCCGCTAAAGCGTCGGGAAGATGAGCTGTGGGAGTGCCCGGTTTCGGGCTCGCTGTATCGTGAAGTGGCGCCCGACGCGCTAATTGAGGTGGAGAACAAATGATTCCAGCTGCCCGTCCCGAAATCGGCGAAGACGAGCGTGCCGCCGTCGATCGGGTGCTCCGATCGGGGATGCTCGCGCAAGGTCCGGAGGTCGCAGCGTTCGAGAGCGAGTTCGCGGCCATCGTCGACGGCCGCAGCTGCATCGCACTCAACTCCGGGACTTCTGCGCTCCATCTGGCGTTCCTCGCCGGCGGAATCGGCCCCGGCGACGAAGTCATCGTTCCGTCCTTCAGCTTCGCCGCAACGGCGAACGCGGTGAGCCTCACCGGCGCGACCCCGGTTTTCGTGGACATCGAGACCGATTACTTCTCGATCGACCCCGCTGCAGTGGAAGCGGCTATCACCCCTCGTACCAAAGCGATCATGCCTGTTCATCTGTACGGGCACCCTTCCGATCTCGTTGCGTTGAAGGCAATCGCCGACAAGCATGACCTGCAGATCTACGAGGATGCGGCACAGGCTCATGCAGCGTCCGTGAACGGAATCCCGGTCGGCGCCTGGGGCGTTGCCGGTTCGTTTTCGTTCTACCCCACCAAAAACATGATGTCCGGTGAAGGCGGGATGATCACGACGGGTTCCGAACACCTGGAGCGCCAGGCGCGAATGCTGCGCAACCAGGGGATGGAGCGCCGCTACGAGAACGAGGTCATCGGCTTCAACATGCGGATGACCGACATCCACGCCGCAATCGGCCGCGTCCAGTTGTCGAAACTTGCCGGGTGGACGGCGAAACGGCAGGCCAACGCCGCCTTCCTCAACGAGAACCTGATGGGCGTCGTCACCCCGCCGACCGCCCCGGGCGCCGTGCACGTCTACCACCAATACACGGTGCGGATCGTCGACCACGATCGCGATGCCTTCGCGGAGGAACTGTCGAAGCGGGGAGTCGGAAATGGCGTGTACTACCCGACGCCCATCCATCGGCTTCCGTCGTTCGGCCTCGACCTCGACCTCCCTGTCACCGAGCAGGTCGCAGGCGAGGTTTTGTCGCTGCCGGTGTATCCGTCGCTCAGTGACGATGAACTGGCGACGATCGTGGAGACCGTGAACGCGGTCGCTAAGGCGGGCGCCTAATGGCGTTGCGCGCCGGACTACTCGGGCTTGGCGTGATGGGCAGGAACCACGCACGAGTTCTCTCTGGTCTCGACGGTGTCGAGTTCGTCGGTGCGTTCGATCCGGCGAAGGACGCTCCCGACCGAATTCACGATCGTCCAGTGTTTCACGACTTAGGGGCGTTGCTCGCACTAAAGCTGGACTATGCAATCGTGGCGACTCCGACGGCATTCCATCTCGACATGGCGAGCCAGCTTGCTGAAGCAGGGATCCATGCGCTGATCGAAAAACCTGTCGCATCAACCGCCAAAGATGCCACAACACTTCGCGATCTATTCGCCTTGAAGGGTCTCATTGGCGGAGTTGGCCATATTGAACGTTACAATCCCGCTTTGCAGTCGGCTCGTCAGCGAATTGAAGATGGGCTAATCGGCGAGATCTATCAGATTGCGACGCGTCGCCAGGGACCGTTTCCAGGCCGAATTGCCGATGTGGGAGTAATTAAGGACCTAGCCACGCATGACATTGATCTCACGGCGTGGGTGGCCCAGCAGGAATATGTTTCCGTTAACGCTCGGATTGCACACCGCAGCGGGAGGCCTCACGAAGACATGGTTGTAGCCGTAGGGACCTTGTCGGGCGGCACGATCACGTCTCACACCGTGAACTGGCTAACGCCATTTAAGGAGCGGATCACCATAATTTCGGGCGAGAAAGGGGTCCTTGTTGCCGACACTCTCTCCGCTGATCTCACCTACTATCAGAACGGAACAATACCCACCACTTGGGATCAGGCTGCCGTATTCCGTGGCGTGTCGGAAGGCGACATGACACGCTTTGCACTCGCACGCAAGGAACCCCTTCTGGCAGAACACGAGGCGTTTCGCGATTCGCTCTTAGTAGGGGAGGCGACTGGAATTGTCACGCTAACCGAGGGGTCGCGTGTCGTTGACATCGCAGAGAGGCTTGTCGCCGACGGATTGCACTCACGCCTCAGTTGATCCTGCGCCCTCGGAGCCCGTGAGTTGAGCCAGCTTGGCGCTGAAGATTCTTCCCGTGACGCTCGTGGCAGCGTGCGCACGAACCCACTTCACGCCAGCGCGTGCCTGATCCTCCCAATCAGTGGGGTCGTCAAGTAGTGCGCGCAAGTGCTTCGTCACTTGATGATGACGCGTCACCACCCACGCCTTGTTTGAACCCGGTGGGAGACACGGTTCATCGTGCTCATCTGCGCGCATCATGACAACGCACCCCGCGGCAAGTGCCTCCACACCGAATACACCCGGCACCTCGGAGAAAAACTGGTTGAGCACAATATGCGCTCGACCAATATTGGTTTGAATTTCTGCATGGGACTGCCTCACAAGTTCGACATACTCAAACTCGTAACCCTCGTCGCGCAATTCGGCCACGGCGGCCCGCACCAATTGCGTCCCCTTGATGATCGGTGACGAAGGGGCATGTACAATCACCGGGGTCGTCACGTTTCGGTACTTTGAAAAGTCATCGGTAATCTCGTGGTCTGGTTGAAAGTAGAGAAACGCCTCACTCTGTTTTGTCAGATAGCCGAGTTGTCCCACATCGGCATTGAACACGAGATCCGCGTATTCCTCCGCACTTGCAGCGATGACTTGCTTTTGTGTCTCATAGGCCTCAGTGGCGTACAAGGAGTTTGTTTCGGTGAGGTATGTGGCGAGATTTGGTTCACCCGTTTGTACCTCCCGTGAAGCGGACCGCCTCGGCGAGCGGATGTCGTTCCCTGTGAAATAGCACACGATCCGCTTTCCCCGGGCCTTCACGAAGCGAAATTCGAATTCGCCCCCATCACTAAGAGTGTCCAAGAAACCGACCCCGCCGACATAGACGATCCCGGCAGTCCTGCTGAGCAATTCGCCGAGCTTCCACGGTCCACGAACGATACGCCCGAGATGGGTCCGCGAATCGGAGCCAATCCAATCGTAAGCGTACCCATAGAAAGGGTGTCTGGTCAGGATCGCGGACTCGGCGGACGTCAGAATCGTGCTAATTGCGTTAACGAGCCCAGCCATCTCCACTGGCCCAACTACCCAATCGATCTCAGGGCCACGATTTCGGATTCGATGCCACGCTTCGCTCACGTACAGCGTAACTTTCTGCACGAACGGATCAATACCCGCAAAAATGGACATTGGACTAAAGCAGACGGTTGCGTAGAGAACTCAGAATTTCCCTCTTGGCATTCTCGTCGTCGGCGCATTCGAGGATTTCAAGCATCCCATCGCCAGTCGCGACGACAGGATTGCCAGCAACCGCAAAACAAACTTGCCCGGGGACCGCAAGAAAATCGTGGTCTGGCTGGTGGACCCTTGCTCGGTGGATCACGACTTGCCGCCCACTTTCCATTCGCGTCAGCGCCCCACCAAATGGCGGCGATGATGCGCGAACCACGCGAACAATCTTTTCAGCGGCGTCACGCCAGTCGATGCGCGAGTCTTCCGGCTTTCTCGGATAGGCCCTCAACGGTCGAATTGTGGCGTCCTGCTCAGTAAACCTAAGTGTCCCATCAGCGACACCATCTAGAGCCTCGACAAGGGCCGCGGGAATCATGTCGTCAAGCCAGGCAGAAAGAGTAGTCATGTCGTCGCTTGGCCCGATGGGGCGCCTCTTTTTTAGGGCGATTGGGCCTGCGTCCAAGGCCTCGACCATTCGATGGATGGTGAGAACCGCCTCTTTTTCTTCGTTAAGGATTGCCCAATTGAGCGTGGCATTCCCGCGATATCGAGGCAAATCACCCGCGTGCGCGTTCAATATCCCATTGCTGAAAAGGGCGAGAAACGGCTGACGCAAAACGGTCGTCCAATTTACGGAGAGACAGATATCGGCCTCCAACGACAGGTGGGAAACCCGTAAATCATCCGAGAATGGGATGTCTCTCTCTCGCGCAAAAGCGCGCAACTCTGCCACCCCCACTTTTGCGTCGGGTGCTGCGGGAGCCGTCGCAAGAAACGAGATCTCGTGACCGCGGTCACTCACTAGCAACCCGGTGTCCCTCAGCCAATGGGTACGCCCGATAAGGCCTACACGCACAACAACTCCTCGAAGCTCAGAGCGGTGCCAGCCTTTGCAAGGGCGGAGCGAAGATAGTCAGCAGTGCCTGGGGCAGTTCCACGGAGACTTTCCACCTCATTGCGCTCAAGTGAGAGAAGTGAACGACGCCCGAGTGTATTTTTTGCCATTTGATAGCGATTCCCGGTTCGCGAGTTGAGCGAAACATGTATGGGATGGAAGTCAAGCACGTCCACAGTAGAGATCGGCACGTATTCACTCCAGTCGTGATCAGCATCCTCGAAAGCGAAATCATCCTCCCAAACATAGTTGATACGCTGCACACAGGCTCCGCCAAGTTTCCAGTTAAACCAACCGCTGTGCGGGAACCGATACGTGAGAACACTCATGTCATAGCAGATCTGCGGGTAGGCAGTAATTACATCTCTAAGTAACAGGGAGCCTTGGATCAGACCATGCGTGCGCATTGCCCTGGCCTCGGGTACGAGCTCAAGTAGATTTCCAACGATCTCAAGCGGATCTTTTCCCTGCGTAGAACTAGTTTGAAAATTGGGATGAATCCCGATTTCGTGGCCCGCAGACGAAATTTCCCCTATTGTCGGGCTGTCGTGAGTGACAAAGAAGGTCGCGTGCGCGCCAGCCTGAGCCAAGATGTCGAGCGTGTCCCGGACGCTCCAATCCGGGGCCCAGTCGATATCAAATGTCAGATGATATCCGCTACTCATCGCCAACTCGGCGTCGATCGGGTTGCTCGAGGATCGAACTTTCGAGTGCCCCCGCAACCCTCCGCAGATCGTCGACTGTCAGGCCGTGGTAAAGCGGCAACGTTAGGGCGCTGGCATGTGCACGGGTTGAGCACGGTAGCGAGGCGTCGCTGATCCCGAATCGCTTTCGAAAGTAAGGCTGTAAGTGCATCCCGTAGGTGCCGAGGGTGGTCTCGATGTTTCGAGCCCGCATTCCTTCAATCACGCGGTCCCGTTCGATATGGTCGTCGAGCATCACAACATAGGACTGAAACGTATGAGTTCGGCCCGACGGCGTCTCTGGAAGGGTAACTCCATCAATTCCGGCCAGAAGTTTTTCGTACTCGGCCGCAAGCGCTCGGCGCCCGTTCAAGATCGTGTCGAGGCGCGCCATTTGCGCAACACCTATTGCCGCATGCACGTCCGAAAGTCGGTAATTGTAGCCGGCATCCACGAAAGACATGTAATGATTCCCACGAATAGCACCGTGCGAGCGAAGCACGCGCACGCGCGCAGCAATATCGTCATCGGCAGTCATGAGCATTCCACCCTCGCCTGTTGTGATGACTTTGCGCGGGTGGAACGAGAAAACACCGGCATGACCCAGCGACCCCGCTTGTCGGCCGTTGTATTCAGCGCCCAAGGCACAAGCAGCATCCTCAAGAACTGCGATCCCGTGGGCCGCAGCGATTTCCAGAATGGGGTCTATATCGGCGACGAGCCCAAAAGCATGGACGGGCATGACCACTTTGGTCTTTGAAGTAATAGCCGCCTCCAGCAAGTCCGGGTTCATGCAAAAATCATCGAGGCGGATGTCGACGAATATTGGTGTCGCGCCCTGTTGCAGAACTACATTCGCGGTTGCAGGAAAGCTGAAATCGGGTATGACGACCTCGTCACCCGGGCCAACGCCGAGCGCCACAAGTGCAAGATGCAAACCGGTGGTTGCCGAACTCGTCGCAAAGCCATAGGGGACTCCAGCCAGTTCGGAGATGAGCCTCTCGAGTTCAGCAGCCTGCGCACCTTGCGTCAAGTAGCCGGAATCGAGCACCCGAGTGATTGCGTCGACCTCTTCTTGGCCCAGTAGCGGCATATTCAACCGCATCATTCGAGGATGCTCCGGTACCAGTCGACGGTTTCCACGAGTGCGTCATCACTGAGCACGGGGGGTTGGCGCCCCACTAGCGAAACAAGTCGGCTGGCATCCGCCTCGTGGCGACGGACGTCGCCGGGACGATCCGGCGTGTGCACAATGGGGTGGTCGGGGACGCCCATGATTTCCAAGATACGTGCAACCAACGTGTTGATTGACGTTCCAACACCCGTGGCAACGTTGATCTCTAGACCGCGCGCGGCTTGCGTCTCATGGATCGCAACAGTGAGGTCAGCGGTGTCACGCACAAAAGTAAAGTCCCGGGTCTGCTCGCCGTCCCCATGAATTTCGATGGGGATGCCCTGTGTGACTCGTTGAATCACAATAGGTATAACGCCCGCATATGTTCCAGGATTCTGTCTTGGACCGTAGTTATTGAACGGGCGCACAACCGTCGCATCTATCCCAAAAGTCTGGACGTATGACCTGATGATGTGGTCCTCAGCAGCCTTCGCTGCAGCATACGGCGTGATGGCATCATCAGGGTGGTCTTCGTTCATCGGGACATACCGACCTGACCCATACGCTTCGGAACTAGACATGTGCACGAGGCGCTCAATTAACCCGCGCCTTGCAATTTCACAGAATGTCGCCGTGATCCCAATGTTCGTCACCATCGTCCAGTGCGGATAAGTGAGCGACGTCGTCAGTGGCACGACTGCGAGGTCAAACACGGTTTCAATCTCATTGGTGGCAACAACATCTTGCATTGCAGCGAGGTTGGAAGCGTCCAAACGCAGGACTTTGATGTCAGGGTATGCAGCGCGTGCATCGGCGAGATTAGCGTCGCTGCCGAGGAAATAGTTGTCCACAACAACCAGGGTTTTTGGGTTCTCAGCTATAAGTCGGTCGACAAGATGGCTGCCGATAAATCCGGCCCCTCCAGTTACCAAGACAGAACGATTCCGCAACGACAATGAAAGGTCTCCTCTACCTGGACCGCACCTAGGAGGCTCTGCGCGCGAGCCCCGTTCAGTATATCCTCGCACCATGGGTCAACCATCAGACTTGAGGGTTGGTGCGCGGATAGCGGTTCTTGGCACCAAGTCGATCGCCCTTGGGCTGGTTCAACGGCTTGCCGACGCGGATCTCGGCCCTTCGCAGCTCGTGACGTGGGATGACTCACTGGACAGCCGTTCCCGTGCAGCCGACCTTGAGTCGGTGTGCAGAAAGTTGTCGGTACCATTTACATCTGTTCGGCGCGCGAACGACGCGTACGCCGAGCTCAGCCATGGTTTTCCTGACATCGTGCTCGTCGCCGGTTGGTACAGGATTATTCCTCCGGAAGTCCTAAATGCTGTGCCAAATGGTTTCGTCGGAATCCATTATTCACCCCTCCCGGAATACCGTGGGTCGGCACCCGTCGTCTGGCAATTAATCAATGGCGTGGAAGAAATTGGTTACTCACTTTTCCGCCTGGGCCCAGAAATGGATGAGGGTCAGCTTGCAAGTAGCGGCAGAGTCCCAGCAGGCAGCGGTTACGTCGCCGAGGTATTACGTCAGTTAGACAACGCAGCGCTCGACGAACTTGTGAGAATTGCACCGGCCTTGGCTAATGGGTCTCATATCTTCCATCCGCAACCGGATCGACGTCCATCTTATTCTTCGGTGCGGACTCCCGCCGACGGCAGGATCGACTGGGCCCGATCAGCCGCTGAGATTGTTCGTGTCATACGCGCCCAATCGCGGCCGTATCCTGGGGCATGGAGTATGCAAGGGGACGCTGAGGTTCGAATCTGGCGCGCATCCGTGGAGGATAACTCCGACTACTACGGTGTCCCCGGTCACGTCATACGCATCATTGAAGATGGGCCTGTGGTCGCCTGTGGCGGGAACGAGGGCGTGATACTTGAGGAATTTGATGGTCCCAACCTTCGACTCACGAGCCGACTTAGGTGAGATCTTTCAACCGCTGGGGACCGTAATCGTGCCGTTCTGGAAATGCTGCGTGCAGGTACCGCTGTCGCAAGTCATAGTTGAAGAGGGCCAGCCATACGACCCCCATGCACCTTGGCTCGCGAAATACGTAGCACGCACCGGCTCAGTTACCGCAAACATGCCTGATGCTGAGGTAAAGACGGTGCCGTGTGCATAGATGCGTGCTGTGCCGCCGCCGTTTTCCGTATACGTGACCATCGATGCTGGTAGGCCGAGGCTGCCAGTGGCGCCCCCAGACGCAATCCAGAGATCTCGCTCGGCGGAATTCAGGAAGTGGGTCGTGCCTCCGTTAATGACTATCGCGCCGTGCTGGAATTCTTGCAATTTTGCGCCGCTTTCGACGACTTCGATAGATGTGGGCCAGCCAAGTTCGCCCCATGCGCCTTGTTTCGTGAAATATGCTTGGCGTAACGGATCCGCGACCGCGAAGACACCGGCGCGCGACGCAAATATCGATCCGTGAGCATAGATTCGGGCTGTGCCTCCGCCGTTCTGAATATATGTGTAGGTTTCGGATTTGGGCATACCAAGTGAACCGGTGGCTCCGCCGGAAGCAACCCACACGTCCCGCTCCGCATCCCCCAAATACTGAGCCTCACCACCTACAATTCCAATGGCACCGTGCTGGAAAATCTGAAGTACCACCCCGTCGCGCATTACGACAGACGAGGTTGGCCAGCCGAGATCACCCCACGCCCCCTGCTTTGCGAAGTAGGCCGCGCGAATTGGGTCCGTCACTGCGAACGCTCCTGCAGACGAGGTGAACAATGTTCCTCGCGCAAATATTCGTGCGGTTCCACCACCGTTCTGCGCGTAGCTGTAGATTTCCGAGACAGGCATCCCCAGGGCTCCGATTGGCCCGCCCAACGTGTCATAAGTGTCGTATTCGGCTGTGGAGAGTACTGCTGTTCCGGCACCGCCGGCGTACACGACACCACCCTGGAACCGCTGCCAACATCCACTGGAAATGCACTGCTGAGCAGCAACAGGCCAGCCAAGATCACCCCATGCGCCCCGCTCGACGAAGTAGGCGGCTCGCACCGCACCTGCCACGAGGAAAGCTCCCGAGTCAGAGGAAAACACGGTAACCTGCCCAAACCCGCGCGCAACACCTCCCCCATTTTCCGTGTAGACGAGCATTCCGGTTGTAGGCGTCCCAAGCCGACTTTGGTTCGCCAGCGTGGTGATCCGACCCATGTACATTGCGGTGGTCGCACCCGGGGGTTCACCTTCCGGCGGCAAACTACCAGACTTTGAGAGAACGCCTCCTTGAAATTGCTGCGAGCATGTTCCATCAGTGCAGGCCATTGCAGAAGTGGGCCACCCGAGCGCACCCCATGCGCCCTGCTGTGCAAAATATGCCGCGCGAATCGGCTCCGTTACCGCAAACGACCCTGCGGGCGACGAGAAAAGAGAGCCTCGCTCGAACACGCGTGCAGTCCCGCCACCGTTTTGAATGTAGGTGTACTGGACGGATGTGGGGAACCCAAGCACACCTGTCGGGCCACCGGCCGACAAGTACGCGTCGAAATTCGCATTAGCAAACGTAAACGGCGCGGTGCCGTTTGTCACAATCACACCGTGCTCAAAACGCTGCCAACATCCAGTTTCGGTACACGACTGAGCTGAAGCCGGCCACCCCAGCTCACCCCACGCGCCCTTTTGGGAAAAGTACGCCGACCGAACCGGGTTCGTAATTGCGAAGGTGCCAGCCGAGGACGAAAACACCGATCCGCCCGTATACACTCGCGCGGTGCCACCACCGTTCTCTGAATAGCTCAGAAGTGCGGAGACCGGCACGCCTAAAGCACCCGTCGCCCCGCCTGCCACGACCCATGCGTCGCGCTCGCTTTGGTCAAGATAGTAAACATCGGTACCAAGGATCACGACTGCGCCGTGTTGGAAGATCTGCGAACACGACGTCAGCTCGCACTCAGCGCCAGAGGTTGGCCAACCCAATTCACCCCATGCACCCTGCTTCGCAAAATAGGCAGAGCGGATGGGGCCGTAGACTGGGAAAATTCCCGCTTCAGATTGAAAGAGTGAACCTTTTTCAAATACTTGCGCTGATCCTCCACCATTCTCCGTGTACTGATACTCACCTGTTCTGGGGTAACCCAGTGCGCCGTCTGGACCGCCGAACGCTCGGTAGGCGGTATCTTTTGCCCCGAAGACGACATCGGCGCCCGTGCCAATACTCCAGTAGATTGAGCCGTTCTCATACTTGGGCCAGCAGCGATTCGCCGTGGTCGCACAGTCTAGATAGGCTACGCCAGCTCCAAGCGTGGAAAGCCCGCCAGCTTGTTCGTATGCCTCATTGATCGCGACACTACCGCCTCCGGTTGTCGAACCAAACCAGTCGGTAAAGAACGCCCAAAAGTTGCGATTCCCGTACGAAGAACACCCGTCGCCTGCGCCGTACGGGTTCGCCAAAGCCGCGGCGTTGGGCTGGTATGGAGTGTAATTGTAGAGCGCTGCTGTCGCGTAGTTTTGAACGTTGACATAAGTTCCTCCGCACGCAGCATTTGGATTCCAATAGATAAACTGTGTCCCCGGTTGCCGAGCGAATCCTGCCGCCTTGTAAACCTTAAGTTGGCGCGTCCCGGTCACTATCTGAGTGCCCAAGCCCGCTGAGGCGGTGTCGCATGGAGCGGTGTCCGGGCATGCCATTCCCATCGCCCAACGTAGGGCGGAGTCCGATGGCGCCTTCTTAAGAATCAGCCCCTGTTCTTTTTGCAGAGTTACGAGAATGACCTTTGCCGAGATCCCACATGCAGATTGCGCAAGGTAGATGAGCTCAGAGACTCGCATGGTGCCAGCAGGTATTGCATCGCAGATGAGGTTGCCGGTTGAAGTCGAGACATCCCGCGCACGGCCCGGGTATACAATCGTTGCGACGTTTAGGCAATTACCGTTCTGACACGTTCCGATCTTGGAATCAAGGAACGACTGAATCTCTCCGGCCGACATCGCGTTCGAGTCATAAAATAACGCGTCTGAAATTATGAGACCAGGTTGGAACCCACCAAGACCAGCCTCGGTCTTTTTTGGTGTCGATGGCAGGCTCCGCCCAGCGGCTTCGGGAGAAGCAAAGGCGAGTCCGCCGACGTCGAAGTGCACGAGGGATAGGGCAATGGCCACGATCACCACGAACATAAGGCGAGCACGATTGCGAAACCCCCCCAATGGTGCCCCCCCAGACGCATGTTTGAGCATGTGCGCACTCCTCCGCGATCGGCTTATGGTAACCCGTGCCACACTGAGTGCGCCGCACCACACCCCGACAAGCTGCCCCCCTCGGGCGAATTCAATCTGAATTCTAACAAAGCTTGAACAGGCTTCCAAGACTCACGACCCTTTCACGGGCATGGGACAAGGTCTGAATGCGTCGCGCATAGCACCGCTGCTTGGGCGATCGACGACACAAATTTGTCGACGTTGAGGGCAACTTGTCAACCGAGACTATGCGGGCGCCTAGCCGATCAATCGGCAACGACGCCGGCTCGGAATAACCGCTTCGATGCAGCAGTTCTGGCGGGATCATCAACTCAATAGATGATGCACAATCTCTGCCCAGATGGCAGACTGCCGCTCACCAGCCAGCGCCATGGCGCTCGCGTGCGAGTTGGCTTTCCATTGCATCACTCGTTCCGGGGTAAGAGATTCAATCGTGCGCGCTAAGGCTTCTGGCGCAAAACTTTCCGTCACGACGCCAAGGCCAAATTCGTTCACGTATCTCGTCATTTCAGGTGACGGGCCGATTACAAGGCCAAGCCGAGCCTGAATGTAGTCAAAAAACTTGTTCGGCAAGCACCATGCCAGATTGAATGTCGTGGGCGGGAAGACAATCAGTCCGAGGTCATAACTGTTGAGTGTGTCGACGAGTTGCTCGTAAGGCAATGCTGGATGGAAGCGGATCCGAGGGTCGCCGGCTGCGAGCCGTTCCAATTGCGCACGCTGCACCGGGAATTCGTCGATGAGGTAAAAATCTAGTGTGGCGTTCGCAGTAGCCAGCAACATACCCTTGACGAGAACTTCAAGTCGTCTTTCAGGTGCTGCAATCCCGCTGTGCACCAATCGCAGTGGTGCACCTGCCCGGCCGGGATTTAGTTCGTGAAACGGTGTCGCATTCACAACTACTGTCGCCTTGATCCCGAAATGACGCCGGTACTCATCAGCGATTCCCTGGCTTACGGTAGTGACTGCTGCGGCCGAACGCACGCGGGTTCGGCACAACCATCGATAGTGCGGAGCGTTGAGAATCCTCCAAACCAAGTTGGGCTCATCCTGGGCAGGAGCGTACTCATGAAGGTCAACAAGAACGCCGTGGCGACTCATCAACCGGTCCGCAATCGGCAGAGTTTGCAAGTCATGGGCGATAATCAAGTCCCACTTCATTCCTCGCATTTGGCGCAATGGGCCTTGAATACGCGAGTCGAGGGCCTCGTACCAACGGTAAAGGTGGAAGAGTTGAAGTAACGAAAAAATACCGGGGATTCGCGCTATCCCCTTCTGTTTTGGCAATGGATCTAGCTCAATGTGCTGATGCGTACCGACGGGGGCCTGGCCAAAACTTGCCGTCGTAATGTGATAGTCCGTGCTCAATTCCCGAATTTGTTTCATCGGTCGAGGATCGCGGGAGACGTCAGTCTTGGAAAGCACCAGGATGCGAGGTTTCTCAACTTCATTCACGATTTTGAGCCCTGCGTATTGTTCAGCGTACTTTTGTTTGCAAGACTGCGAATTTGCGCCGGAGTCGGGTAGCTGATGAGCACGGCGCGGTGTTTGCCGTTGAGCACGAAGATGCTGCTGGCCGCGACCGCCGACGCACCGGCTTTCAAAGCCGGAGCGAAGTCGGCAAAACTCCCGGCTCCGCCCAGGGCGATCACGGGGACGGTCACCGCGCCGGAAACTGCCTCGATCAGCGGAAGATCGTACCCGGAGAACGTATTCTCCCGGTCGATGGAAGAAACCATGATCTCACCGGCCCCGAACTCCTGGGCCCTGCGGGCCGCCGCGATCGCGCTCAAACCGGTCTTCTGCCGCCCGCGCAGAATGGCGGTGTCCCAGCCGCCCGTCAGCCGCTTGCGTGCATCCACGCTTACGACGGTACTGGAGGACCCGAGTGCGGCGGAGATCTCGCTGATGGTTTCAGGGCGTGTGGCCGCGGCGGCACCAAGAATCACCTTCTCGATACCGATTTGCGTAATCCGCTGGGCCTCCGCCGCCGAGGCGACTCCACCGCCGTACCCGACCGGCATGAACGCTTCGCTCGCAATCTCCTCGATCAGCGTGTAGTTGACTCCACGCTTCCTGGCTGATGCATCGATATCGCAAATGAGAAGCTCGTCAACCTGCTTTTCGTTGAAGATCCGGACCGCATTGATGGGATCGCCAATGTACTGCCCGCCTTTGAACCGAAGCGGTTTGACGAGATACCCCTCGCTGACGAGCAGAACGGGGATCACCCGGGGAAAGACACTCATAGCGCTGCGAAATTTCTCAGAATGGTCATGCCGAAGGCGTGGCTTTTCTCCGGATGGAATTGGGCGCCCATGACATTGCCGGCGCGAACCATCGACACGAAACTCTCCCCATAGTCCGACGTCGCCAGAGTATCCTGCGGCCGCGAGGGCACGACATGGTAGCTGTGCACGAAGTAGAACCGGCTCTCGTCCGGCAAACCGGCCACGAGCGCATCGGGACGCGTCGGCTCCACAGTGTTCCAGCCCATGTGGGGCACACGTTCGCTCGCGGATTCGACGAACCGGATGCTGCGGCCGGGGATGAGGCCCAGCCCCGCCAATCCGCCCTCTTCGCTGGCGTCCAGAAGAAGCTGCATTCCCAGGCAAATGCCGAACAGCGGCCGCCCGGTCGCGGCAAATTCCATAAGCGGCTCCACGAGCCCCTGCTCCTGAAGCAACCGCATCCCGGCGTCAAACGCTCCGACGCCGGGAAGTAGAACGCGATCGCTTGCCAGTATCTCCTCGCGGGTCGACACGAGGCGGGCTTCCGAACCCGCGCGCTTGAGCATGTTGGCGACCGAACCGAGGTTGCCGAGCCCATAGTTGACGACCGAAACGCTCATCGCAGTATTCGAAGCTTTCGAAGCGCAGCGCCAACCCATGCAGTGAAGGCGAACAGCCGACGTGTTGCCGCTTCGCTGTTGGGATAGTCCGAATAGTGCTTCGGAGGCGAGGAGACAATTTCGTCGAGCTCCGACTCCGAAATCCCCAGCTTCTTCGCAATGAACCCATGATCCTGTGCCCGAAGTTCTTCAGGGTAGTTGGGCGTGTCCAGAAGGTCGAGCGCCTCGTCGCGGGTCATCTCGCCCGCGAGGATGAGCGAAGAATAGTGCGCAATCCTCTTGTCGAAGCCGAACCGCTGCGGAAGGTAATAGCCCTGGAACCACCGCGTGAAGACCGACTCATAGTGTTTTCCGCCATAGTCACGCCAACCGACTTCGCGAGTGATTTCGGACTTTGCTTCCGCATAGTGGTAGGGCAGATAGTTCAGCAGCGGATGCGTCCTGATCCCGCGCACATACGGGTACCAGAGCGTGCGAGTGAAGGAACTCATCACCGGGTAGGTGCGGAGTTTGACCGCGCCGAACTTCCGATGAATCGCTCTCAGCAACTTCGAATCATCCGAGGTGTACTCCCACGAACCGGGCAGGATGGACTCGCTCACATAGTTCGACCCGGAAAGAATGTGTTTGAGCCGATACTTCTGTGCCTGATGAAATGCCACGTACCCGAAGGCATGGTCGGTCGGGGTGTCGGCGTTGGCAATTCCCGACCTCAAATACGCAAGCTGCAGGTCCCGCATTTCGCGCCAGTCAACCACCTGGGTGTAAAGGTCGAGACCCAGCGTCGTCACCAGATTGTGGATGTTGTCGACCGCGGCTTCGGAGTTCCAGCCGCTGTCGAAATGAACGCACAGAGGGCGAAGCCCCAATCGCACGGCACGCAGCACGAGGTACGTGCTGTCCACTCCTCCCGAAACCCCGATCACCACGTCGTACGGCTTGTTGCGGCCGTCCGCCTTGATCTGCTCTACCAGCGCCTCGAGCTCGGTCTGACGCTCCCCTGCCTGAGCGCGTCGAAGGGTCGGCGCATACAACTCGTCAAATTCGGAAATGTAGGACGACCGGCCCTCATCGTCGAATTCGATGTCGGGATCCGTGGTATCCATGACGGACACAGTGCACCGCTGGTATTCACGAGGTACGTCGGCGGTCACGGAGAAACTCTACAGCCACTGACCTGAGGATTCCGCTCGGCCGCGGTTGTGCCGCCCAGTGCGGGCGCCAGGTCACGCGAGCCCGGCCAGTTCCGCCTGACGGGCGAAGTCGGGAAACTGGGTAACGAGCTCCTCAAACGTGCCGCTGCCGATCAGCTTCCCCTCGCTCATGAAGAAAATGCGGTCGAAACTCATGATGGTCGCGAGCCGATGGGCGACAACGACTTTCGTGATCCCTCCGGCGAGGGCACTGATCGCCTGCGTCACCAACGATTCGGTCTGCGTGTCCAGCGCACTGGTCGCCTCATCCATGACGAGCACGAGCGGGTCGGAATAGAGGGCCCGTGCGATGCCGAGCCTTTGGCGCTGACCGCCGGACAGCGCCAGTCCGCGCTCCCCGATGCGAGCGTCGACGCCCCCCTCCCGCTGGCTCACCAGGTGCCAAAGCTGTGCTTGCTCGAGCGACTCCCGTACCCGGTCAACGTCGAATTCCTCTCCCCAGGTGAGAGCGACGTTTTGCCCGATCGTCGCGTCGAACAGCGCGACCTCCTGGGGCACGTATCCGACCCGTGACCGCCACGCGGTGCGCAGATCCTTCAAGGACACGCCATCGATGGAGATCGCACCCTCCGACGGTTCAAGGAGACTCAGCAGCAAGTCGACCATGGTCGACTTGCCCGAACCGGAAGCGCCGACGAAAGCGACGGACGAGCCGAACGGGATGTCGAGCGACACGTCGTTCACCGCGTAGTCGCCGTCCACCCCGTAACGGAAACTCACGTGGTCCAAAGAGATTCTCTGTGGAGACTCCGGCAGCGGCCGCACGGTGCGTTCCGTGATCTCCGCGCTGCTGCGCTCCGCGTCGGCGAGTTCAGTGAGCACGAGCTGCGGGTAAACCGAAATTGCGATCATCTGCGACAGCACCGACTGAAACCGAATGATGGAGGGTGCCACGCGGAATCCGGCCAGAGCGAACAACGCGACAGCGGCGATGGCCTGCTCGATCCCACCGATCAGGAGCCCGACTCCGCCGATCACGACGAAACCGCCGATGAGGCCCGCCTCGAGCGCGTACCGTGGCAATTGTCCGAGGAAGTAGATGTTGGCCCTCGCCTGGGCGCTTCTCTTCCTCACCTGCTCGACGACTCCCGCAACCTCCGACTCCTTGTTGCGGAGAGTCACCTCCTTCATCGCCGAGATGACTTCGAGGATGAGCCGGGAGGTGCGAATGGAGTTCTCAACGTTCACTTCGCCTGCGATTTGCGTATGGCGGGCAATCCAGAAGAAGAGCACGGCGCCGAGCAGGAGCAGGTAGATCAGCGTCGTCAAGGCGAGAACCGGCTGCACGAGCGCGAGCGTGGTGATCACGGCGACAAGGCTCACAACTTCGCCCAGCAGGGTGGCCCCGGGAAGCACGAAGGAATTTACCGTCGAGTCAACACCGCTGTCCGAAAATCGCATGATGTCAGTCGAGTTCTTGCGCAGTCGATCCCGCCATGGTGCCGCGAGGTACGCGCGAAGCAGGCGGTCGCCGATCGCCACCTCGAATTTCGGGATTCTCCGCGTTGCCCACCACGTGACGAGAACTGCGAACACTCCCTTCGCCACCATGAGCGCGCAAATTGCGAGAATGGTCCACACAACGCCGACAGTGTCGAGTTCACCGAAAATCGGAAGGACGACGGGCTGGCCGACCGCGACAGGCCCGACGACAATGGCGAGAAGCCCGAGCGCGGCAACATCGAAAATGGCCAGCGACGCGAGGAGCCAGGCGTAAAAGTGGAGAAACCGTCGCCCACCGGCGGGAAAGACTGCAAGGACTTCTCGGTAGAGCGCCAGCACGGCTTTCACACTGGACCTCCCGTCGTGCGCACCTAGCAATCCTACCCACGTGGCGATTCGCGATCGCCCCACAGCGCCGCTGCCCGTGTGCTGTGTCTTCCACTCCAATCGCAGCACCTATGCTTATGCGCGTGTGCGGAGTTGCGGGAGGTTGGTCGCGGGAGGGAGTGCCTGCTGACGCCGACCGCTTGAGGGCGGGCCTGGCAGCGATTGCGCATCGGGGGCCGGACGACGTCGGCGAGTTCGTGTGGCACGATCCGTCATCGCGCGTGCGGGTCGACTTGGGATTGGTGCGACTGGCGATCCTGGATTTGTCGCCCGCGGGCCATCAGCCGATGAGCCTTCCCGGAGGCAGGTTCACGATCAGCTACAACGGCGAGATCACGAACTACATCGAGTTGCGTGAGGAACTCGCCGGCCAGGGCGAGACCTTCGTCTCGGATGGCGACACCGAGGTCTTGTTGAAGGCATGGGCCAGGTGGGGGATTTCGACCCTCGATCGCCTGGAAGGCATGTTCGCAATCTCGATCCTCGACACCCACCTGCGCACCCTGACTCTGGCTCGCGATCCTTACGGAATTAAGCCCCTGTTCTATCAGGACAGCGGCGATCACGTCCGCTTCAACAGCGAACTGAAGGGGTTGCTGGCATCCGGCGTGACGCCGAAGCTGGATTGGCAGACCGCGGTCGACTATTTGCAGTGGGGTTCCTACGACCACACCGAACGCACCTTCCTCGACGGGGTGAGGCAATTGCGGCCAGCACATTATCTGGTCATCGATACCGTCACAGGGCACGTGGGAGAACCTGTGCGCTATTGGTGGCCATCGGTTGAGGCCACCTACACCGGCTCCTACCCGGACGCGACCGACGCGGTGCGGTCACTGTTCCTGGACTCGGTCAACCGAAACCTGCGCTCCGACGTGCCGTTGGGCATCGCTCTGTCTGGCGGCATCGATTCCTCCGCGATCGTCGGCGCGGCGCGATACCTGCACCCCGAACTTCCGATCAACACGTTCAGCTTCATTGCGCCCGGCTTCGCCCGATCCGAGCACGAATGGATTGCTCGGGTCGTCTCGGCCACGGACGCGATCTCGCACACCGTGCAGGCCGCGCCGGGCGATCTGGAACGGGATATCGACGATCTCATCCTCACCCAGGGCGAACCGTTCGGGTCCACCAGCATTTACGCCCAGTACCGCGTATTCCAGCTCGCGCGCCAACAGGGCGTGACGGTGACCCTGGACGGGCAGGGCGGCGACGAAATTTTCGCAGGCTACTCCGGGTACCCCGCCCAGCGCATGCACACCCTCATCGAAACCGGCCACTTCGCCAGAGCCTCCTCGTTCGCACGCCACTGGGCAACCTGGCCGGACCGCAACCGCAACGCCATGATCATCGAAACCGCGGGCCGCTTCGCACCCAGCAGCCTCCGTGGCCGAATTATTCGCAAGCGCCAATCCCCCTTGCTTGACGCCACTGCACTGCGCGATCGGGGGATAAGCACCCTGTTTCCTATAATCGACGTCGATGAGGTCAGAGGACGTCGCCTGCCCTCCCATTTGCGCACGACATTGAGTCGGTACGGCCTGCCGGCACTTCTGCGGCACGCAGACCGCAACTCCATGCGATTCTCCATTGAGAGCCGCGTGCCCTTCCTGGACCGCGCCCTCAGCGAGTTCGTGTTGAGCCTCCCGGAGGACTGGCTGGTCGGGCCGGACGGTACCTCCAAACGCATCCTCCGCGACGCCGTCAGCGGTTTGGTCCCCGAGGCGATCATCAACCGGCGAGACAAGGTCGGCTTCGAGACTCCGGAACAGGACTGGCTTGAGCGTCTCGGCGCGCTCCCCAACGACCCCGACCACCCGGTACCGTTCCTGCGTCCCGGCCTGACCGACACGCTCACCGGCGGGCTCACCGAAGACGCCATCCGCTGGAACCCCCGTTCCCACTGGCGCCTCATCAACCTCCGGCGTTGGATGACCCTCAACCACGTCGATGCCGGCGGGAAATAATTTCTGGACCCGGCGCCGATAGACTCGCTGCGTTCACCGTCCCGTAGTGAAAGGAACGTCGTGAAAGTTCTCAGCGTTGTCGGAGCGCGACCGCAATTCATCAAGCTCGCCCCCATTGCGCGAGCCCTCGACGGGCGGGCCGATCACGTCATCGCGCACACCGGCCAGCACTACGACGACCTCATGAGCGATGTGTTCTTCCGGGATCTGGGCATTCCCTCGCCCGACGTGAATCTGGCAGTCGGCTCGGGGAAACACGGTGCGCAAACCGGCGCGATGCTGGCCGGTCTCGAGCCCGTGTTCGAGGAATACGACCCCGACTGGGTACTCGTGTACGGCGACACGAACTCGACTCTCGCGGCGGCAATCGCTGCCGTCAAACTCCACATCCCGCTGGCGCACCTTGAAGCCGGGCTTCGTTCCTTCAACAGGAAGATGCCGGAAGAGCACAACCGGGTTCTCACCGACCACGCGTCGGACCTGCTCCTCGCGCCGACGGCGGTCGCGATGAACCACCTGCGGTCGGAAGGCCTTGCGGAGCGCTCGGTGCTCGTTGGCGACGTCATGACCGATGTGCTCCATGCGGTGCGCGACCAGATCACGGCCCGCGGAGTGGACACTCCGGAAGGGCTCGCGCGCGGTTCTTATTACGTAGCAACCATCCACCGACCGGATAACACGGATGACCCAGATCGCCTTCGCGGAATTGTCGCAGCGCTGGCAAGCCTCGATCGAACCGTCGTCCTCCTCGCCCACCCGAGATTGCGCAGCCTCGCGCTCCAGCACGGAATCGCTCTCGATCAGGGTGCGCTGCGCGTTTCGGATCCTCTCCCCTATCCGGCCCTCATTTCCGCGGTCATGGGCAGCGCGGGGGTCGTTACCGACTCGGGCGGCCTCCAGAAGGAAGCGTTCCTTCTGCGCATACCCGCCACGACGATACGACCGGAGACCGAGTGGGTGGAGACCGTCAACCTCGGTTGGAATATGCTCGCGAACGATGTGGACGCCATCGCGTCCGCGGTCACCCGTTCAGCGGCAGCACCGACGGACGCCACACCCTACGGGGACGGGCATGCCGCCGACCGCGCCGTCACCGAGCTGCTGGGGCGTCGCGGATCATAAGGTCGGCCACGATGGCCCCCCAGGTTTCCATTTGACGTTCGCTTGAGAGTTCCCGGGCGTGACGCGTCGACGCAGTCTTCCAATTCGCCACGGTCTCCGGAGTGAGCCCCTCGAGAGCCCGCGCGAGCGACGCCGCCTCGAAGTCCGGCAGAACCAGCCCGAACCCGTTTTCGTCGATAATCCTCGCCATCTCGGGCGACGGGCCGCTAATGACGCCCAAACGCGCCTGAACGAAATCGAAAAACTTGTTCGGCAAACACCACTTGAGGTTGAACGTCGTCGGCGGAAAGATGCTGAGGCCCACGTCAAAGGTGTTGAGCGTTCGCACGAGCTCCGCATAAGGCACGGGGTCTCGAAACCGGATCCGCGGATCGTCCCCGGCCAGGGCACGCAAACCTTCAAGCTGCCCCTCCGGACCCGCTACGAGAAAGAAGTCGAGGGTCACGTGGGCCGAAGTGCCTTTCACGGCATCGACCATGAGATCCAGGCGCCGCTCAACCGTGGCGACCCCGCTGTGGACCAGTCGGATCGGGTCGCCTGCCGGTTGGGGCTCGAGTTCGTGAAACGGCGTGGCGTTCACGACGACCGTCGACTCGAGGCCGAACTCATCGAGATATTTGAGAGCTATACCCTCGCCCACGGTGACCACCGCGGCGGCCCTGGTCGCCATGGTGCGCAGCATCCAGCTCACGTACGGAAGCATCACGAGCCGCCACTTCAGGGAATGCTCGCTCTCGCTCGGCGCGTACTCATGCAGGTCGAGCACGACGCCATGCTTCGGCGCAAGCTCCAGCGCCGCAGCAAGAGCCCACAGATCGTGGGCGATCACGATGTCCCACTCCATGCTGCCGAGCGCCTTCACCGAAGCCCGATCCAGCGAACTCAACCGGGGGATGAGCCGGTGAATTCGCAACACGAGCAGCCCAAGGTACAGGAGCCGCCCGAAAAGCCCCCACCTCTGCCGCGTCGCGTTCGGCAGTTCCACGTGGGTGATGTCGCCGAAGGGCGCCGGGCCGAATCCGGACGTTGTCACGTCGTGCGCGTCCCGCAAATACCTGACCTGCTTGAGCGCTCGCGGCTCGCGGGCGAACTCGGTATAGGTGAGCACCAGAATTCTCGCGCGGGGGGACGTCATCGAACACCTGGCTCTGACGCTGGAAGAACGCTCCGGACGACCGCCTCGAATTTCTCGAGCTGCGACTCCCCCGAGAGAGCATGCGCGGCATTGTGCGACGCTCGTTTCCACCCCGCGACCTGCTCGGGGTCAAGGCCATCCAGAAGTCGAGAAAGAGAGCCGGCAGTGAAGTCGTGGGCGACCGCACCGAGGCCGTGCTCGTTCACCACGCGCATCATCTCCGGGGAAGGTCCGATCACGATCCCGAGTCGAGCCTGAACATAGTCAAAGATCTTATTGGGCAACGCCCACCGATGGTTGAAGTTGATCGGCGGAAGAACATGCAGGCCGATGTCATATCCGCTGAGCACGTCAATGAGTCCGGAATTCGGGACCGGATCATGGATTGTCACCCTATCGATTCCGCCGGCCAGCTCGCGCAACTCCTGCAGGTAGCGCGACCCGTCATCGACGAGGTAGAGGTCGAGGGTGACATCGGCCGTGGTGTCTCGCACCGCTTCAATCATGACCTCGATGCGCCGAGCCGGGCTCGGGGCCGCGCTGTGCACGATCCTGATGGGCAGCTCGACGGGGCCGGGAACACGTTCGCTGTACGCAGCCGCATTGGCGACGACGACAGTCTCGGCGCCGAACCGGCGCGCATACTCGTCGGCTATTCCCTGACTGACCGTGGTGACGCGGTCGACGCGCGCGAGGCAATGCTTCAGAATCCAGGTGAAGTACCTCGCGGTCGTGAGCCTGAACACCAGTGACTCCTCGGCCTGGCGCGGCGCATATTCATGGAGGTCGGCGACGATGCCGTGACGCGCACGCAATCTCGTCGCGAGGGGCAGCGCGTTCACATCGTTGGCGACAATGACGTCCCACTGGGTGGAGCCCAGCAGCTCCGCTGCCGCCGTGTCGCGCGGATTGCGTCGCGTCAGCCATGCGAATCGCCCCAGGATGAACGAACCGGCATACAGGAGCCGGGCGAACGCGCCACCTCGGTATGGGGGCAGGTCGGCAAGTTCGACATGCTCCACTCCGCCGACCGGAGAACGCCCAAACGCCGCCGAGGTGACATCGAAATGTTTGCTGAGCCACCGAATCTGGCGGAGAACTCTCGCGTCCATGGCGAGGTTCGAATACACGATGATGAGAAGCCGGGGGCGTCCCGTCGATTCAGCCACTACTCACCCGTCACCATCACTCGAAAGACAGCGACGCACCCGCGACGCTGGAACGAGGATAGCCCACCGGCACCGGCGAGTCCCGTCCGGAACCCGGCCTGTAAACTGTTCCAGACCCACAACACTGGAGATCTGCCGCGAATGACCGAGTCACGCCCGTATCAGATTTGCGCGCGCACGGTCATGGACACCACGGACCCGTTCATCACGTTCGACGAGAACGGTGTCAGCAACCACGCGCTGCACTACGACAGCACGATGAAGCGCTTCGTGGATGCGGCGACGGCCGGAGAGCGGGCCGATGAGCTCGCCGAACTCGTCGCGAAAATCAAGGAAGCGGGCAAAGGCAAGCCGTACGACTGCGTCATCGGGATCTCGGGCGGCGTCGACAGCACCTACCTCATCCTTCAGGCCGTGAAGCTCGGCCTGAGGCCGCTCGCCGTCCACTTCGACTCCGGATGGAACTCCGAACTCGCCGTCGACAATATCCATCACATCGTGAGCAGGCTCGGCCTCGATCTTGTGACGGAAGTGGTGGACTGGCGGGAGATGCGCGACCTTCAACTTTCCTACCTCAAGGCACGGGTCATGGACTGGGATATGCCCACCGATCATGCTTTTGCGGCAGTCGCCTATCGCGAGGCAGCGAAGTACGGCATTCGGTACATTCTCTCCGGCCATAACTTCGCCACGGAGTCCATACTTCCTCGCGCGTGGGGATTCAATGCCGCGGACGCCGTTCATCTCAAGGCAATTCACCGCCGGTTCGGCACTGTGAAGCTGAAAACCTACCCGGTCATGGGAATTTGGAAGCGTTACGTCTGGTACGGCTACGTTCGACCGATCTGGACAGTGCACCTCCTCAACTACATGCCGTACATCAAAGAGGAGGCCAAGCGGGAGATCACCGAGGAGCTGGGCTGGCGCGACTACGGCGGCAAGCACTACGAATCCGTTTTCACGCGATACTTCCAGGGCTCGTATCTTCCCCGGAGGTACGGCTGGGACAAGCGCAAGGCTCACCTGACCTCGCTCATCCTTTCCGGCCAGCTGACGCGGGATGAAGCTCTCGCGGCGCTGGAACACCATGACTACCCGGAGGACCTCGAACGCCAGGACCACGAGTTCATTGCGAAGAAGCTCGGGCTGACCGTGCCGGAACTCGATCACCTCATCGCCTCCCCGCGAGTGGACCATTTTGACTACCCCAACAGCGACTGGATTTTCAGGATGCTCATCGGCGTGACCGACAGGCTCAAAATCCGGCGAAGGTCATCGACGTGAGCGCGAAGCGGATTCTCTGCATCTCCTTCTCCCCGCTCTTTCGCGACTCCCGAGTCCGCTGGCAACTTGCCGTCCTGCAGGAATTTGGCGACGTCTCGACGGTCGGGTACGGACCGGCACCCGCAGGGGTCGCCCATCATTTCGAAGTACCCGCGGGGGCAGCATCCCTCCCGCAAACCGCCACCGGCGTCGTTCTGCTCGCGGCGCGGATGCACACAACCGTGGAGTTACGCTCGCCCGGCGAGCGCGCGGCACTCCCGCAGCTTGCCGAATCCGGGCCGTGGGACCTTGTCGTTGCCAATGATGCCCGCGCACTGCCACTCGCGTTTGCCGTCGCGAACGGCGCGCCAGTCTGGGCGGACCTCCACGAGTGGGCGCGGGAAGAGAACTCCACGAGCCTCCCCTGGCGCTTGCTCGTCAAGCCGTACATGGACGCGCTATGCCGCAAATACCTGCGCAGAGCGGCCGCGACAACGACCGTCGGCGAATCGATCGCGGCACTGTACCGGGACACCTACGGTGTGCAGCCGGAGCTCGTGCGCAACACGATTGCCGACCAGAAGCTGGCGCCCTCCCCTTTGGTCCCCGGCCGCATCCGCCTCGTGCACAGCGGGGTTGCCACCCCGGAGCGCAACATTCAGGGGATCATCGAAGCCGTCGGCCTGCTCGACGCGCGGTTTTCCCTCGACCTCTACCTCGTCGGCGATACCGACTATCTCACCTCCCTCCAGCGGATCGCCGACCGGCTGCCCAGGGTGCGGATCCACCCGCCCGTCGCACCGAACGAGCTTCCCGCGACACTCAACCAGTACGACCTCGGCGTGTACCTCCTGCCCGTGAAATCGCTCAACCACCGGCTCATGCTCCCCAACAAGTTCTTCGACTTCGTGCAGGCGCGGCTGGGGCTCGTCTTCGGTCCGTCCACCGAAACGGATCGGCTCATCGCTCAGCACAAACGCGGTGTCGTCCCCTCCGGATCGGCGACGGCAGATCTCGTCGCCGCGCTCGAGCCACTGAGCGCGGACGACGTCGCCGGCTTCAAGGCGGCCGCCGACGTGGCATCGCGCACGCTCAACAGCGAATCCGATATCGCGACACAACGCGCCCTCGTCACTCGACTTCTCAATAGCCGCTGAGCCGCCATGCACATCACCATCGTCAGCCGGGTTTTCGCGCCCGAGGTGTCCGCCGCATCCGGCATCCTTCAAAGCTGGGCCGAGGAGTTCCGCGATCGCGGCTGCGCGGTCACCGTCGTCACGGTGCTGCCACCGCGCGGCACGACGCTCACCGACCCGCAGGGCATCAGAGTGCGGCGAGCGCCGGTCCTCCGAGATCGCCAGAAGTATGTGCGCGGCTACCTCGCCTACCTCAGCTTCGACATCCCTCTGCTGTTTCGCCTGGCCTTCGCCCGACGCACAGACCTCTACGTCGTCGAACCCCCTCCGACCACCGTCGCCGTTGTGCGCGTCATCGCCGCGCTCCGCCGAACGCCGTACGTAGTCGACGCCGCGGATCTGTGGTCAGACGCCGCGGCAATGGCCACCGAATCGCGATTCGTGCTTCGCGCCCTGCGGATCGTGGAACGGTGGGGGTTGAACGGCGCTCGCCACCTGTTCGCAGCACACGAGCCGCTCATTCGGCGCTTTCGCGAGGTCGGCATTCAGACGCCGGCAACCCCGATCGGGTTCGGGGCTGACACCTCCGTATTCCACTACTCGAAGCACCCGATGCCGGCCACGCCAGTTTTCGTGTATGCGGGAACGTATTCCGAATGGCACGGCGCATCGGTCTTTCTGGACGCGTTCGCGCTCGTTGCGAAAAAACATCCCGGGGCAACGCTCACATTCATCGGCAACGGGCAGGATCGGGAATTGCTTCAGCGTCGCGCCGCGGAACTGGGCATCACGGAGACGGTCGCGTTCCGTTCGCCCATCGCACCCGCGGAACTGGCGCCCATTCTTGCCGCCGCAACCGTTTCGCTGGCCAGCCTCAGACCGGGACACGGCTACGACTACGCGTTCACCACCAAGGTCTATTCCTCCCTTGCCGTCGGATGTCCCGTAATCTTCGCCGGCGTCGGGCCGACGGTGCCGTTCCTGCGCAATGCGGACAACCCCGATGCCGGGGTCGCCGTCGACTATGACGTTTCTGCCGCAGCCGAAGCCATGGACCGGGCCGCCACCTCCCCGCTCACCTCCGAAGCGCGTTCTCAATTGAGTTCGTGGGCGAACTCGAAGTACTCGCTCACCGCCATCGCCTCGCGAGTGGTCGACACGAGTCTGACCATTGCGGGCCGTTAGAATCGACGTATGGCAATGAAACCCGGCACTCCCGCATGAAAATCGCCGTCATCGCTCTCGGCAAAATCGGCCTCCCCCTCGCAGTGCAATTCGCCAGCAAAGGACACGACGTCGTGGGAGTCGACGTCAATCCGGCGGTTGTCGATCTGGTCAACAAGGGCATCGAGCCCTTTCCCGGCGAGAGCGAGCTGCAGGAGCGGCTCAGCGAGCTCGTTCCTGCCGGCCGATTGCGCGCGACGACAGACTACGCCGACGCCGTTCCGGGAGCCGATGCGATCGTGCTCGTCGTTCCCCTGTTCGTCGATGAACACACCGCGGAACCAGATTTCGGCTGGATGGACGCCGCGACGGAATCGCTTGGCGCCCACCTGACCCGGGGAACACTCGTCTCCTACGAGACCACTCTCCCGGTAGGAACAACCCGCACGCGGTGGAAGCCGCTCCTCGAGCGTGTCTCCGGCCTCACCGAGGGAGTCGACTTCGACCTCGTATTTTCGCCGGAACGGGTGCTCACCGGGAGGGTCTTCGCGGACCTGCGCAAGTATCCGAAACTCGTCGGCGGACTTTCCGATCACGGCGCGAAACGGGCTGTGGAATTTTACGAGGCCGTACTCGACTTCGACGAGCGCGACGACCTGGCCAAACCGAATGGCGTGTGGGATCTCGGCAGCGCGGAGGCATCCGAGTTGGCCAAGCTCGCCGAAACAACGTACCGAGACGTCAACATCGGACTTGCGAATCAGTTCGCGCGTTACGCGGGGTCCAACGGCATCGACATTTACAACGTCATCGAGGCCTCCAATTCACAGCCGTACAGCCACATCCACCAGCCCGGAATCGCGGTTGGCGGCCACTGCATTCCCGTCTACCCGCGCCTCTATTTGTGGAATGACCCGGAAGCCACGATCGTCGCCGCCGCGAGGGCGGCGAACGCCGGCATGCCCGATTACACCATCGGGCTGCTGGAGGGCGCCTATGGCGACCTCGCGGGAGCAACAGTGGCGGTGTTGGGGGCTGCCTACCGCGGCGGCGTGAAGGAGACGGCTTTTTCCGGGGTATTCGGCGCCGTCGAGGCCCTTATCGCCCGCGGCGCAAAACCTGTCGTGCACGACCCCCTCTTCACGGATGAGGAGCTCGAGCGACTCGGTTTCACGCCGTATCATTTCGGGGCGAGGGTCGATGCGGCCGTCGTGCAGGCCGACCATGCCGAGTATCGCACGCTCAGCACAGCGGATCTGCCCGGCATCAAAGTATTCATTGACGGCCGGCGGGTCTCCTCTGCAGACCCATGGCCGCACGTGGCATACCGCGTCATCGGCAAGTCGCCGGCGCTGACCTCCTGACCTTCACACCATTCGTCGACAGTAGGGCATTGAATGTGCGGAATCGCCGGAAGCTGGTCCCGCGAGGGGTCACCGGATGACGGCTCTCGCCTGAAGGCCGGCCTGGATGCGATTCGGCACAGGGGTCCGGATGATGTCGGGCAGTTCGAGTGGCACGACTCCTCATCGCCGCGCACGCGCATCGACCTCGGTTTGGTGCGGCTCGCGATTTTGGATTTGACTCCCGCGGGACACCAGCCGATGAGCCTCCCCGGCGGCCGATTCACAATCAGCTACAACGGCGAGATCACCAATTACGTCGAGTTGCGGGACGAACTCGGCGCCCTGGGCGAGAGCTTCGTCTCCGATGGTGACACCGAGGTGCTCTTGAAAGCGTGGGCACGGTGGGGGGTGGCGACCCTGGACCGTTTGGAAGGCATGTTCGCGATCGCGGTGCTGGACGCCGAATCGCGCACTCTTACTCTGTCTCGAGACCCATTCGGTATCAAACCTCTGTTCTACCGGCACACTGGCGATCGAATTGTTTTCAACAGCGAACTGAAGGGGCTCCTCGCGACGGTAGGGGGTGTGCCCAGGCTGGACTGGCAGACCGCGATTGATTACCTGCAGTGGGGCGCCTACGATCACACCGAACGGACGTTCATCGACGGGGTGAAGCAGTTGCGTCCCGCGCACTACCTGGTCATCGACACGGTGACCGGTCAGATGGGAGAGCCGGTCCGCTACTGGTGGCCTCCCGTGGCCACCACGTTCACCGGATCCTATGGCGAGGCCACAGATACCGTGCGATCCCTGTTCCTCGGCTCCGTCAAACGGAACCTGCGCTCCGATGTGCCCCTGGGCATCGCGCTCTCCGGCGGCATCGATTCCTCCGCGATCGTGGGCGCCGTTCGCCACCTCGAACCCGACCTGCCCATCAATACCTTCAGTTTCATCTCCCCCGGCTTCGCCCGTTCCGAACACGAGTGGGTCGATCGCGTCGTCGCGGCCACCGGTGCGACCACCCACACGGTTCAGTCGACTCCAGGCGATTTGGAGCGGGACCTGGATGACCTTATCGTCGCCCAGGGCGAACCGTTCGGGTCCACGAGCATTTACGCGCAATACCGGGTCTTCCAGCTCGCGCGCCAGCACGGCGTGGTCGTCACCCTCGACGGGCAGGGCGGTGACGAAATATTCGCCGGCTATTCCGGATACCCGGCGCAACGCATGCACACTCTCGCGGAGACGGGGCACTTCGCGAAGGCAGCCTCGTTCGCTCGCCACTGGGCAACCTGGCCCGACCGCAACGTCACCGCGATGCTCCTGGAAACCGCAGCCCAGTTCGCACCCCTTCGGCTGCGCCACAAGGTTCGTCAACCTTTCGCGTCTCCACTTCTGGACGCCGCGGCACTTCGCGCGCGAGGTATCGATGCGGGCTTCCCGGCAGTCGGCTCCGAGCGAGCGCGCGGCGCGCGGCTCAAAACGCATCTGCGAACCACCATGACCGGTTATGGCCTGCCCGCGTTGCTGCGGCATGCAGACCGGAACTCGATGCACTTCTCGATCGAAAGTCGCGTTCCGTTCCTGGACCGCGTTCTCACCAACTTCGTCCTCACTCTGCCGGAGGACTGGCTCATCGGCTCCGACGGCACCTCCAAGCGCATCCTGCGTGATGCGGTGCGAGGGTGGGTGCCCGACGCCATCATCGACCGCCGCGACAAGATCGGGTTCGAAACACCCGAACGGCAATGGCTCGACGAACTCGGTTCACTTCCGGTCAACCCCGAACACCCCATCGGCTTCCTCAGCCGGGGCCGCACCAACACGCTCACCGGCGGCCTCACCGAGAAGGAAATCCGGTGGGGAGGCCGGTCGCACTGGCGCCTCATCAACCTTCACCGCTGGATCGCCCTCACCGGCGTCGACGCCAGCTGACCCGGGGCATTCCGGTCCAACGCTGCCGAAACGCCCACCTGGTCGCGCGGGCCCGCCGTCAACCGTCGTCTTTTGAGCGTCGTTCCATTTCCAGGGCGAGCTTCTGCACCGCCTTGCGGAGTTCGTCGCGGGTGCGCGCGAGCTCAAGGCTGATCTGCATGAGAAGAAGCAGGACAACGAAGAATCCTCCGACAAAGAGGAGGTTGATCGGCTGCGCGATCCCCAAGAATTTGCTGACTAAATTTAGAAGTCCAGGCCAGGCGGAAAGAATAATTGCCGCCACCGCCGCAACGAGCCACACCACCGCATACTTCTCGGGCAGGACATACGATCTGAGAAGAAGGATGACCACAATGAGAAGTGCCACCGCGAGAATTATCGCGAATGCCTGAGGTGTCACGCGATCGCCTTCTGATCTTTCAATTTCAACGAGCGGATCTGCGGCGGGACGCTCCGAATACTGGCGAGGCCAAGAATCAAGAGAATTCGTCCCGTGTAGAGGGTTGCGCGGAGCACTGATTGGGAAGGGACTCCGCCGGCCCGTTCGTTCATCCGTACGGGGATTTCACTGACGGTTAACCCCTGGCGTGCGGCCAGAACGATTGACTCCACAGTGTCACCCAGCCATTCCACCGGGTAATGCTCGGAAAAAACTGCCAGCGCCCGCGGGCCCGCGATCCGAAAACCGCTCGTCGCATCCGTGAGCCGTGTGCGAGCATACGCGGATGCCACCCACGCGATGAACCGTTGGATTCCTCGTCGAGTGGCTGACGACATGAAGGATCCGCCTTCCGCAAATCGGCTACCAATGACGACATCGAAGTCCGCAGATGCCGAGATAAGTTCAGCAATGTGCTCTGGGCGATGCTGCCCGTCCCCGTCAAATTGGATGACGGCATCATATCCGTTCTGCTTCGCATATTTGAAGGCGGTCCCCATCGCGGCACCCACACCCAGGTTGATGGCATGAGATACGACGTGTGCGCCCGCGTCGCGGGCAATCTGCGCCGTTGCGTCCCGAGAGCCATCATCGATGACGACGACATCCTCAGGCGAATGAAATTTCGAAAGGGAGGCAATCACGTTGCCGATGACCGCCGCCTCGTTGAGCGCCGGTATCGCAACGAGTGCTCTCATGACGCCCAGTCTACTTGGCCGCAAGATTTGCCCGCACTCAGATGCCCGCTCTTTATGGTGCTAGAGCGGCCTCAGAGTTGCGCGCCGATAGCTGGACCATTTAACTGCATGGAAGACGGGGTTCACGGCCAGCCAGTACAGTTTTCGGCCCAACCCAATTTCGCGGTCTGTCACAATTCGCCCAGTGTCCATGGCAGACCATTTGAGCCATTGTTTGACAGCGCCAATCCGCGAGACGGGAGCAATTTCGGTGCCGATCCGACGCAACCCAATCAGATCCGCGGCGATGCGCTCGCCAAACTGCCGCAGCGAACCATCGTTGGAATGCTCGACGACGGCAGCTGGCACATACGCCTTGCGGTGACCTGCCGCGAGTACCTCGCGTCCGAAAACCTGATCTTCGGCGTAGGAAACATCGCGATACGGAATCTCATTCAGAAGCAGCTCGCGACGCGCCGCAGAGCACGAATCCGAGTAGAACGTCGCACGTCGTCGCGACTCATCGGTTAGCGTTCCGTCATCGAAAAACACCACAGTTCCGCCGCCGGGACTCAACCGTCGAAACACCCGGTCGATGTCGTATTTCAGAATGGGCGGCGCCGACGGACGCGCCACCTGCTTCCCGAGTACCGCCACCACACGATCGTCAGCCCGCATCGGTTTCAGAAGCGCGCTCAACCAATTGCGTCCGACCGGCACCGCGTCGTGAGTCAGGTAGACGACATATTCGCCGGTTGCCAGGCTCGCCCCCAAATTGCGTGTCCTGCCGTGCCCGAACTCATGGTTCGGGATCTCGTGCAGCCGCACAGTGGGGTGTGATTTCACAATTTCCAAAGTTCGATCAGTGGATCCGGAATCGATGACGAGCACATCAAAACCGGGCGAAAAGTCTTGAGCTTCCAGAGCAGTGAGGATGTCGCCCAAATACTGCTCCCCGTTGAAGGTCAAAATGACGATGGTGGCGCTTCCAGCCTGAGTCATCGGGCGCCGTCCACAGTGTCCTGCCACGTGAGCGCCATACCTTCGGGAAGGTCGACGAGCGCCGTCCCGGCAAACTCACTCGAGAAACGTTCGACATCCAAAATGGAACGCTGAACGAATGTCACCGGCTGATCGGCGTGATTGACAACAACCCGCCTGCCGGTAATTTCTCTCGCAAGTCCCACAAGCTCATTCACCGAAGTGCCGTGGCCGCTGCCGACGTTGTAGACCGGAAACGCAGGCGTGCGATTCACCGTTTCGACGATCATTCGCGCAACATCCCCAACATAGATGTAGTCCCGCATCATCGTTCCGTCGCCGAGGACCGTAATTGGCAGACCTTCGGCGATCTGCTGCAGGAATATCGGGATCACACCTTGCTTTTTGTGCGGATGCTGCCTCGGCCCGTACGGATTGGAAATTCTGAACGACACCGATTGCAAACCGTGCTTGCGCTCGAAATACCGCAAATAGCCCTCGATGGTGAGCTTTCCGATGGCGTAGGGCGAAATCGGCATGGGGATGGACTCCTCGGTGATTCGGAGCGCATTCTGGTCGCCATAAATCGCACCACCGGTTGACGCGAAAGCAATGCGCCTCACGCCAGCCTCGACAGCCACCTGAAATAGGGCAATGCTCCCCACCACATTGGTCTCCACATCGAGTGTGGGATCGTTCTCCGAGGTTGCCGGACTGCTTGTGGACAGAAAATGGAAAACCTGTTCCTGCCCATCCAGCGCACGCATCAGGTCTGATCGGTTCATGAAGTCGCCCTCGACCCGCTTAACCCCTTCGGCGACAAACTGCTGATCCTCCGTAAACCTGTCGAAGGCAGTCACGTTGTGGCCGCGGGCCGCAAGCGCATCAACAAGGTGGGAACCGAGAAAACCATTGGCACCGACAACTACGCAGTCAACCACGCATCCCCCGTTCGAATGCGGCAAGAAACTGAGCACCGGAGCGAGCCCAGTCAAACTCGGCGACGCTTTCTGATGCGCGACGTGCGTGGGCGGCGAGATCCGGCCGATCAACGACAGTGATCAGACGGTCCGCGAGCGCTTTCGGAATGGGCGGCGTGTACTCGATGAACTCGTTGTTCGAAACGAGCCGATTGTTCTCTCCGTCGTTCACGACAGGAATAACCCCCGCCGAAAGCAACTCGAGCGGGAGCAACGACATGTTCGAAAGCGACAGCACAAGTCCGGCAGCGCAACGGTTATAGATCTCGTTCAACATCCCAACCTGAACATTGCCCGGATTTTCGTACTGAAACGGAATCCTGAGGTTGTGCACGTCCTGACCGGCCATCACGATTCGATGCTCGGGTCGTTCTCGGGCGAACAAATCCAGGGCCATGACGCCGAGCTCGAAGCCCCGCCTCGGTGTTTCGGGCCGAGCGTAGAAGAACACGTCCTGCCGGTCGCCCGGATTGACAAAACTGTAGTTGCGTGGCTCAGAACCGAAATCGAATGCCGCAGTTCTCATCCCAAAGTCACGGTCAAGTTTTGTCGCAAGCCATTTGCCGGCGGTAATGCCGAAAAAGCCGAATCGGTACGTGTTCTCGGCAAGAACAGATTCGGTTCCCATGGCAGTGAAAAGAGGTTCGAAGTCCTGAACGAAGTAGAAACGTCGCGCCAACGAATCGTCCCGGAATGACCGGTACGCGGTGGGCCAGTCTGACGCAAACAGCGCCTGCACATCATCGGGAATTCCGGATTCAGGGTAACGCTCGATGGATGCACGCAGAGTCGGGTACGACGATGACCGCGCGACCAGGTCCGCCACTTCTGCAGGAGAGTGCGGGTCGATGGCACTGTAGAGGTAAATGCGCACGGTGTGCCCGGAATCTTCAAGAAACCTGATGAACCGGAAGATGTTCTGGTGGCCACCGCTGTTCGCACCGGGGGGTGACATGGCCCACCCAATGGTCAGCTTCTCGCTCGTAACAACGAGTGGATTCGCGACGGCAGGATGCGGTGCGCGCCAGTCGACGGCTACCGCATCGTCATAGTGAAGTGCCGACGGGCGGGCAAGCACATGGGGAAACACCCGAACTACCAGCTTCTGGATGACAAAGTGTGCTCCCTGCTCGCGAAACACTCGCCACGCTCGCCGAATCTGGTTCACCCCTCAACGGTACTAGCTGCCGCAACGGCCGGAGTTGATATGCGCTTCACCAGAATCCACGCAAGGACGGCAAACGCTGCAGAACTGATGATGAGCACGAACATCGGGGATACCACTATCCCCCACCACCACAGCGGATTTTGGTCAAGATTCCATCCGCCACCACCGTCGCCTTGCACATAGCGGCGCATATTCACATACAAGGCGATCATCTGAGTTATCGAAAGAGTCCCGACGACAAGAACACGCTGAATGAGTGTCAAGCGAATCACTCTCGCCCCGAGGTTAAGCAAGGCAATGCCCGCAAACAGGACGATCAGCGGCAAAAGGTATCGGGGTTGAAGTTGCTGGCCGACAGAATTTCCCCCCTTCGTCAGCACCCACGCGGGAATCACCCACAATGAAAGCCCCACGAGCGCGAGCACGATCGCCTTACGCCACCACATGACCGCAAGGCCGACAAACACCACGCCGACGAAGCACGCAATTGCCCCAAAAGTCACAACATCCGGCAGCCTGGTATCAAGCCACCCGAGTCCCCAATAGCCCAGCACACCCGCCCAAAGTGAGGGCACGTTGAACAGATTCGCCACGACGAGTGCGAGTGGGTCTGGCGGGCCAGCCGGCGCGCCAGCATCGCCGGGAGCCGGTGGCGTGTTCGTGAAACCCTGCAGCCCCGTTCCCGCCTGCCCGGCGGAGAGAAAGAAGAGCAGTGCGACGATCCCCATCGCAATCGGAAGAATTGCGGAGACGAGATATCGGCGATCCGCCTTGAACGCCAGTACGAGCGCGACAAATATCCCAAGACCGACATAGACTGCTGCGTCTCCGCGAGATCCTGCCGCCAAAATGGTGGCCAGGACGAAAACCACACCGAGCCCGATGCGACGCTTCCCTCTCGATTCGAAATATCCCAGCAACGCAAGCCAGGCGGTTCCTACGCCCATCACCGCCCATGCACTGGGGTTATTGGAGGAAAGGAGAAATAAGCCGAGCGGGATTGTCGTGATCAGCCAGGTCCAGATAAGGCCCGGTCGGCGTTCGACCGGAAGGAGCACGAACAGTGCGGAAACGAGCGCGACGAAAATGAGCGCATTGAGCATTCTCATGAGAACGACGGATCCCTCAATGTTCGGGGTAACAAACACGCCCATCACCGCGTAGTAGACCGGAGGGTATTCACCGAAGAAGTTGCCACGACTCGTGGCTTCGGTGTGCGCGGGATCCAGTGAAAACGTGCTTTCCTGACACGCCGCGCTGACGGCCGGTCGATGCGCGTAACACACTGCGGAGTTCTTTATGGCTTCAGGGACAGTGCGCTCTCCCGAAGTAGGGCCAGCCTCGCAAATGCCCGCCCGAATACCGTCGCCGCACCAAATGCTCACGAGGTGGTAATCATCGTCTGGACTCGCTCCGATGGGTGAAGCGAGCGCCCACCCCATGAGCGCAATGAGAGCGAGCACCGGTGCAAGGTAGATCCAACGGAACTTGCTGATGACGTGCACTCTGGCATTCCTCATTCGGTCAATGTCATTCGGCGTCGAATGACATCAGCTTTACATATTCTGCGACCATTGGGACCGTCGCTTGCACGGTCTTGAAGTCACCGGACGCGGTCACGCGTCCAGCCTCAATGACGTGAACGACATCCGCGTGCTGAACGGTCGAAAGGCGGTGCGCGATCACCACCACCGTGACGTCTCCGTGCAATGCCCGAAGACTACCCGCGACGAACGACTCGGAAGCCGCGTCCAGCCCACTGGTCGCTTCGTCGAGGATGAGAAGTTTGGGCTGGCTGTACAAAGCTCTGGCTACGCCAATCCTCTGGATCTGACCACCGCTCAGCGCATCGACCTGCTTGCCCACAGACGTGTGAACTCCATCGGGAAGCGAGTCGATGAACTCTGTCAGGAAGGCCAGATCGATCGCCTCCGCAAGGAGACGGGCATCGATGTCTTCCGGCGGTATCCCGAGCGCGACATTCTCCGCAATTGACCCAGTCATGAGACCCGGTTTCTGGGGCACGTAGGCGACCAACCCCGGCACTTTCTCTGTCAGCAGTCCGGGGGTGGACTCGCCAATCTCCACGCTTCCCGAATCAGGGTTTACGAGCCCCAGAATCAAGTCCACAAGTGTGGTCTTCCCCGCTCCGGAGGGACCAATTATGGCGACGCTGCTCCCGGCAGCGATGTCAAGTGTTATTCCCCGCACTGCGTCACGATCGGCATCCGGATAGCGATAGCTCACATCGGTGAGCCGGACACTCAGGGCGTCGTTGGAACGAACGACCAAGTCGAGCGCCGAATCATCCGCACTCGACTCGCGCTGCGGCTCGCGCTGGCGCAGGAGGAGTTCCACCGCGGCGCGAGACTTCTCAACGTTTTGCTTGATGTTCGCGACGGCGCTCTGCAGGGGCAACAGTGAAGCCATCATTCGAACTCCGCCGGTCAGGAATACTCCAACTGTCGCCATCCCGGTAGCAAGTTGCCCACTGAGGAACTGCTGGCCAACAAGCAGGACCACACCAAGAATGAGCGCCGTTTCGACTACGTACCGCGGCATCAATGCCAAAAATGTCATGGCGGCATCGCTCGTTGAAATCCGACCGCGTGATTTAGCCACTCGCTCGATGAAGTAGTCCTGTTTGCGCAGCACCGAAATCTCGCGAAAGGTATCCAGCGTGTCGTTTAGGGCGCTCAGGGTGTCAACGGTGCCCGCTACGGCTTCACGACCGGCACGCCGAAGGCTGCGCCCAATAAACACCTGGATGATGACGACCACGAGTCCGAAGTATCCGAGGGTGAAAAGCGCAGCGATTGGATCGACCACAAAGAAAGTCCCGGTGATAACCAGCAGCAAGAAACCTTCCGAAGCCATATTTGCGACGTTGTTCAGAATGCCCGTGAAGGCGTAGGTCATCGATCCGGTAATGGCGAATTGCAAGTCGGCTTTCGAGAATTCCCGGACATCGTCCAGACTGCCCCGCAAAACAAAGGACGCCACTCTGGCGGCATTGCGTGACTCTACCGTTGCCACGAAGTACGCGAGCGCGCGCGTCAACGTGATGGCAATTGCCGCCTTGACCGTAAAAACGAGAAGTACGACGACGACGAGCCAAAGGAGATTCTGAGGGGTCAGGAAAGGAATATCGATCCCCAGAATTCGTGTCGAACCTCCACCCGAGCTCGAGAGCTGGGAAGCGGCAACGCTGGCGATGAGGCCGATCAGCACGATTCCCACAACATCGAGCAGACCGCTCAGCGACCGCGCCACCACCAGCGTCACGAACCGCGTGCGTTCTGCCCGGGTGAGGAAACCGAACACCCTGCGAGCTGTGGCGTACATCGACTCCGTGGCGGGAACGCCGTTCATAGCGCAATTCCCGAAGTCATCATTGCGTCAGGCCAATAAGGTAGTCGCCGTAGCCGCTCTTGAGCAGCGGCTTCGCGAGGTCCAGGAGCTGGGCGTCAGTGATCCACCCGGCGCGCCAGGCCACCTCCTCGATACAACCGATCTTCAGGCCCTGACGTTCCTCGACGACCTTCACGAATTCGGTGGCCTGAATCATCGACTCGAACGTACCGGTATCCAGCCAGGCCGTTCCGCGGTCCAGCACCTGAACATGAAGTCTCCCCTGATCCAGATACCGCTCGTTCACGGTGGAGATTTCCAACTCCCCCCTCGCGCTCGGAGTGATCGACTTGGCGATCTCGACGACCGAATTGTCGTAGAAATACAGCCCGGGCACCGCGAAGCGACTCTTCGGATTATTCGGTTTCTCCTCGATGGAGATGGCTCTGAACTCTGCGTCGAATTCGACGACGCCATAGGCGTGCGGGTTCGCCACCTGGTACGCGAAGATGGTCGCGCCGTCGACGTCGCTCTGCTTGCGGAGATTCGACCCCAGCCCTGCGCCGTAAAAAATGTTGTCGCCGAGCACGAGCGCGACCTTCTCCTTGCCGATGAAGTCTTCGCCAATGAGGAACGCCTGCGCAAGTCCATCCGGGCTCGGCTGTACTGCATAGCTCAGTTCGATGCCCAGTTCCCTGCCGTCGCCCAGAAGCCGCTCGAACTGCGGCCTGTCGTCCGGCGTCGTGATGACCAGGATCTCCCGGATGCCTGCGCGCATGAGCGTGGAGAGCGGGTAGTAGATCATCGGCTTGTCGTAGACCGGCATGAGCTGCTTCGAAATGCCTTT
>CALMSL010000169.1 GCA_937872445.1 uncultured Microbacteriaceae bacterium | reverse complement strand
CTTTTCCTCCGATGCAAGCGTTCTGAGCGACTACAAATGCGCCTCCGGCCGCCATCGACTCTCGCGGAATCACTATAAAGTCCCTGCCTCACCACTCTGGCGTGATGGAGTACCCCGCCGTTGTTGCTGGATGATTTTTTCTTGCGGAACTCCGTGCGGCAGGGGCATCGGGGTGGGTTCTTTCTAGATGGTGATTGTCATCGCGATCATCACCGAGGTGAAGCCGAAAAAAATGAGCGCGCCGAAGCCGTAGACAGCTTTCTCGCACGCGGCGAACTTTCGGTCCGCAAGCTTCGATAGGTCGAGGACCTGTTGCCAAGCATCCTCGTTTTCCGAGGAGGAAGCCAGATGCTGCTTCAGGTCGGTCACAGATGCGCGGGCGAGTGACGGCCAGGAGAATCTGTTGGGTTGCACATAACCAACTTTGCGCTGAGGCCCGATCGCTTTGATCAGCCAGAACAATGTCCAGAGGAACGCGAAGAGCGCCAGAACCGCCGGGCCTCCGACGCATAGACCCGAGACCCAGGACTGGTGTGCAGCAGTCAAGATAATGGTCGAGTTGCTGACCAACATCGTCATAGCGACACCGAGTCCAGCGGTGAGCACGGTTGCTTTGGTGTCGGCGAACCTCACCCAGTTGGCGATCTGGTCGAGCGCCTGTTTGCTTCCGTCTTGGGCTGCGGTCACTGGTGCGGTGTGAGTCCGGCGCTTAGGCCACAAGAGTCTGCACGCCTTCCACGGGCCAGCGCCTCGTCATACGCCACTCCGTATACGCGGCGAGCCAATGCGCGGCCCAAGCAGTGACGGTGGCGACGGTGTGTTCCTCCGGGTTCCAGTCGCCCTCGTCGGCGACGCAGAGATTCCCGTTTAGATAGAGATGAGGGGAGGGGATCCATGTTTTGCCCGAAGGTACTCCGAGCTTGGGGCCGACGACCATCACTCGTGGGAGGCCTTCGTCCCGCCGCGTCACGATTAGTACTTTGAACTTCCCTCGCCCGGTGTTGATCTCACCACCCCAGCATGGCCCGACGCTATCGGTCGCCGCCACGTAGATGAAGCCGGGGAACGACTGCTCCATCGCGCTGATATGGCGCTGCAGGCGTGCCTCATCACTCCACCAGGTGTCGCCTTCACGGGAAGTGTGGTCCGACGCTTCTTCGCCGCCATGGAACGTGTGATTTCGTACTGGTGTGACGGCCCCGAGCGAGCTGTGCGTGTATCCCGAGGGTGAGGACTGCACGTCGTCGAAGACGACTTGCCCGTTCACGGTGACGTATCGGGGAACGTCGACCCAGTGATGGTGAAGAAGTGTTGCAATGCTCATGGAAGGCCCTGTCTTAGCTGATCGCGATGGATGATGTCGGGTTGCCGCTGAGCTGTCGGGCGACACCGTCAAGGTGTGGCAAGACCTGTCGCCACCGGTAATCGTAGAAGCGGTAGAACTTGCGTTGGTAGTCGCGCTGATACGACTTCGGGGAGTCCTCGTGCTCGGCGAAGGAAGTCGCCCCTGGAAGCTGGGAGGCGAGCCCCTCGCCCACGACGATCTCCCAGGAGTTCGCCTTCTTCTCGCACTTAGCTGCAAAGTTGGCGGCAAAACCGAGAGGGTTCACTTCGCTGTGACCCGGGCTACCGGTGCGGACGAAGGTAATGCTGCCGAAGTCGAGGCCTGCACGCGCCTGAACGCGATGGATTCCACGGCTCTCGAGTCGAGGGTTTACTTCGCTCTCCACAGCGTTGAGTGCGAAGGCGCACGCGCCGAGGGCCATTGACGAGGCTACTTGTGAGTTCCCAGGTCCGAATCCTGCGAACAGCCCATCTCCACGAAGCCCCAACGGGTATCCACCGAACGCGATGACCACCTCAATGAAGCCGGTGAGAACGGCGTGCGCCAGGTCGACCACCTCGGTTTCTTCGTCCCAAAAGGTGCGGCCAGTGAAGTCGGTTAGATCGAGGAAAGCGACCGCCAGCGGGGCGGAGCGGCGTTCTCCCACTTCAAGGTCTTCGAAGGAAGGATGGCCTAGCGCTTTCGTTTCTGGGGCGGCGGAAGCATGTATTACTTCGCTTACGCTTCGTCCCTCACGTCGCGCCGTGAAGTCACGCATGACGGTGTCACCAAATGTCGACGGAGTGTAGTTCGTCATCGCGTTCGTTCCGTAGCCGTTCATTTGGGCCCTATCGCTTCTTGGTCCCGTACGGACTCTGGTTAGTCGGCTTGAGCGATACACCGATGTCGCTTGCACGACTTCTGATCGAGTCCGCGGTCCTGCCCATGTGCAGGCCGATAACGCGCGTCGGCGTATTCCCCTTCGCTTCACGGCTCAACTGCGCGTCCTGGGCGGCGGTCCAAGACTTGCCCGCATTGGGCGGCGGTTTCGTGCTCATGTCGTTCTCCTTCTAAGTGGTAGCGGATCGGTTGCTTGCCAAGATCAGGGTGGCACATGCCATCCATATTGACAACCGCAAAATGCCGGTTTCACTTAATTTCATTACAGAATATGTGACTGCCTGCTTCTGGGGCGTGTCGTATAGCACTGTCTCTCGTGTTTCTGCTTTACTGGTTGCATGATGTCTTGGGATCCGCATGGTGCAGAGCGCCTCAAGGATATGCAGCAAGCCGTGCTAGCGGTTGGGCTCGATGCGCTCGTGCACGAGGCAGCCGAGGATGTCTGGCGTGCGAACCGTGCACGCCACGAGCCCGAAGCGCTGTTCGACGATGCCTTCACTTTGAGTATCTTGTCGAGCAGAAACCTCGCCAATAGGCTGTTTGCAACAGTCAACGGGGACAGTGGCCTGCGGCGTGCTCAAGTTTCGGCGACCA
>CALMSL010000168.1 GCA_937872445.1 uncultured Microbacteriaceae bacterium | reverse complement strand
AAGCGAAATTGGAAGAAGGGGGGAAAAAGGGAGGTGCGTTTGGTAGGGTAGGATTGGCTAAGGGGGGGGGGGGGGGAGGTACTCTGAGCGTGTTTGGATGCGCTCATCCGTTGCGAGTGTTCGAGGCAACCGCGCGTTGCTCCTGTAGGTTTGGATCGGGGCTATCGCCCGGGGCCACTGCATGAGACGACAGAAAACCCAGAACCTCGGAGCCTTCGCCCGGTCGGCGGTCGTCGAAGCATTGGCGTTTGTTCTCTTCACGTGCATGGCGTGCGCTCCGGCGTCGGCCTCCTCTGACGCGAAGTTTGACGAGTGGTTTGCCGAGTTCTGGCGTCTGGCCTGCGAACGGCCGATCGACTCTGGCCTTTACGTCAAGCTAGCAGAAACGACGATCACTCGCACGGTCGAGCCCACCGAGCGTGTGTGGTTCTACCGCGGCGAGTGGAGAGTCAACTCGGATTACACTGCCGATGGTTCGGGGTTTCTCGACATGTGTGTTCGCCGTGGGCTCGTCTGGTCACTTAGCAGCGGAACACTGATGAAGGCCGACCCTTCGCGGACGATTCCAAGGGAGCACGACCATCGGCTTCACGAAGAATGGGCGCGGATGCAGGCGTGGATACCCGCAACGGGCGGGCTCTCGACCTGGGCACCCGAACGTTTCACTCTTCCGCGTGCGACGCTTCGAGACGGAAAATGGAGCGCGGATGCGGCGGCAGTGTCTGATTCCGTCTCGGATGCAATTCATGGTGTTTCGATACATGTCGAGGGTGAATGGGATGCGCAGTCGGGCGTCGGCACGCTGACCCGCGCGCAGTGGAACAAGTCGGGGGCGCCCTCTCGGAGCCACACGCTCACGAGCGCACGGTGGGCGCCTATGTCCGGATGGGGGAAGGTGGGAGCAACGGATGTTGAAGATCGGTCGTCGGACGGGAAAGTGCTATTTGGTATTCGTTTGATCGAGTCCTCGATCATCGACCCCGACGCGTTCGACGCGCTCATGACCCCTCCGAGCGAGGGCGTCCCTGATCGAGTGCGCGCGAACACAGTCGTCACGCTGACGCTCGATTTCACCCATGCCGATCCGGTTGTGATCAAGAGTTCGCCGTGACCTGCCTGACTTTCCTGTACCAGTTTAGATGAGAGGACCAGATTGTACCAACTCCTCCTCCCGTGTGCCGTGCGGCGACGGAGCGAGGGCGAGCGGAGCGAGAC
>CALMSL010000167.1 GCA_937872445.1 uncultured Microbacteriaceae bacterium | reverse complement strand
CCGCATCAAGAAGATAGAGGGGGTCTTTCAACTGCTTCTCAACCCAATATTCAACCAGCGCATGTGCGGGAGCCCAATAGACCGAGGTCTTTTCGTCTATCTGCCTAATTATCCCCTGTGATCTCGCGTCTGAAACTATGCGTGCCCAGTCATAGTCGACCGGTCTGCCCAATGGACGCACGTGGTATCTGAGCACTACGTCCGTTGATATTCCCCCTGAAATGACCTTCCCGGAGAAGTCCTTGTCATAACGATAGAGTGGGCCGTTTGACATGGATTCGGCGTGGTGCAAAATTGTCGCACTGGAAAACGGGGCTCCATACCAGAGCACAATCCCGTCCTCTCGTACGCATTGCGCGAACGTCGAATCGTCGTCGAAAGGGTAAATGAGTGCCGGATCGCCCTGAGAAACGTGTGCGGGTCGGGGCCCCGAACCTGTGAAGTTGAATACTGGAGTTGGCGTCCTCCACTCAGCCTCATTGAGTCGCACAAACTCATTAATCGAACCAACCTGACAACGATCCTCATCGACATCGAAAACTCTGGATCCTAGAAAGTCATAGTTGAACGACGGAAAGCACGCGTGCAGACCACTGAGCAATTTTTCAATTACCGTGAGGTGCGCTCGAAGAAAGCTTTGGCGATCATGCCGCCCAGGGACAAGTGGAAATGTGTTGACCGAGTCGGTGTGAATGATCACCGGGCCGGACGGTGAATTAGTAGGGAATTTGATCATTTTTGGTGCCTCATTTCAACGGTACAGGACACCTCGTGTCCACTCACGGGGTCAGTCGTTAACGGATCTAGCGATTCATAATGGATCGAAAATTTGAACGCGCGCTTCGATGACGATAGACATCTACTAGTGATTGGATGGCAGTCCAAATCGTCGGATTACCTCCGCTAACCAGTACGCGAGACAGTTTCGCGCCGAAAGGCAATTTGCTCTCCCCCCACGGCGCCCATGGCTCTGTTTCTCGATCCATTTGACTATCCCTTAAGACCATGTAGGCGATGAAACGTTTCGCAGAGTGGGCATCAACGTTCCACGGGGTTAGCGCGGCGTCGGTCACGTCGAGTGGTGAGAGTAACTCGCGAGTATCGGAAGTCAGGCCGTATCGGGAGACCGCCATATTCCAGCCTGGGATCCCGCGTGCGCTGGCTTCCAGCCCTATGGTCGAGTCCCAAACGAATACAGAATCCGTGTGATCAAGCAACGAGTAAGTGTTCGCAAAATTATCATGCCAAATGACAAGCAGCCCGGGATGTCGACGTGACAACCACATAAACCTTTCGCGCTCCCGTTTGTAGGACGCGTGAGCCTTGGTCGCTAGATTCGGATGGACACGGAGGTAGCAAAAGTACCCGAGCTGATCCAATCGACTGAGGACGTGGTCGAATGCTTCGAACTGACTCTCCCAGGAGTGTTTTTGCCATTCTGGACCGACGGAATAGTACTCGTCTTGTGACGATGTAAAAAAACCTGCTACTCGGCCACTTTGTACTTCTGGCGGGAAGTTCGAAGGCAGGGAATCTCCCCACAGTACTGAAAATTCGTTTCGAGACGCCTCAGATGGGATTCGGTGTGCCAACCATGCATCGGCGACACTTTCCACTTCTTCGCGCGACCGGTTTCCAAGTATCAGACTCACACTGGCCTGAGACAGAATCCTACTTTGTGGCGCATATGGTTGAAAATATGCTCCTTCGGGTGTTTCTCCCTTTTCGAAATGCATCGTAGGCACACCCGAGTCCTGTGCGGCCCTAGTGGCCATCCTCTGGTGTG
>CALMSL010000166.1 GCA_937872445.1 uncultured Microbacteriaceae bacterium | reverse complement strand
ACTTCGTCGTGGGTGGGCATGACCCCATTATCGCGGCATCGCGCGACGAGCGTGGGGAGGGACGCTGCGTCTGGCAGACTTGACTTCGCGCACTGTGTGTGCGCTATCCGCCTTGGTGTAACGGCAGCACGACAGCCTTTGGAGCTGTTAGGTCCAGGTTCGAATCCTGGGGGCGGAGCGCGAGTCGGCGCGGCCGGCGCAGAAGAAAAGCTAGGGAGCGATCATGACCGACCAGAATCTCGCGGTGATTATTCTCGCCGCCGGCGAGGGAACCCGGATGCGGTCGGCGACACCCAAAGTGCTGCACACGCTCGCGGGCATCCCGCTCGTCGGCCACGTGCTGGCGACGGCGCGCGAGTTGCACCCGGCGCACGTCATTGCCGTGGTTCGGCACGAGCGGGACCGCGTTGCCGCGGTGATCGGCGAAGCGCTTCCCGAGACGGTCGTTGTCGACCAGGATGAGGTCCCCGGTACCGGGCGCGCCGTCGAGGTCGCGCTGGACGCTCTCCCTCAGGATTTCGCGGGCGATGTGGTGGTCGTGAGCGGCGACGTTCCCCTCCTGGATGCCGGAACCCTCGGACGCCTGATCGAGGCGCACCGTGCAGCGCACTGTGCAGCGACACTGCTGTCGGCGGTGCTGGATGATGCCTCCGGTTACGGCCGCATCATCCGCGGCGAGGACGGCCACGTGGACCGCATCGTGGAGCAGAAGGACGCGAACGAGTCGGAGCTCGCGGTCACCGAGATCAACTCGGGAAGCTACGTGTTCACCGTGGATTCGCTCCGCACGGAGCTTTCCCACGTGGGAACCCGCAACGCGCAGGGCGAGAAATACCTTACCGATGTGGTGGGACTGCTGCGCGCATCCGGCAACACGGTGGAGGCGGTGCCGGTCGGACAGAGCTGGATCGTCGGCGGGGTGAACGACCGGGTGCAGCTCGCCGAGGCGGCCGCGCGATTGAATGCACTCATCGTGCGGGGCTGGCAGCTGGCCGGCGTGACGGTGCACGATCCGGCGACGACCTGGATCGACCTTGCGGTGACGATCGCCGAGGATGTGGAGATTCTCCCCGGCACACAAGTCAAGGGCGCGACGAAGATCGACCGAGGTGCGGTCATCGGCCCGGACACGACGCTCGTGGATTGCGAGATCGGCGAGAATGCGGTCGTGAAGCGCACGGATGCCACGCTCGCGGTCATCGGCAAGGGCGCGACGGTGGGGCCGTTTTCCTATCTGCGGCCGAACAGCGTGCTCGGCGAGGAGGGCAAGATCGGCGCGTTCGTGGAGACGAAGAATTCGACGATCGGGTTCGGCAGCAAGGTTCCCCACCTCAGTTACATCGGCGACACGGAGATCGGGGTGCAGTCGAACATCGGCGCCGGCACGATCACCGCGAACTATGACGGCGTGAACAAGCACCGCACGAGTGTCGGTTCGCACGTGAGAACTTCCTCGCACAACGTGTTCGTCGCGCCCGTTAGGATTGGTGACGGAGCCTACACCGGTGCAGGTACCGTCGTTCGGAGGGACGTTCCGGCCGGCGCTCTCGCCATCTCTGTGGCTCCCCAACGGAACATGATGGGCTGGACCGAGGAGAAGCGCCCCGGCACTGCAGCGGCTAAGGCTGCCGCGGCGGCGGGCGAGTCCGAGAACTAGCCACCAACGTCGGCGAGCCGGCAGAGAGCGGGAGACGTGTCCGGCATCAAAATCACCGGCCAGAAAAGACTCGTCATCGTCTCCGGGCGCGCCTACCCGGAGCTCGCCCAGCAGATCGCCGATGAACTCGGCAGCGAACTGGTGCCGACGGATGCGCGCACGTTTGCGAGCAGCGAGATTTACGCGCGCTACGACGAGAGCGTTCGCGGTTGCGATGCGTTCGTCATCCAGTCGCACACTGCGCCCATCAACGAGTGGCTCATGGAGCAGCTCATCATGGTGGATGCTCTGAAGCGGGCTTCAGCGAAGCGCATCACCGTGGTTGCGCCGTATTATCCGTACGCCCGCCAGGACAAGAAGGGTCGCGGGCGGGAGCCGATCTCCGCGCGGCTGGTCGCTGACCTGTTCAAGGTGGCCGGGGCGGACCGCATCATGAGCGTCGACTTGCATGCTGCGCAGATCCAGGGTTTCTTCGACGGGCCGGTCGACCACTTGTTCGCGATGCCGGTGCTTCTGGAGCATTTCCGGAACAATCTCGACACCGATAACCTCACGGTGGTTTCCCCGGACATGGGGCGGGTGCGCGTCGCGGATGTCTGGAGCGACAAGCTCGGGTCGCCGCTGGCGATCATCCACAAGCGCCGCGACCCGCTCGTGGCCAACAAGGTCACGGTGCACGACATTGTCGGCGACGTCGAAGGTCGGGTGTGCCTGATTGTCGATGACATCATCGACACGGGCGGCACGATTGTGAAGGCGTCGGAGGCCCTGAAGAGTGCTGGCGCGCTCAGCGTGGTTGTGGCGGCGACGCACGCGGTGTTCTCCGATCCTGCGCCGAAAATCCTGCAGTCGGAGTTCATCGACTCGGTCGTGGTGACGGACACGCTTCCCGTGCCGGAGTCGAAGCGTTTCCCGTCGTTGACGGTGCTGTCGATCGCGCCGTTGCTCGCCCGTGCGATTCACGAGGTCTTCGACGACGGATCGGTCACCTCCATGTTCGACGGCGCCGCGTAGCCCGCTCCGTCAGGACTGCACGCCCCGCGGTATCGTCACCATGCCGGGGATGAGGCCGAGCGAGACGATGTGACGCTCTCCGCCGAAACCTCCGGTCGCGTAGCACTCCCAGCCGACTCCGCCGGCACCGAAGATTTCGAACCGCACGGTTGAGCCGGTGGCATCCGGTGCCTCATAGTGGACGGCGACCGTGCACGAATCCGCCGCGGTGGCCGCGCTCACGGTGTACAGGTTCGCGAGGACCGGCAGCACCATCGCGCCCACGGCGATGAGAACGACTGCCCGCATGATGAGGCGGCGACGCCGGCTGTACAGCGGGCGATCGTCGGTCTCGCGGCCGGCAGGTTCCAGGTCAGTGGCCATCATCCATCGCAATCTCGCTGCGGTCTCCCGACCACAGCGTGTGGAACGTGCCCTCCATGTCCGCTCGCTTGTAGGTGTGCGCGCCGAAGAAGTCGCGCTGCCCCTGCACGAGCGCGGCTGGTAGCCGGTCCGCACGGAGGCCGTCGTAGTACGCGAGCGACGACGAAAACGCGGGGGCCGGGATGCCCGACTCGGCCGCGATGCACACGACGCGGCGCCACGAGTCCTGCGCCCGCGCCATGACGTCGCGGAAGTATGGTGCCGTGACGAGCGCTACGAGGCCGGGGTCTTCGGCGTACGCTTCGGTGATCCGGTTCAGGAATTGCGCCCGGATGATGCATCCGCCGCGCCAGATCTTCGCGATCTCGCCCTTCTTGATATCCCAGTTGTATTCCTCCGCGCCGGCGACGATCTCGTCGAACCCCTGGCTGTAGGCGATCATCTTGGAGGCGTACAGCGCGAGGCGCACATCCTCGATGAACGCGTCCGCATCCGCGACCGGTGCGGCGCTCGGGCCGGGCAGGTCGGCGGCCGCCGCGCGCTGGGTCGGCTTCGACGACAGCGAGCGGGCGAAAACCGCTTCGGCAATGCCCGACACCGGGATGCCGAGGTCCAGCGCGGTCTGCACGGTCCAGGCCCCCGTGCCTTTCGCTCCGGCCTGGTCGAGGATCACGTCGATGAGCGGTTTGCCGGTTTTCGCATCCACCTGCCGCAGCACTTCCGCGGTGATTTCGATGAGGTAGCTCTCGAGTTCGCCCCGGTTCCATTCGGCGAAAATGTCGGCAATCTCTGCCGGAGTCTTGCCCGTGCCGCGGCGGATCAGGTCGTAGGCTTCCGCGATCAACTGCATGTCCGCATACTCGATGCCGTTGTGGATCATCTTCACGAAGTGCCCGGCGCCGTCCGTCCCGACGTGCGTGACGCACGGTTCGCCCTCCGCCACAGCGGCGATCGAAATCAGGATGGGCCCGAGCGTCTTCCACGCCTCCTTCGATCCGCCAGGCATGATCGACGGACCGAGCAGCGCGCCCTCCTCGCCGCCCGAGATCCCGGCGCCGACGAAGTTGATCCCGGTCTCGCGCACCGCCTTCTCGCGTCGGATCGTGTCAGTGAACAGCGCATTGCCGCCATCCACGATGATGTCGCCGGGGTCGAACGCCGCGACGAGCTGGTCGATGACCGCATCCGTTGCCGCGCCGGCCTTCACCATGATGAGCGCCGTGCGGGGTCTGCTCAGCGAGGCGGCGAAGTCGTCGATGGATTCGCTCGCGACGAATCCGGCTTCCGGGTGCGCGTTCACCAGCTCGTGAGTGCGCTCCGGCGAGCGGTTGTAAATCGCGACCGTGTTGCCCTCCCGGCTCGCGAGGTTGCGCGCCAGATTCGATCCCATGACCGCGAGGCCCACCACTCCGATGTTGGCCACTGCTGTGCTGGTCTCAGACATGGTGTTCTCCTTCTCGGTGCGACCTTTCAAGGCTAGCGCGAGAGCGCGCAGGCCGAATTGCTAAGGTCACTTCATGCAACCCCTCCTCGTGGTCATGGGCGTGACCGGCTCCGGCAAGTCCACCGTCGGGGAGTTGCTCGCCGCGTCGCTCGGCATCCCGTTCGCGGATGCCGACGGCCTGCACTCGGTGGCGAACGTGCAGAAGATGGCGGCCGGGCATCCGCTCACCGACGACGACCGCTGGCCGTGGCTGCACCGCGTGGGGGAGGAGCTTCGGGTTCACAAATCCACGGGGCTCGTGATGGCGTGCTCCGCGCTGAAACGCGTGTACCGGGATGCGATTCTCGCGGTCGAACCCGGCACGACGTTCGTTCTGCTCGACGGGTCGCGCGACCTGCTTGAGCGGCGGCTTTCGCAGCGGCACGGGCATTTCATGCCCCAGAGCCTGCTCGATTCGCAGTTGGACATTCTCGAACCGCTTGGTTCGGGCGAGTCGGGGATCACCGTATCGATCGACGCGACGCCGAACGAGATCGTGGACGGCATCCGGTCGAAACTCGCTGCGTTGTAAGGTGTCGTCATGCGCCCGCTGCAGCAGCACATCATTCAGGACCTCGCCGTCTCGCCGGTGATCGACGCGCGCGCCGAAATCGCCGGGCGGGTCAGTTTCCTCGTCGACTACGCGAAGGTGTCGCATGCGAAAGGTTTCGTCCTGGGCATCAGTGGCGGCCAGGATTCGTCGCTCGCCGGCCGGCTGTGCCAGCTCGCGGTGGAGCAGCTCGCGGCCGACGGTGTACCCGCGGAGTTCATCGCCGTGCGGCTGCCGTACGCGGTGCAGAGGGATGAGGATGACGCGCAGCTCGCGCTGACGTTCATCCAGCCGCAGCGCACCGTCGCGTTCAACATCCAGCGTGCCGTGGACGGTTTCGAAGCCGAGTACCTTGACGCGATCGGCAACGAGATGGCTGATTTCACGAAGGGCAACGTGAAGGCGCGCACGCGCATGGTCGCCCAGTATGCGATTGCCGGCCAGCGCTCGCTGCTCGTCGTCGGCACGGACCATGCCGCGGAGGCGGTCACCGGGTTTTTCACGAAGTTCGGCGACGGCGCGGCGGATGTCGTGCCGCTGTCCGGGCTCACGAAGCGGCAGGGCAAGGCCATGCTTGTCGAACTCGGTGCGCCGAAGCGCCTGTACGAGAAGGAGCCCACGGCCGACCTTCTCGACGACAACCCCGGTCAGTCGGACGAAGCGAATCTGGGAGTCAGCTACCAGCACATCGACGACTACCTGGAGGGCCTTGCGGTGCCGGATGCGGTGGCCGAGGCGATCGAATCGAAGTACCTTGCCACGCGCCACAAGCGGCACCCGCCGGTCGCCCCGACCGACGCCTGGTGGCGCTGAGCGCGTCCCTGTCCGCCGCGCATCCGTCGCCTCCTGTTGGAAATTCAGGTAGTCAGGTCGGCGGGATCGAGTAATTCCCTGAAGTCTCGGCGAATCCATCTACGACACGAACGCAGATTCCTGAATTTTCGAGAGTGCGGCGGATGTGGTGCCCTGGTGGCGCTGAGCCGGCGGGCGGAACCGGCGCGCCCGCCAGTGCGCTAAACTTACGAGTTGAACTTCGGCGAGGGACGCTTTGTGCCCGCAAAATTCGGGCACAAGCATCCGTAATCGACGCAGTGAGCAGGCAGGGTCTTCACAGGCCGCACAGTCTTTCCTCACGCGCAGGCGTTCGAGTTGACCACGATGAGACACGCGGGCCGCACAGCCTGCGAAGGAGACAGACATGAATGACAAGACCGTACACGGCGAGAAGAAGGCCGAGGTCGACAACCACCTCGATGCCGAGCTGCGCGAGAACTTCGGCAAGGGCTACGCCCGTCGGCTTCGGATGGCCGGGAGAATCCCCGCCGTCATTTACGGCCACGGTTCAGCGCCCGTGCACGTGAGCCTTCCCGCTCACGAGGTGGGGCTGCTGCTGCGTAAGGCGAACGCCATCCTGAACCTCAACGTTGCGGGCAAGAAGCAGCTCGCGCTCGTGAAGGATGTGCAGAAGGACCCGGTTCGGCAGATCATCGAGCACCTTGACCTGGTCACCGTGAAGAAGGGTGAGAAGGTCCACGTCGAGGTTCCGATTCACCTCGAGGGCGAGCCGTTCAGCGGCACGATCGCGATTCTCGATGTGAACACGATTCGCCTCGAGGCCGACGCCACGAACATCCCCGAGCGCATCACCATCGACATCGAGGGTGCCGAGGAAGGCACCAGGGTTCATGCCGCGGATGCCGTGCTGCCGGAGGGGTCGAGCCTGCTCGACGACCCGGAGCTGCTCCTCGTCAACATCATCGTGCCTGCCGCCGTGAGCCTTGGCGAGCCGGAAGAGGGCGAAGAGGTTGAGGGCGAAGAGGGCGAAGCTGTCGAGGGTGAGGAAGGCGCCGAAGGCGAGGCCGCATCCGGTGAGGCTTCGTCCGACGCTGCAGCCGAGTAGTCGGCTGGCGTGATCGCCACCTCATGAACACTGATTCGTGGATTGTGGTCGGGCTCGGGAACCCCGGGCTCGGCTACGCCGCGAATCGGCACAACGTGGGCGAGATGGTTGTCGCCGAGTTGGGCGCGCGGATGTCGGCGAAGTTCAAACGCCACAAGGCGAACGCGATGGTCGCTGAGGTGCGTGCCGCCATGGGCGGGCCGAAGCTGATCCTTGCCGGGACGAACACCTACATGAACGTTTCGGGCGGCCCGGTCGCGAACCTGCTCAAGTTTTTCAAAGTGGGGCCGGATCGGCTGATCGTCGTGCACGACGAGCTGGATCTCCCCTTCGATTCGCTGCGCCTGAAGTTCGGCGGCGGCCATGGCGGGCACAACGGCATCCGGGACATCATGTCGGCGGTCGGCACGGGCGACTTCATCCGTGTGCGCATCGGCATCGGGCGCCCGCCCGGGCGCCAGGATCCCGCGGACTACGTTCTGAAGGATTTCTCCTCCACGGAGAAGAAGTCGCTGCCGAGTGTGCTTTCGGATGCCGCGGACGCCATCGAACTCATCGCCACCGAGGGACTCTCCGCGGCCCAGCTCCGCTACCACACGGCGACCGAGAACTGACCCGATCCCTGAGGAGGCCGAAGGCCGTCTCGCTCCCTGTGGAGGCCGAAGGCCGTCTCGCTCCCTGAGGAGGCCGAAGGCCGTCTCGAAGGGAGCACCCAGCGACTCGCTTGTGGTTTCGAGACGATCGCTGCGCGATCCCTCATCCAGCGGACGCGATCCCACGTGCCGGTTGAGCGATGGCCGCAGGCATCCGTCTCGAAACCGTTGAGACGGCCGAGACGGACGTCGGCGCGGGCGTCGGGGTTGCGGCCCGAAAGGGCCTCAACCCCAAGATCCAGCGCGCAACGTAGACTTGTTGGGTGATACTTGAGGGCTTAAGTGCCAGGCTTCTGCACGCCCGCACGTTCGAAAGTGCCCTCTCTCACGCCCGGCGAAGCGCCGATTTTTCTCTCGTCGACGGCCTTCGCGCGCCGCTCCTCGCCGCCCTGCTCGGTGCCCGGAAGGGTCCGCAGGCACTGTTCGCGATTGTTGCGACCGGGCGCGACTCAGAGTCGCTGCGGGATGCGCTCGCGGCGACGGTTCCGGATGCCGAGATCCTCGAGTTCCCGGCCTGGGAGACGCTCCCGCACGAGCGCCTGAGCCCGAGCGCGGAAACCGTGGGCAAGCGAGTGCGGGCGTTGCGGCGCCTGCACGAGTGGCAGGTCGACCAATCGCAGGACAAGCATCCGATCATCGTGGTCGCGAGCGTGCGCGCCGCACTCCAGCCCCTCGCGCCGGGGCTCG
>CALMSL010000165.1 GCA_937872445.1 uncultured Microbacteriaceae bacterium | reverse complement strand
GAACTTCTCGTGAAGACGTGCCACCGGCGCGGAGCACATGCCATCGGAGGCATGAGCGCGTTCATCCCGAACCGCAGAGACCCGGAGGTCACCGCGGTGGCTCTGGAAAAGGTGGGAGCAGACAAGCGCCGTGAGGCCGCAGACGGGTTTGACGGCACCTGGGTGGCGCACCCGGACCTCATCGCGACCGCCCGCGCCGAGTTCGACGCCGTGCTCGGGGAGCACACGGACCAGCTCGGCCGGTTGCGCGAGGACGTCTCCGTGACGGCCGACCAACTGCTCGATATCCGGTCCGCAAACGGGCTCGTGACGGATGAGGGCGTCGCGGGGAACGTGTCCATCGCCCTGCGGTACATCGAATCCTGGCTCCGCGGCGTCGGCGCCGTCGCGATCGACAACCTTATGGAGGATGCGGCGACCGCGGAGATCAGCCGCTCGCAGGTGTGGCAGTGGATCCACCAGGATGTGGTGACCGCGGAGGGAAACCAGGTCACGGCCCCGTGGGTGGACGGGATCGTCGACGAAGTGCTTGCGGGCCTTCCACGATCGGCCACGGACCGTTTCGAGGATGCGGCAGAGGTGTTCCGCGAGGTCGCTCTCGGGGAGGACTACCCGACATTTCTCACCGTGGGGGCCTACTCGCGGTTCCTCGTCGAGCAGTCGGAACGGCTCGCGGCCTAAGGCGCGGCGCGGCGGAGAGGTGACGCCGCGCCGCATCTCCGGGAGAGCGCCGAAGTGCGGATCACTGAACGATGCAGGTAACCTGCCCAGATGAATCTGATCTGGCGCACCCTCCTCGTCTTTCTCTTCCCGAGAACGGATCCGGCAGGACCGCTCGATGTGGTGTCCAAGACGTTCCGCGTTCTGCCCACCGACATCGACCTGTATCGCCACATGAACAACGGTCGGTACATGTCGATTGCGGACGTCGCACGTGTGGAGATGATCCGTCGGCGCGGAATTTGGACGGAACTGAAAGCGCACGGCTGGTACCCGATCGTTGCGGGTTCGACCATCAACTACCGTAAGTCCCTTAACATTTGGCAGAAGTACGAGATTCAGACGCGTCTCGCCGGCCTTGATGGCCGTGACGTCTACGTCGAGCAGCGCTTCGTGGTGCGTGGCGAGATTTATGCGCGCTTTTTCGTGCGCATCCGATTCCTGGCGCGATCGGGCGGGCGCGCACCCATCGACGAACTGGCGGCGCTGTGGGGCGTCGAGCCGGACTCGTTCCCGCCTCCCCCGTGGCTCAGGAACCTGACGACAGAATCCGCGCTCCCGTCGACGAGGGAGCCCGCGCCCAGCGAGTGGGACTAGGCTCCGGCGCCATTCGGGCCTGCCGCACCTTTGATCGCGGCCAGTATCTTTTCCGACGCGCTGCGCAGCGCCGCCAGTTCCTCGTGACTGAGCGGGTCAAAGAACAGCGCGCGAACCGCCGCAGCGTGTCCGCGGGTCGCCTTGAGCATCAGGCGGCGACCTTTCGGTGTCACTCGGATCCACGTTCCGCGCGAATCGTCGTCACAGTCTGAACGTTCAACGAGTCCGTGCCTGGCCATTCGGGTCAGTTGATGCGACAGCCGGCTCTTCTCCCAGCCGGTGCGAACGACGAGTTCCCGACTGCGCAATTGGCGCTCGGCTGAGTCGACAAGGGCAACCAGGACTGCATAGCTTGGATCGGAGATTCCGGCGTCATGTTGAAATCGGTCCTCCAGTGCACGGGCCAGTTGCTGACGCATTGCGTGGAAGGTTCGCCATAACTCCCACTCTTCTTCCGTGAGCTCTGCCATAAAGATTCACAGTATCGGAATGTTGATGCATCAACGATGGTTGATAATTGGTGACACGTCAACGAAACTGATGCACCGACAACCGGTGGAGTTCAGGTCGATTACGAAAGGGAACCATGTCGAACCTCAAAATTGGAATCATTGTCGGGAGCACCCGCCCGGGGCGGTTGGGTATCCAGGTCGGCAACTGGGTGAAGGAGACCGCCAAAGCTGATGGCATCGAATTTGAGCTCGTCGACCTTGTTGACTACGCGCTTCCGCTGCTCGATGAGGCCTACCCGGCAGCCATGGGCAAATACCAGCACGAACACACCAAGAAATTCAGCGCGAAGATCGACGAATTCGATGGCTACATTTTCGTCACCGGCGAGTACAACCACACCATCCCGGCAGCACTCACCAACGCGATCTCCTTCCTTAATGCCGAGTGGGCGGATAAGGCCGCGGGCATCGTGAGCTACGGTTCCATGGGCGGGGTTCGCGCCAACGAGCACTTGCGCCAGGTGCTCGCCGAGCTTCAGGTGGCCGACGTTCGCCAGAACGTGATGTTGTCGCTCTTTACCGATTTCGAGAATTTCACCACGTTTGCGCCGGCGCAGTCGCACGTCGCCGAGCTCGACGCACAGGTTGACCAGGTTGCTCGCTGGGCGCGGGCACTCAAGCCGCTGCGCACCAGGGAAGAAGCACTCGCGGCCTGACTGCCGCCGCGGGCGCCGCTTTCGCGTCGCACCCGATGAGCTGTGCTTAGAGATCCTGTGTGCGATGGATGAGCTTGGAAAGCACTATCGCGGATCTCGTATGGTCCACGTTCGGCGCGAGCCGGACGCGCTCGAGCGCGACCTCGAGGCTCGCAATGTCCCGCGCCCGCATATGCACGATGGCATCCGCACTGCCCGTGACCGTTCCGGCGTACACCACTTCGGGCACGGCAGCCAGAATCCGGCGCAAGTCTTCAGGGGACACGGTCCCGCGGCAGAAGAGTTCGACATAGGCCTCCGTGGACAACCCATCGACGTTCGGGTCGACCTGGATGGTGAAACCGCGGATCACCTTGTCGGCAACCAGTCGATCCACGCGCCGTTTCACTGCGGAGGCAGACAGACCGATGACCTCGCCGATATCGCCGTACCCTGAACGGGCATTCTGCCGCAGAAGGTCGATGATGCCATAGTCGAGGCTGTCCATACTCCTACCCTATGGTGATTCTTTGTGTTTCGGTGGGCTACCACGCAGGATCGCTGCGCAATTCAGCGACACGCGTTCGATACTGCCGTGACACACTGGAAACGGCGTCCCGTGACGGGGCTCGAGCGAGCGACGAAGTCCGCCACCGAACCGGAGGATTTGATGACTGAAACTCTTGCCCAAAATGCGGCGGCAACCCCGCAACGAAAGACCTCAAAGCGGACGGTGCTGATGTGCCGGCCCGACTTTTTCACCGTGAGCTACCAGATCAACCCGTGGATGCATCCGGAGAGGCCGACGGATACGGCGCTCGCGGTCCGGCAGTGGGGGGAGCTGTACCGCACCTACCTCGACCTCGGCTTCACGGTCGAACTGATCGACCCGGTGCCGGGCCTGCCCGACATGGTGTACGCCGCGAACGGCGGATTCGTTCTCGACAACATCGCGTACGGCGCAAACTTCACTTTCGCTGAGCGGCAGCCGGAAGGCCCCGCCTACATGGACTGGTTCCGCGCGAACGGTTTCGACGTGCGCGTTCCCAGGGAGGTCAACGAGGGTGAGGGTGATTTCCTGCTCGTCGGTGACGTCATCCTGGCCGGCACCGGATTCCGCACCGATCGCGCCAGCCACCGCGAGGTTTCCGAAATTTTCGGACGCGAGGTGATTTCGCTCGAGCTCGTAAACCCCAGTTTCTACCACATCGACACCGCTATCGCGGTTCTCGACCCTGCGCCCGCGCCGGGGGAGAGCCCGAATATCGCCTATCTCCCGTCCGCGTTCAACGATGCCGGGCTTGAGGTTCTCCGGGCGCGGTACCCGGATGCGATTCTGGTCAGCGAGGAAGATGCGAGCGTTCTGGGGCTGAACTCGTACTCGGATGGTCGCAACGTCGTGATCGCATCCCGGGCGAAGGGCTTCGAAAAGCAGTTGCGCGAGCGGGGCTACAATCCGATCGGCGTCGACCTGTCCGAGCTTCTGCTCGGCGGCGGCGGCGTGAAGTGCTGCACGCTCGAGCTGCGCCGTTAGCTCGCCGCTGACCGGTTCGGATGCCGCTGGCCGTTGTGCCCTTGCGGAAAATCCACGCGGGGTTAGCGTGGAGGTATGCCCACACACGAGGTAACCAATCAGGCGCCGCCGCGCGCCGGTATCGACGAGTTCGCGGCCAACCGTCCGCTCGTTGACGGGGTTGCGCATTTCGGTGCCGAGTGGGCGCTCGGGGACCTGCGCGAGACGGGCAAATTCGTGGGAACGAGCGAGTTTCAGCGCGACGCCGAAACCGCGAATACCCGCCAGCCGGTTCTCCGAACGCACGACAAGTACGGGAATCGCATCGACGAGGTCGAGTACGACGAGTCGTATCACCGGATCATTGCCGCGGCGGTGGCTCGCGGCGCGCACACGAGCGCCTGGGCTGATCCGCGCCCGGGGTCGAGTGTGGCCAGGGCGGCGACGTTCATGCTGTTCGCCCAGATCGAGCCGGGTCACGCCTGCCCGATTTCGATGACGCACGCGGTGGTGCCGGCGCTCGCCGCATCCGAAACGCTGACGGGGAAATGGCTGCCGCGGCTGCTGAGCCGCGACTACGATGGCGCCCTCTCCGCGGGCAAGCCCTCGGCGCTGTTCGGGATGGCGATGACCGAGAAGCAGGGCGGTTCCGATGTGCGGGCGAACACGACCGTCGCGGCGGATGCCGGAGACGGGAGTTTCCGCCTCACCGGGCACAAGTGGTTCTGCAGTGCCCCGATGTCGGATGCGTTCCTCGTTCTGGCGCAGACACCGGCGGGACTGAGCTGTCTCCTCCTTCCCCGGATGCTCGACAATGGCACGCGCAATGTGTTCGCCATCCAGCGGTTGAAGGACAAGCTCGGTAATCGATCCAACGCCTCGTGCGAAGTCGAATTCGATGGGTCGCAGGCGTTTTTGCTCGGGGAGGAAGGTCGCGGGGTTGCGACGATCATCGAAATGGTCGCCCGCACTCGCCTCGACTGCGTGCTGGGAACGGCGGCCGGAATGCGGCAGTCGGTCGCGGAAGCGCTCTGGCTGGTGCGGCACCGCAGCGCGTTCGGGGCGAAACTCATCGAACAACCGGCGATGACCGCAGTTGTCGCCGACCTCGCGCTGGAGTCGGAGGCGGCCACCGTGACGGGGCTCCGGCTGGCCCGCGCCCACGACGCCGACGCGGATGATCAGGAGCGGGCGTTCCGGCGCCTCGCGACCGCCGTGTCGAAGTATTGGATCTGCAAGCGCGGGCCGGAGCATTCGTTCGAGGCGATGGAGTGTCTGGGCGGCAACGGGTACATCGAGGAGTTCCCGCTGGCGCGCCGGTACCGGGAGCAGCCGGTGATGGCGATCTGGGAGGGCTCGGGAAACGTGATCGCGCTCGACGTGGTACGGGCGATCACCCGCGAGCCGGAAACCGTCGAGGCTTTCCTTGCCGAGGTGACTCTGGCCGACGGAGTGCACCCGGTGTTCGACGAATACCTCGCGCAGACCAGGGCGATGCTGACCGCGCCGCCGGATGTCGGGCAGGCGAGGCGCCTCACCGAGCATCTTGCTCTGACGCTTCAAGCTTCCCTCATGCTGCGGTTCTCGCCGACCGCAGCGGCGGAGGCGTTCGTCGAGTCGAGACTCGGGGACGATCGCGGACGGCTGTACGGGGTGCTTCCGGCGGGCGCGGACGTGCGCGCCATCCTCGACCGCCACTAGCCAGCGGGCGTCGCTTTTGCGGATTTGGTACCGAAATCGGTACTAACTCAGTACCATCTGGTGCATGGCTACCAACCTCAGATTGCGGCCGGAAACCGAAGCCGCGCTCCGTGCGGAGTCGGAGCGCACGGGTCGCTCGCAGCAGGAACTCATTCGCGAAGCCCTCGATCAGTACTTGAGATTGTCCCGGGCGGCGCCTGCCCCGCGTTCGATGGCCGACCTTGTCGCTGCCGGGGTGGTGCGGCTGCCCACTGAGCCGTTTCGACGCGCTCAACGGCTGCTCGAACTGCCAGAGGGCGTGACTTCACTGGACCTTCTCGATCGCGAAGATCGGTTCTGAAGTGCACGTCTACGTGGACAGCAGCGCACTCGTCAAGAGGGCGTTGGCGGAAACGGAGTCTCGCCAGCTGGTGGAAACCCTCGAGGGTTTCGTTCGCGATGGTGACAGGTTGTTCTCGTCGACTCTCGCCTGGATTGAGTCCACCCGCACAATTCGGTCGCGGCTCGATACGAGTCCACCAGGCGAAGTGGTCGAGTTGGTGAGCGTCGCATTGTCCGGTGTCATCGAGTACTTCGTCACCGAGCAGGTCGCGGATGTCGCACGACGGATGGGCCCCGCATCCCTGCGCAGTCTGGACGCCATTCACCTCGCCACGGCGACCCTGGTCGGCGCCGATCTTGTCTGCGCGTATGACCAGCGGCTGCTGCTTTCCGCGCAGGAACTCGGGTTCAGAACGATCTCGCCTGGTGCGTAGGCTGCTTCTCTAGCTGCTTCGGCCGGGCGATCGGTGAACGGTACTGCGAAACGGTCAGGTCAGCTCTTCTGCGCCTCTGCTTCGATGATGGCGATCTCCTGCGTGGCAAGTTCGTGCGCGCGTCCATCGGCGGCGTAACCGATGTGGAAGCGCGGCCGTGCCCACGTGTAGCGCACGCGAACTCGCTTGTACCGCATGAGCCAGTACAGGCACACCGAGGCCGCGACGAGCCCGGAGATCGCCGCGACGCCGAGCCCCCATCTCGGGCCGAACTGGTTGACAACCCAGCCCGCGAAGGGCGCGCCGATGGGGGTTCCACCCACGAATATCGCCATGTAGAGCGCCATCACCCGGCCGCGCATGGCCGGCGCCACGGTCGTCTGCACCATCGAGTTCGCGGTCGTCATGAACATGAGCGCGGCGAAACCGATGAGGGTCAGCGACACCGCGAACATGACGAACGTGGGCATGAGCGCGGACAGGGCACTCGCGAGCCCGAACAGGGTCGACGAGAAAAAGATCGTGCGCATCCGGGGGCGCGCCTGCCGTGCGGAGAACAACGCGCCAGTGACCGAACCGATGGCCATCACCGAGGTGAGAACTCCAAACTCGGCCGCACCGAGGTGAAACGTGACCGTCGCCATCGTCGAAATGAAGATCGAAAAGTTCATTCCGAACGTTCCGACGACGCCGATCATGATGAGGATGACAATGATGGCCGGCTTCTTCAGCACATACCGGAATCCCGCCATGATCTGGCCGCGAGCGCGTGGTGCGCGCGGCTGGGCGCGAAGATCGGCCACGCGGATGGCGATCAGCGCGACGATCGTGCCGAGGAACGTTCCCGCGTTGATGATGAAAACCCATCC
>CALMSL010000164.1 GCA_937872445.1 uncultured Microbacteriaceae bacterium | reverse complement strand
CGCGCCGCAGTGCTGCGGGACAACGCCATGGGCATCATCTACGACGGCGACGGTTCGAGCGACGAGGAGCGCATCGGCCGGCTGCTTGCCCTGGTTCCGGCCCTGCTGACCGTCGTCGATGAGGCGCGGGACACCATCGGCCGTCTTCGCGAATTGGCGGGGGAGCAGGACCCGCAAAAGGCGATCAGCCCCTACGACGCGGCCGGTCGCGCTGCACCGTCCCGGCCGGACTGGAACCGCTAGCTTTTCTGCGCCGCGCTGCGACGGCGGGCGAGCTTGATCCACACCAGCACGACCGCGGTGACGATACCCGCAGCGATCAACCACGGGGCGAGCACGCCGAGAGCCACCAGCGCTGCCGACCAGAAGGCGACGAACGCGCCCCATCCGGCCGCAAGCCCGCTCCAGAACGTGTCCGGCGTCTCGGCGGGCGTGTCCTTTTCGGAGACGAGGTACAGGTTCACCGTCGACAATTGCACCTGATTGTCGAGGTTGCGTTTTTGCGCCTCAAGGCTCTCCAGATTTGCCTGGCGCTCGGACAGCGCATTCTCGATGGCGAGCAGATTGTCGGTGGAGCTCGCCTTCGACAGCAGGTCGAGGAGGCGGTCCACGGAGGTCTGGAGCGCGGTGATGCGCGCGGTGAGATCCTGCGACTGGGCGGTGACATCCGTCGAATTGATGGACGTGTCGCGCGCGATCCCCAGCGCCTTCAACTCGTCGAGAGCTTTGGTGAGGCTGGCCGACGGGATGCGCAGCGTGAGCTGAGCGCTGCCCTTGTCGCTTCCCGAACCCGCGCGCTCGCTGCGATCCGCGACGGAGCCGCCGAACCGGTCCGCGATCTTCGCCGCATCATCCGCCGCGTTGATCGGGTTGTCGACGGTGACGGTGACCTGAACCGTCGTGATGATTTGCGGGCCGTTCACGAGAATCTTCGCGTCGGACTGGGCCGCGCCACCGGCGGCGGTGTCTCCGGCGATCAGGGTACCGTGTTCGGCAGCGCCGGGGGCGCCGGGCGCCGAGTCCGGTGTGGACGCTCCGGACATCGCGCAACCGGCGAGCGTCGCGAGTGACAGTGCCATGACGGTGGTGATCAGAATGCGCCTCATGCGGCAACCATAGCGGCGGGGCCTCGCCCGGCAACACCCAACGTTTCGTGCAATTCGTACGTCACGTTCTCGATGCTGTCGGCGGGTTCGCAACGGCTCAGGGGATACTGAACACATGGGGTTCTTCGATTGGTTCCGATCCCAGCGCGGGCCGCTGCTGCACATCGCCGGCGATGAGGGGAGCGGCCCTCCCGTCATTTTGGTGCACGGGATCGCGTCCTCCTCCGTCACGTTCGAGCTTCTGATTCCGCTCATCGCACCCCGGCATCGGGCGATCGCCATCGACCTGCTCGGGTTCGGCGAGTCGCCGGCCCCGCTCGACGCACGCTACGACCTGGAGGAACACGTCGCGGCGCTCGCGCGCACCATCCGAAGCCTGAAACTCACGGAGCCGTTTGTTCTCGTTGGCCATTCGATGGGCAGCCTCATCGCTACCCGGTACGCGGCGACGCATCGGCGCCAGCTCTCCAAGCTCGTGCTCGTGAGCCCGCCGGTGTACATCTCCTCGAGCGCGATCGGGAATCCGCGGGATCGCACCGCGACCGACCTCCACATGAAGCTGTATGAATACCTGAGGTCGAACAAGGAGTTCACGATGCGCAGCGCAGCGAGCCTCGCGCGGCTGTCGCCCATCAAGAACGTGGTCGAGGTGACCGAACGCAACTGGACGCCGTTCGTTCTGTCGCTCGAAAATCTGATCGAATCCCAGACGACGATCAGCGATCTCGCGAGCGTGACCGTTCCCGTGGAGGTCGTCTACGGCACGCTCGATCCATTCCTCACACCCGCCGGGCTTCGGATTGTGGAGCGGATGCGCGGGATCAACGTGCACAAGGTCGAGGGGAACGACCACGTCATCCGCCCGAGGCTCGCGAGGGTTGTGGCCACCGCGATCGGGTGAGCGCTCGAGGCGCTACGGCCGCATGGTCTGGATTGGCTCCGTGTCCGGGATGGGGCTCGAGTCGCGCCCGCGCAGGTCGGGGTGCGCACCGCGGAACATCATCGCGACGAGGAACCCGAGGAACGTGAGGGCTGCAGCGACCCAGAACGCTCCGTGCGCGTCGAACGCGTCGATCATGAATCCGGCCATGGCCGATCCGAGCGCCGCGCCGATGAGTTGCCCGGTGCCGACCCAGCCGTAGGCTTCAGCGGTTTCGCTGAACTTCACGCTCGCGGACACGATCGTGAACATCACGGCGAGCGCCGGCGCGATGCCGAGCCCGGCGATCGCGAGAGTGGCGGAGAGCCACCAGAAGTCCAGAAATGCTGCTGCGAGGGCGATGCCGATAAACACACCAAAGATTCGCAGCGCGAGAGCCCACGGCCCGATCGGCCGATGCCCGAAGGCCAGACCGCCGACGAGGGATCCGAGGGCGAAGATCGCCAGAACGATTCCGGATTCCGGCCGCCCCTCACCGAACGTCGCGACGACTCCCGCTTCGACGGACGCCGCACCGCCGATCAGCAGGAACCCGGTCGCGGTCGCCAACATCACGGGCGGCCGGGTGAGGACGGCTCCCAGCTTGCGGCGGGCCCGCGGGATTCGCACCTGACCGACCTCGGGCGAGGCGATGAACCAGATCCCGCCGCCGACCAGAAACGCCATGGCGACGACGATCGCCAGAACGGGGCTGATCTGGGTGGCGACGAGGGTGGCGATCACGGGGCCGGCGATCCAGATGATTTCCTGCGCGGAGGCATCCAGGGAGTACAGCGGCGTGAGCTGATTGCTCGTGACGAGCTTGGGGTAGATCGTGCGCACCGCGGGCTGGATGGGCGGGTTGCTCAAGCCCGCGACGAGCCCGACCGCCATGTACACGACGACGGGGAGCTTCGGCGAGAACGCGATGATGCCGACCGCACTCGAACAGACGATGAGCGTGAGGATGAGGACGCGCCGCATCCCCCACACACCCATCCACCTGCTCGTGAGCGGGCCGGCGACGGCCTGGCCGACGCTCGTGGCGGCGAGCACAAGCCCGGCGGCGCCGTAGGAGTGGTGGATGCGTTCGATGTAAATCAGGAACGCGAGGGACAGCATCCCGCTCGGGAATCTGGCGACCAGTTGCGACCCCATCAACCGCGCGACACCGCGGGTTTTGAGGAGTTGCAGGTAGCCGTTCACAAGGGCTCAAGTCTACTGGTGGGCAGTGCGGTCAGAATGTCGGTGGCTGCTGCGAAACTTCACTCACAGGCTGTGCAAAACCCGGGCAAGTTATGCACAATTGTGGATGACACGCCCACTATATGTTGGGTTAGTCGAATGCGGAATCCCCACTATATAGTGGTGTGACTGCGCAGGAGCAAACCGGCCCGAAGACGAAATTTCGACCGAAAAGTTCGAGGTTCAGTGTGTAATTCGGGTCCAGCCAGGGCTCGTCAGGGGAGAGTAAACCGCCGGTCGTGGCGGGCTTTTCGAGTATTGGGAGTAGTGAGAATGGCCATCACAGTCGTCAAGCGCAATGGAGCGCGTGAGCCGTACGACGCGAACAAGATCAACCTTGCGATCGAGAAGGCCAGCGAGGGCCTGGACGACAACATCACCTGGGTCACCCAGATCGCGAGCGAGCTCGAGCTGACGCTGTTCGACGGCATCACCACCCAGCAGCTTGATGAGGCCGTCATCCAGGTTGCCCTGCAGAACGTGAAAGACGACCCGGAGTTCGACACGGTCGCCGCCCGGCTCCTCCTCAAGACCATCTACAAGCGCGTGCTCGGCGACTACGAGTCGGATGAGGAACTGCGCGCGCTGCACGTCGAGCACTTTCCCATGAACATCCGGCGCGGTGTGGAGGAGGGCCTCCTCGACGAGCGCCTCATCCAGCTCTTCGACCTCGACCTGCTGGCCAACACCCTCGAGCCCGACCACGACGACCTGCTCAAGTACATCGGCGTTGTCACGCTCAACAACCGCTACGGCATCAAAGGCCGCAACGGGGACGCGCTCGAGGTTCCGCAGTACTTCTGGATGCGCATCGCGATGGGGCTGTCCCTCAACGAGGCGGACCCGAACGCCCAGGCCATCAAGTTCTACGAGAAGATGTCAAAACTGGAATATCTCGCCGCGGGCTCCACGCTCGTGAACGCCGGGACCAGCTATCCGCAGCTCGCGAATTGCTTCGTCATGGAGATGCAGGACGACATGGAGCACATCGCGAAGACCACGCGCGACGTCATGTGGCTCACGAAGGGCACCGGCGGGATCGGACTCTCCGTCACGAAGCTGCGCGCGCAGGGTTCGCCCATCCGGAGCAACAACACAACATCGACCGGGCCGATCCCGTTCATGCACACGATCGACTCGGTGCTGCGCGCGGTGAGCCGCGGCGGCAAGAAGTTCGGCGCGCTGTGCTTCTACATGGAGAACTGGCACATGGACTTCCCGGAGTTCCTGGACCTGCGCCAGAACTCCGGCGACCCGTACCGCCGCACCCGCACCGCGAACACGGCCGTGTGGATCAGCGACGAGTTCATGAAGCGCGTGCAGAACGACGAGGACTGGTACCTCTTCGACCCGCTCGAAGTGTCCGACCTCAACGAGCTGTACGGCAAGGCGTTCTCGATGCGCTACGCACACTACGTCGCCGAGGCCGAGGCCGGCAACATGAACATGTTCAAGAAGACGACCGCGCGCGAACAGTTCAAGGCGATTTTGATTTCCCTCTCCGCTTCCAGCCACCCGTGGCTCACCTGGAAGGACACGATCAACAACCGCGCCCTCAACAACAACACTGGCACGATCCACCTGTCCAACCTGTGCACGGAGATTACCCTCCCGCAGGATGAGGACAACGTGTCGGTGTGCAACCTCGCGTCGATCAACCTGTCGCAACACCTCCTCGAAGCTGGGGAGGCCGGCGGTCGCCCGACGATCGACTTCGCGAAGATCGAGGAGTCCGCCCGCATCGCCGTGCGGCAGCTCGACAACCTCATCGACATCACGAAGTCGAGCGTGCCGGAGGCGGACTTCTCCAACCAGCAGAACCGCGCCGTCGGCCTTGGCGTCATGGGCTTCACGGACATCGTCGAGCGACTGGGCTTGAGCTACGAGAGCGAAGCGGCGTACGACCTCATCGACGAAATCATGGAGCACGTCTCCTGGGCGGCGATCGACGAGTCGACGGAGCTCGCGAAGGAACGCGGCTCCTACCCGAACTTCGAGGGTTCAGGCTGGTCGAAGGGCATGGTGCCGATCGACAGCATCGCCAAGACCGAGGAGGACCGCGGCGTGCCGATCACGGTGAACCGCACGACGCGGCTCGACTGGGACGTGATGCGCGCGAAGGTCAGGGGCGGGATGCGCAACGCGACGCTCATGGCGATCGCGCCGACGGCATCCATCGGTCTGGTCGCGGGCACCACGCCGGGCCTCGACCCGCAGTTCACCCAGATTTTCAGCCGGTCCACCTCGAGTGGCAAGTTCCTCGAGGTGAACCGCAACCTCGTGAAGGACCTGCAGGCGCTCGGGTTGTGGGGCAGCGTGCGCGAGTCGATCCTGCGCAGCCAGGGCGACGTGCAGGTTGTCGACGCCATCCCGGATGACCTCAAAGAGGTGTACAAGACGAGCTTCCAGCTCTCCCCGTACGCGTTCCTCGAGGTCGCCGCCCGTGCCCAGAAGTGGATCGACCAGGCCATCAGCCGCAACATGTATCTCGAAACCCGTGACCTCGGCGAGATGATGGACATCTATTACGGTGCGTGGGAACGCGGTGTGAAGACGACGTACTACCTGCACATGAAGCCGCGCCACCAGGCGGAGCAGTCCACCGTCAAGGTGAACAAGTCGGAGGACATCGATGCAGGGGCCAAGCGAGGGTTCGGTGCGGCAAGCACGCCGGCCGCGGCCGCGGCGTCAACGGCTGCTCCCGTGCGCAAGGGATTCGGATTCGCCGGACTCTCTGCCGCAAGCCCGGCGAAGGACGGTGAGTAATCATGGATGAAGAATTCTCCGTACCCGTCGACCCCATGGACGAGCTGCAGTGCGACAGCTGCCAGTAAAAATCACCATCGTTCCCTGAGGGGATCGCGCAGCGATCGTCTCGAAGGGATCGACTCAGTCAGTGACAAGGAAGTAGGAACGCGCAATGTCAGGGATTCTCGGTACGGGCGTGCAGGAAGGCCTGCTGCTCAAGCCGGTCAAGTACCAGTGGGCCATGGACCTGTACGACCAGGCGGTCGCGAACACGTGGTTCCCGAACGAGATCCAGCTCGACCAGGACATTGCCGACTTCAAGAAGATGACGGATGAGGAACGCCACGCGATCACGTTCCTCATGAGCTACTTCAACCCGAACGAACTGCTCGTGAACAAGGCGCTCGCGTTCGGCGTGTACCCGTACATCAACGCCGCCGAGTGCCACCTCTACCTTGCGAAGCAAATGTGGGAGGAAGCGAACCACTGCATGAGCTTCGAATACGTGCTCGAAACGTTCCCGATCGACCGCGAGGCCGCGTATGGCTCGCACGTCGACGTGCCGTCGATGGCGCGCAAAGAAGAGTTCCAGGTCAAGTTCATCAAGCGGATGACGGAGCAGACCCTCGACATCACCACCACACAGGGCAAGCAGGACTTCGTGCGCAACCTCGTTGCGTACAACATCATTCTCGAGGGAATCTGGTTCTACTCCGGATTCATGGTCGCGCTGAGCTTTCGGCAGCGGAACCTCCTGCGCAACTTCGGTTCCCTCATGGACTGGGTGATTCGCGACGAATCCCTGCACCTCAAGTTCGGCATCAACCTCATCCTCACCGTGCTGGAGGAGAACCCCGAACTGCAGACGCCGGAATTCGCGGCCGAAATCAAGCAGATGATCCTGGATGCCGTGGAGATGGAGGAGGAGTACAACCGCGACCTGCTGCCGAGCGGCATCCTCGGACTGAACGCCACGTACATCAACCAGTACGTGAAGTACCTCGCCGACCGCCGCCTCGAGGAGTTGGGCTTCGACCCGGAGTACAAGGTCTCGAACCCGGCCAAATGGATGGCGACCGCGAACGACACGTACGAACTGGTCAACTTCTTCGAATCCACGAACACCTCCTACGAGGCGAACGCGAAATCCGTGTCCGGCAAGAAGCCGGAACAGTGAAGCAGTTTTTGTCAAATTCGCACGGATTCCACAGCCAAATTGGCCCTGCGCGGCGATTCCTTGCCCTCCGCGGGGAGTAGGCTGCGAATGCCGGCGTGTCGATGAGGCGCGCAACACCCGCGACGCTCCGTCTCACTCCACCGGCAGCACCATTCACCAGGAGAAGAGAAGGAATGACAATGCGCACCAAGATCGCGCTGCCGGCCATCATTGCCGTCGCAGCACTCATGCTCACCGGCTGCGTCGACAACGGCACCCCGGCAACGCCGGACACGGGGAGTTCGGCACCTCCCACCGGCGTCGATGCGGCGGCGGTGGCACTGCTGCCCGCAAATATCAAAGCAGCAGGCAAGCTCGTCATTGGCGTCGACGCGACCTACGCGCCGAACGAGTACAAGGACCCCTCCGGAAACCCGATCGGGTGGGACATCGACCTGGGAACGGCCATGGCCGCGAAGCTTGGACTGAAGGCCGACTACCAGATTGCCAGCTTCGACAAGATCATCCCGAGCGTCACCGGCGGCACCTACGACATCGGGCTCTCCTCGTTCACCGACAATGCCGAGCGTGAAAAGAGCGTCGACTTCGTCAACTACTACAACGCCGGAATCCAGTGGGCAGCGCCGATCGGGAAGACCGTCGACCCGGCAAACGGATGCGGTCTGACCGTCGCGGTGCAGGCGACAACGGTGGAGGAAACCGACGAACTCCCCGCAAAGTCGAAGGCGTGCACGGATGCGGGCAAGCCGGCGATCAACATCCTCAAGTTCGACAAGCAGGATGAGGCGACCAACGCTCTCGTTCTGGGTCGCGCCGACGCGATGAGCGCCGACTCCCCGATCACCCAGTACGCGGTCAGCCAGCAGAAAGACAAAATCCAGCTCGCCGGCGACCCGTTCGACGTTGCCCCCTACGGAATCGCGGTCAACAAGGGATCTGAACTGACCAAGGCGATCCAGGCGGCAATGCAGTCGATGCTGGATGACGGCAGCTACAAGGCGATCCTCGACAAGTGGGGCGTTTTCAGCGGCGCTGTCTCGAAGATCACCATCAACGCGGCAACCGCCAAGTAAGTTCATGAGTCTTCCAGACTCTGGCCGTTCGGCAACACAGGGAACTGTGTTGCCGAACGGCGCTGGAACGCCCGCGCCGATCAAAGCGATTCGGCTGCGACACCCGTGGCGCAACGTCGTCGCCGTGGTCCTCATCCTGATGCTGGCGCTGTTCATCATCGACGCGTCCCAACGTCAGGCGTACGGCTGGGACAACTTCGCGAAATACATTTTCGACAAACGGATATCCCAGGCCGCCGGCTACACGCTGCTGCTGACCATCTACTCGATGATCATCGCGATCATCCTCGGGATCACGCTTGCCGTAATGCGCCTGTCCGACAACCCGGTCGTGAAAGGCGTCGCGTGGCTGTACCTGTGGGTGTTTCGAGGCACGCCCATCTACGTGCAGCTCGTGTTCTGGGGCCTGTTCGCCACCATCTACAAGACCATCGACATCGGGGTCCCGTTCACGACGCCGTGGCTTCAGTTCCCGACCGACTTCATCAGCGTGTTCTGGCTGGCGGTCATCGGGTTGTCGCTCAACGAGGCCGCCTACATGGCGGAGATCGTGCGCGCCGGCATCCTCTCCGTCGACAAAGGTCAGGACGAAGCCGCCACGGCATTGGGAATGTCGTGGATACTGACGATGCGCCGCATCGTCATCCCACAGGCCATGCGGATCATCATTCCGCCCACCGGCAACGAAGTGATCTCCATGCTGAAGACCACGTCGCTGGTCGCCGCGGTGCCGTTCAGCTTCGACCTGTACGGGCGATCGCGCGACATATCCGCCGTGATCTTTGACCCGATCCCGCTGCTGCTGGTCGCGTCAGCATGGTACCTGGCGTTCACCTCGATCCTCATGGTCGGACAGTACTTCCTCGAGAAGCGCTTCTCGCGCGGGGTCGGGCAGGCCAGACCGGAGAAAAAAGGCACGGAGACGGGAGCGATTCCGGTCACCACCGGGATCGTGATTGCCCCGGACTCCGGCAGCAGCACACCGGACAAGCCGGGGAAGGAGCAGCGATGACCACCACAACACGTGACATCCCGATGGTGCACGCCGACTGCGTGTCGAAAAGTTTCGGCTCCAATGAAGTGCTGAAGAGCATCTCGCTGACCGTGCCGCGCGGCGAAGTGATGTGCCTGGTCGGACCAAGTGGTTCCGGAAAGTCCACCTTCCTTCGCTGCATCAACCACCTGGAGCGTGTCAACGCGGGTCGGCTCACCGTCGACGGTGTCCTCGTCGGCTACGAAGAGCGCGGAGACAAACTCTACGAACTGAAACCCAAGGTGGCGGCGCGTCAACGCCGCGACATCGGCATGGTGTTCCAACGCTTCAACCTGTTCCCGCACATGACGGCCCTGGAAAACATCATTGAGGCGCCGATACGGGTCAACGGGGTCAAAAAAGCGGATGCCGTAACCCGAGCGCAAGAACTGCTCGCCCGGGTGGGGCTTGCCGAGAAGGAGGATGCCTACCCTGCGCACCTCTCCGGCGGGCAGCAGCAGCGGGTCGCCATCGCGCGCGCCCTCGCGATGGACCCCAAGCTGATGCTCTTCGACGAACCCACCTCCGCGCTCGACCCTGAACTTGTCGGCGAAGTGCTCGACGTGATGAAGAACCTCGCCGAATCCGGCATGACCATGATCGTCGTGACGCACGAGATGGGGTTCGCGCGGGAAGTCGCCGACTCGCTCGTGTTCATGGATGGCGGCGTGGTCGTCGAATCCGGGGATCCGGTCGAGGTGTTGAGCAACCCGCAGCACAAGCGGACGCAGGCGTTCCTGTCGAAGGTTCTGTAACCGGGTCGGCGTTCGGCGCAGGATGTCCGTCCTCCGCTCAAACATTGGGGAAATCGTTCAGCCGCTCCACCGCGCACGCGCGGTTCCGGGCCAAACCATTTCCCCAAAGCTCGCTCGCCGACGAACACCCTGCGCCGAACGCCGCCAGTTACCGCTCCCTGAGGAGCGCGAAGCGCGCCTCGAAGGGGGGGGCATGCAAGTAACTCAGAGGTCGGCGAGGAGCTTTGAGATGCGCTTCAGGCTCACCGGCTCCGTGGTGGGCAGGTGTTGGGCGAACAGGGACAGGCGCAGTTCCTCGAGGAGCCAGCGGGCGTGCGTGAGCGCGGCAGGGGCATCCGGATGCGGCGGCAACTCGCCGCCGGATGTGCGGTAGCGCTCCGTCGCGGTGTGCACCTCTGTCAGCCAGACGCGGTCCCTGGCCGGATTCTCCGCGAGCTTCGCCACCCGGTGGGTGATTCCAGCGAGGTAGACCGGCAGCCGGCGCAATTGCGCGAGACCGGTGCGGCCGACGAAACCGGGGAAGACGAGCGCACCGAGCTGCTCGCGTGCGTCGGCGAGCGGCGCAATAAGCGCAATGCTCGACGCGGCGGAGATCGCTTTCTCGGCGTCTCGAGCAGCAGTGAGCACCGAGCTCACGAGGCCGACCGCGGCGAACAGCGCATCGACGATCGTCGCGGAGAGTTCGTCTCGCACTTTCGAAAATTCGGTGCGCGTGCGGACATCGCGCTCGCCCAACACCTCGTCCGCGCACGCGAGCAGGCAGTCCGCGAACAGCGCATTTGTTGACGGATACGGGCTGCGCGAGAGTGCGAGCTTCTCGGCAGTGGTCAAATGCTCCTGCACGTAACCGGTTGGGGCGGGGATGCCGAGCTGCAGCATCCGGAGCACGCCTCGGCGATGTTCTCTCGCCTGGTCGCCCGGCGTCGCCATGAGCCGGATCGCGACGCTCGCGCCCTCGTCGATGAGGGCGGGGTAGGCGCGGATCGTGTTTCCCGATTGTGTCGTGTTGAGCACGCGCGGGAGGTCATCGAAGTCCCACGTTGTGATCCCGCCGCGCTCGATCGCGTTGGGCGTGCGCACGTGCGCCTTCGCGACGGACTCGCGCGTGCGCGTGCTGAGTTTGAGTTTCAGGCCGTCCAGATCTTTGGATGCGGCGATCCGCTTGCCGTTCTCTCCGACGACCGCGAACGTCACCTGGAGGTGCGCCGGAATCCGGTCGAGGTCGAAATCGTCCACGGAGACCGGCGTGTACGTCTGGCGCTGGATCTGGGCGGCAAGGTATTCGCGCAGGCCCACCTCATCCGAGCCTTCCGCCGGCGCATCCTGAAGGAGCCGGTTCGCCCAGTCGGCCGCGGGCACGACGTTGCGGCGAATCGCCTTCGGCAGCGACTTGATGAGGGCGGCGACCAGTTCGGCCCGCAACCCCGGGACCTGCCAGTCGAATCCAGCCGGATCGAGCCTCGGCAGCAGTGCGAGCGGGACCTGAACGGTCACGCCGTCATCGTCGGCACCGGGCTCGAAACGGTAGCTGAGGGTGAGGCGCTGGTCGTTCTGGAACCAGAATTCGGGATAGCCCCCCTCAAGACGACCTTCGGCCTTGTCAGCGAGCGGAACATCCGCGGCAAGCTCTTTGCGCGTCATCGTGAGCAGGCCCGGCGTCTCGGCGCGCGCCTTCTTCCACCACGACTCGAACGCCCGAACGTCGGTCACTTCGGCGGGCAGCACGCGATCGTAAAACCCGAACACGGCTTCGTCGTCGAACAGGATGTCGCGGCGCCGGGTGCGCTCTTCCACTTCGGCGAGGTCGTGGCGCAGTTGTTCGTTCTTCCGCAGGAAGTCGAAGGCGCTGCTCTTGCGGTTGCCGTCGGTGCGCCAGGAATCCGGGGCACCATCCTCGTCGACGAGCGCGTGGCGGATGAACAGCTCTCTGGCCAGCTCCGGGTCGATGCGAGAGAGCTGCACGCGCCGCCGCGCCACGATCGGTACGCCATACAGGGTGACCCGCTCGTACACGACCGCCGAGCCCTGCCGCTTTTCCCAGTGCGGTTCGCTGTGGCTCTTCTTCGCGAGGTCGCCCGCGATGGGTTCGGCCCAGGACAGGTCGATGGCGGCGTTCATGCGGGCGAACAGGCGGCTCGTCTCCACGAGTTCCACGCTCATCAGTTCGGCAGGCTGCTTCTTCGCGAGCGCGGATCCGGGGAAGATGGTGAACCGCACCTGCCTCGCACCCAGGTAGTCGCCGCGCTGCTGCTTCTTCTTGTCGCCCTTTTGCTCGTCCCGGATGCCGATCTGGCTGAGCAGTCCGGCGAGCAGCGAGCGGTGGATAGCTGCGGCATCCGCCCCCGCCGCGCCACCGCGAGGTTCGTTGACCGTGAGGCCGAGTTGCTTCGCCATGCGCTTCAACTGGCGATACACGTCGCCCCACTCGCGGATGCGGAGGTAGTTGAGGTATTCGGCGCGGCAGAGGCGACGGAACGCGCTGCTGGAGAGTTCCTTCTCCTTGAGCTTCGCGTAGTTCCAGAGGTTCAGGAGTGTGACGAAGTCGCTCGTCTTGTCGGTGAAGCGGGCGTGCGCCTGGTCGGCCTGAGGGCGCTTTTCGAGCGGTCGTTCGCGCGGGTCCTGGATGCTCAAGCCCGCGACGATCGCCATGACTTCGCGTGTGACGCCGTGCCTGCCGGATTCGATGACCATGCGGCCGAGCCGCGGGTCGATGGGCATGCCGGCGAGCTGCCGGCCGATCTTGGTAATGACCGGTTGGGCTCCCTTCGAGACGGCCTTCGGCCTCCTCAGGGAGCGAGCACCCCCGTTCTCTGAGGAGGCCACAGCGCGCCCGTCTCGAAGGGGGCCGTCTTCGTCCTTCACCGCTCCCTGAGGAGCGCGGAGCGCGTCTCGAAGGGGGCCACTTCGGATCGCGCCCAACTCCGTGAGCAGATCCAGCCCATCCTTGACCCCCCGGGAGTCGGGCGGCTGCAGGAACGGGAACTCCGCGATGTCGCCGAGCCCGAGCGAGATCATTTGCAGGATGACGGCGGCGAGGTTGGTGCGCAGGATTTCCGGTTCGGTGTACTCCGGGCGGCTCTCGAAGTCCTCCTCCGAGTAGAGCCGGATGGCGATGCCGTCGCTCGTGCGTCCGCTGCGGCCGGAGCGCTGGTTGGCGGAGGCTTGCGAAATCGGTTCGATCGGCAGCCGCTGGATCTTGGAGCGGACGCTGTACCGGCTGATGCGCGCCGTACCCGCATCGATGACGTAGCGGATGCCCGGAACGGTGAGGCTCGTTTCCGCGACGTTCGTCGCGAGCACGATGCGTCGCCTCGTTCCGGCCGCGGCCTTGCCGAACACTTTGTGCTGGTCGGCGGAACTCAGCCGCCCGTAGAGCGGGAGAACCTCCGTCGCCGGAAGGTTTCGGGACCGGATCGCGTCTTCGGCATCCCGAATCTCGTTCTCGCCGGACAGGAACACGAGCACATCGCCGGGAGTCTCGCGCGCAAGCTCGTCGAGCGCGGCGTTGATCCCGTCGAACAGGTCGAGGCCGTCGTCGGCGTGCTTTCCCCCTCGCGTGTTCTGGAAATTCAGGAACTCGCGTTCGGATGCCGGCGACACGCCGGGTTTTCCACCGGGTCGTGACGCAGTTTCCTGAATTTTCGAGCTTCGGGGGGGTTGCGCGGCGGTTGAGGTCGGGCCAGGCGGCTCGTCCTCGTCGTCGGGCGGATCCGGTCGCAGCGGACGGTAGCGGATCTCGACCGGATACGTGCGCCCGGACACCTCGATGATGGGCGCAGGCTCGCCTGCGGCATCCGCGAAGTGCCGGGCGAAACTCTCGGGGTCGATCGTGGCGGAGGTGATGATGACTTTGAGGTGGGGGCGACGCGGCAGCAACTGCTTGAGGTAGCCGAGCAGGAAGTCGACGGTGAGGCTGCGTTCGTGGGCCTCGTCGATGATGATCGTGTCGTACTTTTTGAGCATCCGGTCGCGGTGGATTTCGTTGAGCAGGATGCCGTCGGTCATGAGTTTGATGCGGGTGTCTTTGCCGACCTTGTCGGTGAAGCGCACCTGGTAGCCGACGAGTCCGCCGAGTTCTGTGCCGAGCTCTTCCGCGATCCGCTCGGCGATCGTGCGGGCGGCGATGCGGCGTGGCTGGGTATGGCCGATCGATTCGCGCCCGAGTTCGAGACAGATTTTGGGGATCTGCGTGGTCTTGCCCGATCCCGTCGCGCCGGCGACGACTACGACCTGATGGTCCCGGATGGCCGCGGCGATGTCGTCGCGCCGCTGGCTGACCGGCAGTTCGGGAGGGTAGGCAATGGCGGGAATCATGAGCCCTCCAGCTTACGGCGCGAGGCGGCCATTGGGCCCGCCCGCTCATGCAGCCGGTGCAAGGTGGAACGTGCGGGCGAATCGGTCGAGAAGTGCGCGGTCGCCAGACACGATGTGGACGGCATCGCGGGTGAGCGCATCCGCCGGACTGAGTTCACCGGACATGAGCTTGTGGAGCTCCGGCCCGGACCTGAAGACGAGCTGGGGCAACTGGCGGAGAACCGTCTCGGTGTGCTCTGCGTCGAGTCGGGCTACGCGCAAGTCTGCGTTGTCGACCCTGAGGCGCAGGGCGAAGTCATCCAGGTGCGCGTCGTAGATGGTGGGCGGCAACGGCATAGCGACTGCGGGCTGGAATGCGGTACGGAACGCCATCGTCATCGAATCCGGGGTGATGATGTCGCCCGTCGCTGGCTCTCCCATCTCCTGGAAGCCCCAGCGCCCGAGCGCGAGAATGACATCCTCGAGGCCGCGTCCGACGTCGGTGAGGCCGTAGGCGAGACCGTGCGCGAGCGGTACCCGACGGACGATGCCCGCAGCCTGGAGTTCCTTGAGCCGCGAGCTGAGGATGTTCGTGGGAATGCGCGGAAGACCGGTTTTCAGGTCGCTGTAGCGGCGCGGGCCGACGAGGAGATCGCGGACGATGAGCAGCGCCCACCGTTCCCCGACCAGGTCGACGGCGGTCGCGACGCCGCAGTATTGTCCGAAGTTGCGTGCTGCCATGGGCTCAGGTTCCCTGGTTCGGTTGTGCCGCAGGCGCGTCCTGCCCGCTCTCGGACGCGGAAGGGTCCGACCAGATGATCCCGAAGTGGTTGCCATCCGGATCTTCGAAGTCCCGGGAATACATGAAGCCGTAGTCCTGCGCTTCGCGATCCTCGCGCCCTCCCGCGGCGATGACCTTGTCGATGATCGCATCGACGTCTTCGCGGGAGTCCGCGCTCAGACCGGTCTGCGTCTGAAGCATCGTGCTGGGGTCAACGATGGGCTTGTCGGTGAATGTTGCCAGGAACTCGCGAGCCATGATCATGAGGTAAATGTGTTCAGAAACGACGAAGCATGCGCCGTTGTCGTCGGAGAGCTGAGGGTTGAGCGGCCAGCCCACCCCCGTGTAGAACGCCTTCGCGCGCTCAAGGTCGCTCGTGGGGAGGCTGACGAAGATTTGAGTGGCCATGGTGCACTCCGGAGTGTGTGATCGGTGGGCGGATAGCGAGGCAAGAATACTTGCAAATAACAAGCGAACTTGTCAATAGCAAGCAACTCGGGCCACGGAATGTATACATTCTCTGGACTTGAACTCGCTTTGCCCCTAAAATTGGTGGTCGGTGGCCGAGATTTGTATACAGGAAGGGGCGGCGATGCGCGCAAGCGACACGGCATATGCGGCCCTCCGCGACGACATCCTGCACGGCGAGTTCCCGCCCGGCGCCGCATTCGCCGAGGTGGAGCAGGCGCAGCGCCTGAACCTGTCCCGCACCCCCATCCGCGAAGCGTTCGCCCGGCTCGCCGCCGAAGGTTTGCTTGTCGCCCTCTCCGGCCGCGGCCACGTGGTGAGCGAGCTGTCGCGGCAGACCATCGTCGAACTGTTCGAGCTTCGCCAGGTGCTCGAGATGCAGATCGCGTCCCTCGTCGCCTCCCGGCGGGATCCGGCCGTTTTCGTTGCCCTGCGCGACGAGTTCTCCGCCGCACTCGAAACGCTGCAGCACCCGAACGGCCACGACGCCTACTACGAACTGGTTGCCCGCCTCGATGCCGCCATGGATGACGCGGTGCAAAGCCGATTCCTGCTCGCCGCGATCCGCCAGTTGCGCCCGCACCTGGCGCGAGCCCGCAGGCTCGCGAAAGACAACCCGGATCGGCTGCTCGCCTCGGCACGGGAACACCTCATGATCGTGGACGGCATCGTCGACGGCGACCCGGAGCTCGCCGCGCACGCCACGAGCATCCACCTGAAGCGCAGCCTCAAACACATACTTTCCGCGGTCGACCGGGCCGCACCAGCTGCATCCACCGATTCACCGAACCTCGCAGGATAGAGAAGAGTAGAAGCATGAACCAGCACGAAGTTCGCGTACACAAGAGCGAAGAGAACCTCGCCCGCAAGGACCAGCTCGCCTGGAAGATCGCAGAAGTCGCGACCGACCCGGTTGAGGTCACCGACGAGGTCACCGACATGGTCATCAACCGCATCATCGACAACGCGGCCGTCGCCACCGCGTCACTCCTCCGTGCACCCGTCGTCTCGGCACGCAGCCAGGCGAACGCGCATCCGGTGTCAGTTGGCGGCTCCGGTGCGACAGTCTTCGGCAAGACCCTCGACCGCCGGTTCAGCCCGGAGTGGGCGGCCTGGGCGAACGGTGTCGCCGTGCGCGAACTCGACTACCACGACACGTTCCTCGCGGCCGACTACTCCCACCCCGGCGACAACATCCCCCCGATCCTCGCCGTCGGCCAGCACGTCGGGCGAGACGGGCGCGATCTCGTCCGCGGCATCGCCACCGGCTACGAGATCCAGATCGACCTCGTGAAAGCGATCTGCCTGCACGAGCACAAGATCGACCATGTCGCCCACCTCGGCCCCTCCGCCGC
>CALMSL010000163.1 GCA_937872445.1 uncultured Microbacteriaceae bacterium | reverse complement strand
AAACACCATCTGCTACTTCTACATCGACACCAGATACAACACCATCTCCAGAAGTAACACAATCACCCGAAGCTGAATTTACTGTGCAATCACTTGAAATACCAACAGGTTTAGATTCTGAAGCACTCGGAAAAGCTTTGATTGAAGACAGATTCACGAAATGGCTAAACGCTGGTGCAAACCAAGAGACAGAGAAATTATGGATGGACTATCCTGGAACTATCATCGAAAAGTTTATTCCTACGGTGGTAGGCCCTAAAACAGAAATTATCAAGAAAGCACTGTTCATAGAAAACTACAATAATAGCCCCTTAGATTCCAATATTGACGCAGACATTAACACCCTGTCAGGCATTAACTCGGTTGTGCTACAAAATTATCTGGCTACGGTTGCTTCCGATAACCCAAATAACAAAGAGGCGTATAGACAATGGTATACTGTTGACTCAGTAAACGAGCTAAAAAGTAACACCCCGGGTAGCCGTAATTTAGTTATAAACTACACCGAACATAATAATTCTGACAAGAACATCGCAAGACCACTACCCGTTACTACTGGTTACTTTAAGATAACTGTTCAAGATGACGGCAGCGGTCACGAAAAGATAGCTGCCATTGCATATGGCGCTCGCTAAGTAATTTTATCTGATTTTTTAGGGATTGTTAGTGCCTCTTCACAAGAGGTACTGCTTATGGTTCAATAGGTGCAGGCATGCAGTATCGCCGCACACATAAACACCGACTTTTGAATACTTTACTTCTAATAGTAAAGGCAAGCCCTGTACGGGCTTGCCTTTCTTTGTTTAAAGTTCGTAGAAAAGGCAGTTTAAAATTAATGGTGCTCACCAGCCTAATGATCGCGGCAATCTTTACTGAATCGCACTGGGTTTGGTCCCGCTTCCTTTGGGAGGATGGATTATCCCCCGTCAATTTGCGCCGGAGTTCCGGCAGCGTGCGCTCAGGATGCTTGAGGAGTCGATGCCTGAGCATGAGACCGAGTATGCAGCGATCCGGCACGTGGGTGCCAAGCTCGGTGTTGGCCCGGAGACGTTACGTAAGTGGCGTCGTCGTGCCGAGGTCGATTCCGGTCAACGCCCAGGTCTGACCAGTGAGGAGCATGCCGAGATCAAGCTGCTCCGTCGTGAGAACGCGGAGTTGCGGCGTGCGAACGAGATCTTGCGAACAGCGTCAGCGTTTTTCGCAGCGGAACTCGACCGCCCCACGACGAGATGATCCAGTACGTGAACACGTATCGGGATCGCTTCGGGGTCGAAACCATCTGCCGCACCCTTTGTGCGGCAGAGTGTGGGTTTATGACTGCTCGCGGCTATTGGGCCGCGAAGAGTCGGCCGCCGTCGGCGAGAGCTATGTCTGACCAGCTACTCGGCGCAGAGATGATCCGTCTGCACGCGGAGAACTACGGCGTCTACGACGTCCGAAAGATGCACGCCCTGATGAAACGCCAGAACTGGGCGATCGGTCGGGACCAGACCGGGCGGATCATGCGAAGCCTGGGCCTGCGTGGGGTCAAGCGCAGCAAACGGGTGTTCACCACCAAGTCCGATCCCGTCGGGATAAAGCCCTTGGATCTGGTGCAGCGCCGGTTCGTTGCGGTCGCGCCGCGGCGCCTCTGGGTCGTCGATATCACCTATGTCAGAACGTGGCAGGGCTTCGCCTACGTGGCCTTTGTGACCGATGTCTTCTCGCGCCGCATCGTGGGTTGGAACGTCGCGTCCACCCTCAAAGCAGACATCTTGCCGTTGCAAGCACTGGACATGGCCGCGTTCACGGCGGGGGGTGATCTGACCGGGCTGACTCATCACAGCGATCACGGATCGAACTACATGTCTCTGGTCTACACGAATCGGATCGTGGAGCTGGGAGCGAATCCCTCAACCGGGGCCGTCGGAGATTCCGATGACAATGCTCTCGCCGAGGCCGTCAACGGACTCTACAAGACCGAACTGATCCGACAGCAAGGACCCTGGCAATCAGTCGAGCAGGTCGAGCTCGCAACCCTGGAATGGGTCTGGTGGTGGAACAACCAACGCCTCCACGGGGAACTCGACATGAGAACCCCAGCCGAAGTCGAGGCCGCGAACTACGCTGACCTTGAATCACCCGAGACGGCAACCGCCGCCCTCGAAAAACACTAGGAACGAAACCCAGTGCGATTCACTCGCGGTTTCTTGGCTTTCAAATGGCGGAGGCAACCCTGCCTATCGCAGCATCCGACCATTGGCTGTGCACGATGAGAATGAGCGAGAGTGTTTCCGGATATCGCCGGCTCGATTAATGCTGCTCTGCACTTGGCATCAAGGTTACGAATGCACACAGCGCCGGAGGCGATGCCTGCGCAACGCCCGGGGCCCCTCGGCAGCGTGGGCCCACCTGCTCGCAGGTACAACGTCTCACGCCAGAGAAATGAAATACGGGCGACCGATGGCCGCCCGTATTTCATTTGTCGGGCTGACAGGATTTGAACCTGCGACCCCGTGACCCCCAGGCGTCCAAACGGTTCCACTTTCACCGAAAACCGCGTGGTTCCACGGCTCAGATCATGCTGACCGCGTCATGAATTGCATGGTTTGCATGATTCTGGTCCCCTTTTGGTCCCCTCTGTCAGGCCACCCAGAGTTGTCAGTCTCATCGAGTGGTCGACCTGTCGACGGACCTCTGCGCAACCAAGGAAAGGCTAAAATTGCCCGATGCCGGAGATGAGCAACTCGAACTCAAATAGCACCGTAGTTTCGGAACTCATTGATGGGTTCGGCAATGTTGAGACCGGCACAGTGGCCATCTACCGAACGCTCTATGACCGAATCTTCTGGGATTTGAACGAAGCGGAGGCTGAACTCTCCGGCGAGCGCATCGACTTCGCCAACCTCATCCACGCGGCTGCTCACCTTCGCTTAGTAATCGAAGGAGTAACGGCAGCATCCTTTATCGCGAATCATGTTCTGTTCGCCAAGATAAATCAAAGAATGCAAAGCGCCAAAAACTATGACGCCATGAGGAAAGCGGTCAGGAACCTCAACCAACACTATTGGCCAAGAGCGTTCGGCATCGTCGAACACGGTGGCCAGACCGGTATAGGCGTTCTGTCAGATACGGGACTGGCTGAGGCGGAGGTCGGCCGCTACTTCGGTACGGTCAGTGAACTCCTCCACGTCCGAAACCCCTTCGCAAAGACGCCAAAGCCGGACGACTATCTCAAGCAACTGCTGTCGCTGATCGAGAAGTTCCGTGATCTCCTCAATTGGCACATCGTCCAACTCGCAGATTCGTCGGAGTACCTTTACCTCCGCAATCTCGATGGAGAAATCAAAGTCCAGGCACTCAAAACGGAGAACCCCCTGCTCTAAGCCGCGCCCGCAGGGACCAGTCGTTCGACGCCGTTTAACGCAAAGTGAAGCCAGAGCGATGGAACTTCACCTCACCGACTTCGCCGACCTCGGTCCCTCATGGCTTCGCAAGCAGCGGCACTCCGTCTCCGCGCGCGAAGCGAGACGCACCGCAGTGTCGGCATTCGGGCGACTTCGCGGGTTCGTGCTCGACTACTTCATCGGTGAGTGGGTGATACTCGACCCAATGGTCGACACTCGTTTCCGAATCCGTGAGACCGCCGATGGCCATGAGCCAGTCGTCGACCGCGCGAGATGCGGCGACCGCGTTGAGGGTTATCACGCTGGGAGCGTGCACATCCTCGTCGTCGACGTATCGCTGCCGGCGGCGTTGGACATCGCTGGTGGCTTCTTCCGTCAGCTTCCACGCGGGGATCAGACCGTTGCACTGCAAGCATCCTCCTCCGGGGCTGCTCATCCGTGAGACGGAGAAGATGTCGGCAACTTCGCCTTCGATGACCGTGACTTTTGAGCCGACCTGGGTGTTGGAGATGAGGTATTGATGGGTGATCGAGTTGACAAGGCGACGGGCTAGCGCAGAATCGGCGGCGAGGAAGATGTGGTCGCAGTCTGTCAACATCGCCGCGACGTCCATCTCCACAACGGATCGTGGAACGGCGACGATTCGCACAGTCCGGGATGCTTGGCGAGCGACCCTCGCGGCGATCTTCACCTTGGAGGTCGCGAGACGGGCGCCGATTCGCTGCATCCACTGCGGTCGAGTTTGATTCTGAAGCAGAGGCAGCGCGTCAGATCGACGGGCGCCAACAACGCGGGGCAGGTTGGTCGGATCGAGGCGGTCCGGATCGATGAGCAGGAGCTCTCCCACTCCTAGCCGGGCGAGGTACTCGGAAATGAGCGAGCCGATTCCACCCAGCCCAACCACGGCGACTTTGGACCCAGCGAGGATCGCTTGGCCGCGATCGCCGAAGATGCGCGCTTGCCGATCGTACGTTGAGTCCGCGACCTGGGCAGCCACAGGCTCGGGCGTGAGCGTGCGTTGGGGCCGCCCCGCAACACGCAAGTCAGTGATGGTGTGACGCTTCCCTTCACTGGTCCAGATGTCACCGGCCACGGCGTTGTTGGCAAACACTAGCGCGCCGACGGGGACTCCGTCATTGATGTCCAGCAGGGCTGGGTATCCGCGTTCGTGCGACGCCATGTCGGTTCCGGAGAAACCAACACGGTCTCGCCCGCCGTGATTGTGCACTGCGATATATGCGAGCTTCTCTTGCGCGCACACATCAATGTTGTCTGCGACGAACTCGGCGGTGAGCTTTCGATAGCCCCGGCTTCCTTCGACGTAGTCGACGCCATCAGTCGCTGGCACGACGTCGCGGACGAGGAGTCGAGCTCCACGGGTGCTGCGCGCGATCCCGCACCGGAGGACGACGCCATGCTCGTCACCGTCACCGGGGAACAGGTGTCCGTGCAATGCGGCCCACTGCTCCCCGGTGATCACGACCGACCAGCTATCGTTCACTGTTCGCCCAGCCACTTGAGCACCTTCAAGACTTTCGTGGCGGCCGGGTCGCTCGCCGGGTCGAGCCTGTTGCTACGCCGGGACAGCTGCGTTCCGGCCTCGGCGCGCGGCCCCCACTGGACCGACTGGAATCCTTCGCCGTGAACACCGCCATCCTTTCGGCGCAGGTCGGGGCGCACGAACAACGGATACACGTCAGCCTCCGGGTACGGGAAAGTGATCTGGAACGCAATCCAGGAACTCTCCTGCTCGTACACCGGCCCGAGTGGGACATCGCTGATGGTGACCCAGGCCCCGCCCGCCCCGTCATCTTCGGTCGTGATGTTCGCGTCTACGAAGGTCTGTGTCAGCTCTTCGATCGCTTCTGCGATGGCCGCGGTGGTCGTTGTCGTGTTCACGAGTTGTCGTCCCCGTCGTTTGCGCGGAACTCGTCGTCCTTGCGGACACGGATGTCCTCGGTGTCGCCGACGGGCTTGAACTTCAGGCCGTCCTTGCGAGACAGGAGAAAGTCGATCTTGATAGGCACACCCTGGCTGATCGCGGTCTCCTTGATCGACAGGCCGGTCTGTGCCGCACCGTGGATGGTGACGGGACGGCGGTTGACGGTGACGTGAATCTTCTTCTGGGGCAGCGGCTTCGTGAAAAAGCGGTCGTCGTTGATGATCGCGACGATCTCGCCAGCCTCGATGGGGTCGTCGAGATCATCCTGGATGTCCTTCCAGATTCCATGATCGGCGGGCACGGGCGACTTAGGAAGCTCGCGCAATTGCGTCTCAGTGAGCGCCGCCGTGCGGACCTCGTAAGGAACCTTGTCGATGTAGATCACGCGAGGACGGTCGGTGAAGAATCGCATGCCGTTCTCGATTGCCACCGGCTCGGTGGGTGCCACAGGGTGATCTTGCGCGTCGTTGACGTCGAGCCACAGGTTGTCGGCCGGCGGTGTGACGAGCGTGCGAAGCTGGGCGCCAGTGAGGCGCCGCTCCTTGACGTCGATCGGCTCGCCGTCGATGTAGATTCGGGTCTTTTCTCTGGGTGCCACGGTGGGCTCCTAACTGCTGTGCGGCAGGCCGATTGCCTGCTCAATAGTTAGAGACGGGACAACTTCCGAATCGTCCACACCGTGATCAACCCGCGCATTCCAGACACGTGTTCGAGTCGGGAACGAACTGATTGCTGTGCTTCTGGAGGAAGCACTCCATGCACGTCTTCTGAGTCTTGGACGTGCATCCGCAGTGACCCGATGGGCAGCGAGGTTGCCCGCACTTACGACAGATGAAGCCGATGACGAATGACTTGTTGCAGTGTTCGCACTGCTCCCAGCGGTCCGTCGTGTACCGGACGGTCCCGTCCCTGGGTGGCGACATCGCCAACCACGGCGCGCTGTATTCGACCATGACGAGAAACAGCAGGTCTCCCGCCCATGCCGCCTGACCGTATAGCCGTTCAGAGGTGTGGCCATCGCGATACCAGATCTGCGCGTCGTCGCGCGCGAACGTCCGGCGTTCGCCCTCTGCATCGAGTGCTGCGCGGACGAGTGGGTTCTCGGTCTGATTACTACCGCGGGCAGGGGGATACAGGCCACCGCGCCCAGCCGCAAAGGTCACTGTTCCGTCTTCATCGACAACAACGACAGCGCCTGGCGACTGGAGGCGGTTGGCAAGACGGACGCATATCGCCGCGCGCGATGCGTTCGAAGATTCGAACAGTTCGAGGGCGGTGTTGACAGTAGGACCGCGATCGGAGATGTGCGAGTTGACTAGGTCGTCCGGAAGGAGTAGCTGTGCGGCGAAAGCATCGCAACAGGCATCTTCGAATGCCTCAGGCTCCCGGTGCTCGACAACCGTTGTGCCGAGATCAATGTTTGTCTTTTGAATGTGGTGGCCAAGTTCATGCAGGAGCGTGAACTGTTGGCGACGGCGGGACATTGACTCAGTCACAACCAGTGTTGGTGGCTCCCAGCGATACCCGCCGGCGACAGAGCATCCAAGCTGCGAGTCTGCCGGAACGAACTCAGGCACCCGAAGCACAGTGAGGTCGACACGCTGTTCCAGGGCCGCGAAGGCATCGAGTGTGAGGTCCTCGAGAGAGCCGCCCAGAGCTTCCCAAGCGCTCAGCATCGCCTCGACCTGAGCCGGAGCGTCATCGAAGGCTGCGCGCATGGATTATCGATTGTCCGCAGCGAGGACTGTGTCGAGTCGCTGCCGCCAGAGCTCACGGCCTTGGCCTGTTTCGCGAGCTGCGAGCTGGTATGCCTCGTATCCGAGGCGCGTGCGGGCGCCGTCTTCGTCGCCGTCAATCGCTCGATTCCGAATGTGGGACCGCCAACGGGGCTCTTGCAGTTCGCGCTGGAGGTCCACCGGTAGCGGCGCGACCGCCCCGAGAATTCGGCTGACTGGGACTTCCAATACCGAGGCAAGTCGGCCGGCCTCCTCAACTGTGAGCGGTTCTTTGCCCATCCGAATTGCCATCGCGCGCGGCTGCGACGTCTGTAAGGCACTCATGATGATCGGAAGCGGGACCTGCAACTGGACGGCTGCGCCGTCCGAGGTGGCCAGTTGTAGCCGTGGTGCACTTTGGAGCACGTCGATCGCATCGAAAAGGTCGGCGAGGGCGAGGGCAGCACCAGATTCAAGTGCCGGTTCTGCGTGCCCGCGACGAAGCCCGTCTGCAATCGCGTCGTTTGAAGTAGCTGATTTTATTGCCCGGAGCTGAGGCTTGGGAATCGTTGCGATTGTCGCGCCCAGCGTTACGAAAGGAATCAACGCCTGGGAATCTGGCCACACTACGACAGGGCCGTGTAGAGGGCTAGCGTCGTCTTCGATGATGACGGCCGTGCTGTTTTCGACCCCGGATTCCAGAGTGGCTGGGAGCACGGAGACTACCGCTGCTGCGTCGTCGATCGCGTCAATGACCACCACAAGGCTAGCGTCGCCCCAGTAGGCGTGCCGCAGCTGACCGACTACGACAGCATCGGTTGGCTCGGCGCTTCGAAGCATGCTGCTCCTCCGCTTCGGCCCTATTGGGAATTGTTGGGAGAGCGCCATCCAGCGCTCTGATGCCTCAGACGACATTGGAGTCCTCCATATCCTCACTAAGTAATGACGGGACGTTGGGCGAATCGTCCAATACGAGACGGACCAACGCAGCGAGAACCTCTTTGCTTCGCGTGCTATCGCCTGCAAGTTCCGTCAGCCGAGCCCGGAGTTTCTGAATAGTGTTGTATGCGCTGGTTCGCCCGATGCCAAGATCCTTTGCGAGAGCCGCGGCGTCTCCCCCGTGACGGATGGCTGCGAGCTCTGCCTCAGTGAGCTGCGGCATCAACCGCTGGGCGAATTCCTCGTCGCCGAGCTTTATCTCGGTGACCTCTGAACTGTCAATAGCGGGGGTTGTCTCTTCGACGCTGTCCCAGTCCGCATCAGTTGTGGATGTCAGGACATCTCCCGTCTCCAGCAGCGACGGGAATCGGTCTGCGCAGATCCTAGTGAGATCGCTCACATGCAACCGGCCCGCCGCGGCGAGCACTCTTCGCAGCATCTCCTCTAGCTGCCCCTTACTCCCCAATGTCACTGAACCATCGCCGGTGGCGACTGATACCTCAACTTGGGCGCTGGCTGCGATCTCCCGAAGGGCGGTTTCGGTGGCTTGCCGGTCGGTGTCCTCGCCGCCTGTGAGGAACCAGTAGTGTTTCGCGAGCGACGGGGTGAAGAGGGTGGAGCGTTCGAGCCGCTTCTCGAGCCGGTTCCGGAGCGCACCCCACGGCAGCTTGCGGGTGCGGTCGACGAGCCACCGTTCGACCCACTTTCGGGTCTCCTGTTTGGCGGCCCGGTCGTCAGGAAGGGCAGTGATCACGTTGACGTAACCTGCGCCCTTGTCCTCGAAGAAACTGTTGACGAAGTCGTCGACGGTGTCGGTATCGCGGAGGCCAGGGAATCTGGGCAGCTGCTCTGCCATGACGCTTCGCATCATCGCTAGCGCGGATTTCCCGAGTGTTCCTCGGGCCAGTGCCTCGTCCCGAATGAGTGTCGTCGTCATACCAGGGCTCCGCGCTAGTACCAGGCGTTTTGGCGACCGCCGCGCAGTCGAACACGTCCGGCAACCCGCTGGACAGGGCGGAGCGCAGCAAACTGCGCAGCGACTTCGTCATAGAGCGTCCCGCCGGAGTTGGGGTCCGAGACAGAGACGAGTATTGCGAAGGGCACTTCGGTTGGCAACCCGTCAAGAGCACCTGCTCGACGGGCGAAGTATCGCAATTCGAGCCGTGCGTCATTGATCTCACCAGCGGCAAAACTGACTCGATGGTGTCGCAGTGTCTCCCACTTGCCCGAATCTCGAAGATCTGCCTCATTCAAGCTCGCAGCGCTTGTGAGGGTCTTCGTCACCGGTTCCTGGCTGCTCGTCCACCCCGACGTTAGCAACGTTCGTGCTTCGGTCGAAGTCAAGTCAACATTCCGAGCTTTCTCCGTCGAGCCTCGTGGCGGCGAAAACCGGAAAATGTTGCGATGGGGTCGCAATGTGAGCTCTAGCGATGCAGAGGTGTACTCGGTTGGCTGGGTCGGCTCTACGGGCGAGGCGTATGCGAGCGTGACTGAGATCTTTGCAGCGCTCGAAAAGGTTCCCGGCATGGGCAGTTGATAGCCGAGGATGTCGCCGCGCGCGATCTGATCGACGAACAGGACGTGTGCCTCATCAGGCCCACAATCCAGGGCGTCAGCGAATGAGAGCGGCAAACGTCCGAATCCAAGCTCATCTTGCCTCGCCTTGTATGCGCGGTGGCGCTCCGCAAAGTGGGCCGCGAATGCACGAAGCACACTGCTGTTGACGCGGGGAAGCCTACCCGCAAGGTCCGCGAGGGCGTGGGTCACAATCGGCGCCGAGAAGCTTGTCCCACTGGCCTCCAGGAAGCTTCCGTCGGAGCGCAACACATTAAACAAGCGGTCATCAACCCCGCCGAATTGAACGCCCAGGGGCTGGATTCGGCTACCCGGTCGCCCGGGTCCCATCGAAGAGTAGGGAGCCCGCGCCCACGGTCGGTCCGGGGCGGGCGCATCGCATGCTCCGACCGAAACGGCGTTGGCCATATCAGCGGGGACCTGAACTCTGTGCAAGCCGGTATCCGGGTGCTGGTTTCCGTCGTTTCCCGCCGCTACGACGAAGACGATGTCCCGCTCCCACGCAAGTTGATCTAGCTCGGCGGTCCAGCGGTTCGGTTCCATGTCGTCTTCGACGGCGAGTGTTGGTCCGAGACTCAGGTTCACGAGCTTGTGCCGGTCCTCGGCCAAGGTCTCCTTGATGCGATCGAGGATCCAGTATCCGTCTAGATCACCCGCGCTGTATGGAGCGGGCATAACTCGGAAGCTCTCTACCGGTAGCGGCGGTTGTGGTGCCTGCGCGCCCGACTCCAGTAGCCCGTACAGCACAGCACCAGTCACCCCTGTGCCGTGGTCAAGGTCATCCGCGTCGACTGCTTCCGGGGTCAGATCGATGATAGGTATCGGGAACAGGCCAGTGCGGTTCGGGTCATGTACACCGCCGTCAAATACGGCCACCGTCGTCACGTCAGCCAGCGCACCACGGGCGGCAGGCGCAACAACGCGGCTTCCGCTTCGAAGTCCAAATCGTGGGCGTGGCCGGATTGCGGGCATCGGCCGGAGGACCCGCAGCGGGTTGAATCTCGCCAGTTCGGGTACCTCTGTCGATGACGCGCGAATCGGCATAAACGTGAGTCCTCCAACCTGGCGGAGGAAGTCACGGTGCACTTCTCCGCCGCGCGACTCCACTAACGAAATCCAACGCTCCAACGCGTCATCATCAATCGGAACCGGTTCTCCGGAACGCACTGCACTGGGGTGGAGTACCGCTTCCCATACGGAAAGCTCTCTCCCCGCCAGGTCCTCACCTGGGCTGGTTCGCAGTACGGTGCTCGCTGCGGGCGACGCGAATTCCTCAAGGCGTCGTATCTGCGCAAAAGCCTGCTTCGCGCTGCGGCCAGCGCCATGGACGTTGACAAGCTCTTCCAACCGTTCCAGCGCAGTGTTATCCACGGCGAGTATCAGCCGTCGTGTGCCGCTCTGTTGCACTTTCGACGCGGTGCGCAGTGTGCCAGTATCGGCGCGCGAACCGACGGGGACGGCACCGATGAACCCGAGGAGGGCATCGGGATAGTAGCTCGGGGCGATGTAGTTCGGAAGCAATTTAGCTTCCACATATACGCGATCCTGCGCGCGAAGAGTATCCGGAAGCGCCTGAATCTCGGCACGAGCAGAACGGATCTGCGGTAGAAGCCACTCGCGGGCTTGCTCAGACGTGAAGGGCTCATACTTCGGGCCACCTCCGGTCGGAGCTGGCTCGACCTCGAGCCGGAGCGCTTCACCGTTCAGGAGCAAGCGGCGGGCGACGCTGCCCACTGCACCTATATTTGTCACACAATGTCCTCTGTTTGCCGGATGCCAGTGGCAACCGTCGGATGGCTGACCCCCGCGAGCGTCGCGATCTTACGATTAGACATGCCCAACTGCTCGTGAGCGTATCGCCACACTGGGTTCCGCAACTCACTCATGGGGAACTGCTCGATGAGTTCGCTGACCACTACATGCTCAAGAGTGAGATCGTGCAGGATCGCTTTTCGACGACAAAGCGACCAAAAGCGCATGATCACGGAGTGGCTTGTCCCTTCCCACATGTCGGCCGTCAGATTGATCACCTCGATTGGCATCTCACCTTGACTTGCATTCTTCAGGAGGGAGCGGCGTTCATCGTGCCCCGGTAGTGGGAAACTCAAGACGCGATCAAAACGGCGATCGATGGCTTCATCGAGCAAATGGGGGTGGTTCGTCGCTGCGACCAGCAGACTCGTCTCTGGCCACCGATCAAGCTCTACAAGCATCACGTTGACGATCCGCTTCAACTCGCCGATGTCAGTGTCATCATCGCGACGCTTTGCAACGGCGTCGAACTCGTCCAGGAACAACACGCATGGTCCCGATTTCGCGAACTCCAGGACCGATTTGATGTTCCGGCCAGAGCTCCCCAGATAGCTAGAAACAACCGACGCCAGGTCTAAAGTCACCAACGGCAATTCGAGCTGCTGTGCAATCCAACGGCTGGCGAGGGTCTTGCCCACGCCCGGCGCTCCGGAAAATAGGACGGTCCGGCTCACAGAGACGCCCGCTCGCGCCAGCTCATCCGCCCGCTCACGCTCAGCAATAATCTCGTTTAGCTGAGCAGCGAGCCGTTCGTCAGCAACGAAGTCGTCAGCAACGGGAGAAGCATCGACACTCACAAGGGAGTGAAGCCCCTCGGCATCTGCAGGAATCGCCCCGCTATCGAAGCGGAGGCCAGTAGAGGGGTTGGCCGCAGAAAGCGCCTCATGGACCGCCATTCGGAACGCCCCAACGTCGGAGACTGTCGGCGGTACCGCTCGCATCAAGCGACCAGCCAGCTGGCGCACCCCTGCTGCATGCCCACGCGCCCCGACACGCACCAGGTCAACAAGGGCGCGCTCAAGGCCGCCTTGCTCCTGGTAAACCGCGGTCTTTGGTGTCGTCATGTTTACCACCTTACCGTTGGGCGCAGACACAGCAGCTCCGACACCGACGGCCTAGGACCGGTGCTCGCGATATTCGACAAGATCTTCAGGGGACCCGTTACCTGGGTAGCTGGCTTGCCGGTCAGCGCGTCCGTTAAGGATCTGAAGCACCACACAAACCGGCCCGATCACGACAAACTTGAGCGCGTTCCAAATGCAGACAAGCGCAACGACGTAGAGCCAGCGGGACGCTCCCCCGTCGATGAGCGCAGTGCAGACGCTCGCAGCGAGAAGGTACGGGATGGCGAGGAGCATCGCGGGCACGCCCCACTTGAGCCCGCGGCGGGTGCGAATCGCATCGAGCAGGATGTTGGTGGGCATGCATCTCCGCATGAAGTTGCGGAGGTGGATGCTGATAACCCAGATGATTCGAAACATGACAACGGTCCTCCCATGGCTCGGCAACGTTGAACCTTGGAGGGCTGCCCTGGGGCCGTCATGCCATCGCGCGGGCGATGGCGAACATTGAGTGTGTCGCCTAGTTCCAAGGGTACGCCGAACCAACGACATAGGAAAGGGCTGTGCTGCGCACCTGCACGGTGATGACTGGCTGTGAAGGAGCCCGATGATGACTTCCCTCTCTTCCCTCGGACACGATGAGCGGAGCGCGCGAACCGTTCTCTCGCTCGTGGCTGCACCGAATGATCTGTCGACCGGTCGCCTCCTTGGCCGAGTCGGCGCCGTAGAACTGCTCCGCCTCGCTGATGCTGACGGCGCGGTGCCCGGCCTCGACCAAATCGCAGCAGCAGTATGGCGCGAACGCTTGCACACTGTGATCAGCGCCGACACCTTGGCCACACAGATGGCGAGCTTCGAGCGACAAGGCCTCCGGGTCCTGATTCCGGGTGAGAAGGATTGGCCAGTCGCCCTCAACGATCTTGGAGCACGCACGCCGTATGCGCTGTGGACGCGTGGCGAAACTGCGCTCTTGGCCAAGCCTCTCGCCGACCGCATCACGCTGACCGGTGCGCGCGCCTCCACCGCGTATGGGGACCACATGGCGATTGAACTCGCCAGTGACCTCGCGCTCAGTGGCCGTGTCGTTGTCGCTGGCGGTGCCTACGGTATCGAAGCAGCCGCGCACCGGTCGGCGTTGGCCACCGGTGGAAAAACGATTGCAGTCCTCGCGGGTGGGGTCGATCGCGCGTACCCTGCTGGACACGCGGATCTGTTTGCGCGTATTGAGCAACAAGGTCTCCTCGTTTCTGAGGGTGCACCGGGTGTGGCACCAACACGGCAGCGCTTTCTCGATCGTGGCCGCATTATGGCCGCGCTTTCCTCGACGACGGTGATCGTTGAGGCGGGAGCGCGGTCAGGATCGCTGCGTGTCGCCGACGAAGCAGTGGAGCTTGGTCGCTCAGTCGGTGCGGTTCCTGGCCCCGTGACGAGTGCCGCCAGCTATGGCTCCAACATCCTTATTCAAGACAGACGCGCCCGTTTGCTCACAGGTTCCGAAGACGTTCTTCGACTCGCCGACGAGGACAAGAGCAACGACCACAACACAGAGCTGTCACGAGCATTTCGCATCGCTGCAGCTTGTGATCGTCGCTCACCCGATTCACGTGGCCTGTAATCACTCATCTTCTTCAGCACAGTTGACTGGAGAAAAGCGCGTGCACCGGCGCGGCTAGGCAGCGGTCAGAGCACCCGCCCCTCCAAGGTCCGCTCAGACGGCTCACGATGGGACTGCACAACCTTGACCGCGGCGTTCATACGGCGGATCTCGGTGAGTGCCGCTTCGGCCCTCGCATGATCGATTCGCTGCGCCGTGGCCTCGGGTCGGAGCCCAAGCGGGCTCGGCGTCGTGACGGCGTATCGGTCGCGATACGCGGCGATCGTCCGCGCCGCCAACTGCCACCTCTCACGCCCCGATGCAGCGGCGGGAGCATCACCGAGTGACGCGATCCATTGCGCACCATCTGCGATTGCTTCACCGAGCACTGCGTCGGCCCGCTGCGTGATGAGGCAACGACGTTCATCGAGCGCCTGACGCATGTGATCAGCGACCCACCCCATCGCTTCGGGCACCAGCCCTGCAACGAGCCTGGCCGCTTTCCGTGAACGCCCCGATCCAGCGGGTTGAGCAGTCGCCGCTATCAGTCGGTGACGGATGACCGCAGCGATGTCGTCCGCATCCCCAAAGCCGCGTGCACGAACAAGACGCGGGAGCACGCTGGCCAGGTCATGATGGTTGGCTTCAGCTCGGCGCAGCTCTGCGGTCAAAGGGCCGAACGCATCCGAGCCAATGACCTCATCCACTTCTTCGGTAGTGAGGCCGGATGCCCGAACCAGGGCGGCCCACCGGTCGCGTTGCGCTGCCGCAGCGATCGTCTCGTACTCGGCGGCGAGCTGTGCAATCGTTCCCCAGACCTCTTGTTCGACGGCAATCGTTTCATGCGCGGAGAGTTCCGCGCCGACGTGCTGGAGCACGCCGCCGAGAACACTGCGGCCGGTGACTTCATCGTTCTGTCCCGGATGCGGGCCATCGTGGGAAGTGTCGGGCGTATCGACGGCAACGTAGGCGATATTGGCGTCACGTCCCCGCGTCATCGCCACGTAGAGAGTCTCTCTGGTCATGGTCGAGTCGACGAGCACGTGGGCAGTATCGGTGGTGAGGCCTTGCGCGCGGAAGGATGTCACGGCGTAGCCGAGTTCGACGTGCTCAGTTACATAGTCGGCTGGCAGAAGAACGCTGGTCCCCCAGGAACTTCCAGCCCGTCGAACAAGCATCGATCCATCGCGTCGAACATCGACGACGTTCCAGCGATCCCCGTTGCGCACCCAGCCTCGCCCTGCCAGCAGGCGGCGATCATTGCGGCGAGTGATGACGGTGTCACCGCACGCCGCATAGTTTCCATCGTGCAGCTCCGATTCACGGATCCCGTGAACGGTTCCGTCGAGAATGAGATCGGTCCGTGCGCGGTTATTGAGCGCGGTCACGGATTCGTTGGAGTCTGAGACGAGAACCGTTGCGAGCCCCGCGACGACATCGGTGCGCCATGCGGCGTAGGCAGCATCGATCATGCTTTCGGTGTCACCGTCCACGATTCGATCGTGCGCGTCGTAGGTGTCGATAACTTCGGTGTGACCGTGGCGAAGATCGAGAGACGCACGCTTTTCCCAGTCGTGTGTGAAGCGGTGAACGTCGACGAGTTCGGGAACGTCATCGCGGTCGTGGGTGAGCAGTCCGAATGCACCGCCCGCGTCGACCGCCTGGAGCTGTGCGTAGTCGCCGACCAGGAGCATCTTTGCCCCAGCCTCAGCAGCGAGCTGGGCGATCCGGTCCAGCGAGAGCGTCCCCGCGAGTGACGCCTCATCAACGATGACGAGCTGGCCCGACTGGAAGGTCTCACCTTCTCGCAGGTGATTCTGCCACCACTTCGCCGTGTTCTCGGTTGCGATACCGAGATCCTCGGCGAGCACATGTGCCGCACTCGAAGAGGGGGCCAGCCCGACGACGGATCCTTGACCGTGCTCCTTTTCCCATGCCCGGCGTAGAGCGTACATGGCGGTCGTTTTCCCGGCGCCAGCCGGGCCGACGAGCAGATCAACGACACGACCGGAGACAGCGATCTTCGTCAGCGCAGATACTTGGTCCTCCCCCAACACCAACCGATCACGATCAGGCTTTCGCACGATCCGCTCGACCGTCTCCAACGAGACCGTCGGGCCCGTCGTTGTGTGTGCGAGTTGAAGCAGACGCTCCTCGGCGTCGAGCAACTCACCAGACGAGAACACCGTGGAGTTCTTCGGCCGAAACACCGACGTCTCGTCGCTCCTGCGAAAGACGGCAGGGCTGGATGCCAGTTCGGGCGGCGTGAGTCGAAGCGACACTGTCTCAGCAACGTCAACAACCATGCCGATGATCGTCTCGCGATCGCGTGTGCTGGCGAAACGGTACCTCATCGTTTGCCGGGCAGCTTCGGCCGTGAGATTCCAGCGACGCCAGGTTGAACGCCTTTCTCCAACTGCGGTCACGACGCTCGCCCCCAGCCCACGAACTACGTCAAGCGGCAGATCATCAGCACGCAGGAGCAACGGCGGCTCATTCGCGGTGACCTCACGTGCCCAGCCGGTTGCATCGCCACCAAGGATGTTGCCCGCCCGCTGCCTCCACTGAGCGGTGAGGTCGGCGAGCGAATGGATCTCCTTCTCCGGTCGTGTAGCGAGTGTCGCCTGGGCACGCAGCTTGATAATCGTCGTGCTGGAGGGTTGCCTGCCGTGCTTCTCCACGTACGTAGCGATGAGACGATCCTTCTCCTCGTCGATGTGCCGCGACCGCGACGAGAACTCGGACACAAGTTGTTCAGGGACCTTCGCGATCGCCCATGCCGCATTGCGGTCCCGTCCGCGCTCACGCGTTTCCCACTCAACTCCGAAGAGCCGCGTGAGGTGATCGGCGAACACGGCTTCGTGGAACTCGGAGAGCGCCACTGTCGCAGCGTGCAGGGGCCGCCCGTCCAAGCTTCGCCACTTGTTGTCGAGCACGGTCTGCACCTTGTTGCTGATCACGACGTGCGTGTGCAGATGGGGGTCACCCGCGCGTGAGTCGTAGTGGTCATAGGCTGTCGCGATCAACCCACGCACCTCGACCTGTGCAACGGCACCATCCCCAGGGGTTGCACCGGCGCGAGTGGCTGCAACCTCGCGCTCC
>CALMSL010000162.1 GCA_937872445.1 uncultured Microbacteriaceae bacterium | reverse complement strand
AAGGGTGCCGCTGTGGGAGGGGGGAGAACCCGCCGCGGAAATTGTCGTGTACGTGCACGAACTGCACACTTCCAGGGTGGGTACAACAGCGAATGCCGGGGTAGCCGTGATGAGCGTCATTCCGGCCATCAATCCGGTGACGGCGAGCAGGGTTAAATAACGACGGGGGTGCGTCATGAGTTCAGAGCTTTCGAGTACAGTTCCGTTCGCTTCAGGTTCTGACACCTGCGCGATCCCACCGTCCTAGGTAAACGATGAGTAGCCGTCAATATACCGGACGACCCCATTTTGGTACACCCCCCGGGACTTGAACCCGGAAAGGTGAGCGCGAATAACCCACGCCCGGGTTACTGGTGCTCGCTGCAGGCTGTTCGCAAGAGCCACGAGGTGGCTCCTTCCCTTTTAGCTTCCGCTTGCGTTCGGGACCCGACATGTTGGGCCCAACCGCGATCGGACAGCACGTGTGGCGGGAAGACACAAGACATTTGAGATTCCGCACGTTTCAACCATGTAGCTCGCCGTCGCGCGCCAAATGGATACCACCCATGCCAAAACAAACTATCTGGCTCGTGAGGCACACGTCAGGAAGGTCACTGAACCGCCTTGTTCCGATTAATCCTTGAGCGACCTCCTCAACGAGGCGTGTGCCCTCCGCCACGGTTATTTCTCGGCCGCTCGGATGGTCAATGAGCCACATGGTTTCATTCTTAACTTTCTCGACGATTCCGTGATCCGAGTACGAAACGTCGCCAATCCATTTCACCGACCCTTCATCCATCGGCACGTGGCTTCTATTGCTGAATAAACCCAATTTCTTGGGCCTTCTCTCCAGCGTCTCGCTGATTCAGTTACCTGGAATCCAGTCTGGAGGCTCCAAATAGACATCGGGGACCGTAGCGCGTGCGACAAATCACGCCTGCAATGTATCCCAAGGCGCAACAGTTGCCCTTCCCCGGCCCGTGGCATTGCGGAGAAGAATGGACTTACATTTGCGTAGATGCTTACGTGCGTGTTCGAGCGTTGAACAGAGGGTACTGAAAGGTTAGAAGTCATGGGTTACTGGGTCGCAAGTCCAAGTTGGACCAACAATTGCACTGTTCGTAGGGTGTGCAATCATTCGGGATGTGGGGGTGTGTTTTTTGTGCCGTTCAACATCCAGATCGCTGTCCAGTGTCCACATTGCAATTGGAAACAATAGAAGTCGAAGAAACTACAGTTCTGCATCGGACCATTTGGAGTGGTATGGAAACCCCATCGGACGCATATGTGCACTCGGTATTGGATCGAGATTATCTGGTTTCCCTGGCTGTTGACACGGCGAGTCTTGCGTACGGCAGAGTCCCTACGCAGGCGGGCGCAGGCAGAGAGTTTTGGGAACTTGGTCACATAGTGCGGGAACGCATCAGGCGCACATCTCGCTCCGTTGACGGCACGTTCGATTTCGGAGGAAACATCGAGGGCGATCTGGTGGGCCTCAAACCTGACGGACAACTCGTGGAGGTCCGGTTTGTGCAGTCCGCCGGTTCGAATAACGGACCACCTCCCCTGGAGCTTGGTTCACCTCAAACAAGATGGGAAGAAGGCCCGTTCGAAGAGGACTGGCATTTTGAGCTCCTTGATGAAGCGAATCTCGGCAACGCGAAGGAGGAATATCGCATTGAGGCCTCCGGTTCAACGCACACGGAATCCTTGGAACCGTCCTTTGTCTCGATCGTCGAACGTAGAGGCCATGGTTTAGAACGATCACTGAAGAATCTTGCCGCATCGGCGCGCCGAGCAATCGAGAACGACGAATCGGTGCCGAGCGGAATTATTCAGCCACTCAACAATGGGATCTATCTGTGCAACGAAGGCGATGTCGCCCTATTGCTTCGATTTCTTGACGACGACATAGTCACTTGTTCGACTTCGGGCGCGGGCATTGATGTTGCGCGCAAATTCGATTGGGATCGAGTCGAATTGCCTCGAGGTAAGTATTCGATGACCGCCAATCACATCGAATTTCTTACACGCACCGTATCCGGGGCTGTCACCTACAAAGGCACTATGCAATCCCCGACGCGCATCCTCCTGAACTCCTATAATCACATCAACGGAACTGTCCGCAAGGGAAGCGTCTTCGATTTTTTCGAAGTCGACTTCGACCCGGTGACTGCAGAATACCCGGTGGATACGCGTCAAGACTTGTCGAGCGATGTGAACTCCGCAATGGCCGCACACAGGCCCACTACTTGGAACGAATTGCTTGAATACTTGCAAGCGACCTATCCACTGGATAATAGCCGCAGCGCGTGGCCAACCATCCAGTTCACGGTCGATGACGGAAGATCACAATGGGTAACTATTCGTCCACGTGGCGCACCCGAGCGTGGTCGCGTTGAACTCATCACGCCATTCGCGACGTACTCCGAACCCGCGGCCGCCCATATCCTCAGCGATGTTTATGACATTGCATTTGGCGGAGTTGTGAAGATCGGCGACACTCTCCACTTTCGTGACACTTTTCAACTCGGCAAGTTAGACATGGAAGAGTTTCACGACCTCATCGGTTTTGTCGCTGGGATCGGAGACATTCTTGAAATACGGCACGGCGAAGGCGATGTGTTTTGACTCCGGCATGACGCACGTAGTTGCCCGATCTAACAAATCGAACGCCATATAGTTCGGGTCTCAGAGAAACAAAATCATCGAGGAGCCACCGACCCCATAGCGGATCACCGCGATGCGCAAGTACAAATGAGCTTCCTTCTTACGAAGATGGCTGCGGTCGGAACCGACCAAGGAAAGACGGTCAACGTCTCACAAATTGTTTACGAGTGGATTGAGGACTAGCTTTACCCGGACACGACCCAGGTGACACCCGTTTGCTGGACGTCGCTGTATAGCCGGTGTCAATCGATTGATTCGTTGAGTCCACGAGATTTTCGTCAGTCATTTTAGGTGACGAATAATTCATGTGCCATCAACACATTTAATCGATACTATGTTCTAATGACACAAGCTCGTGCGCAGAAGGGAAATGTCTCTATCTGCCACGAAGTCGGGCCGGCTCCTGATGGTGGTCCATTGGAAATCCGGATGGAATGCAGGCTGAGTCGCGCGAGCACACGTGGGGCCAAACACCCGGTCACGATCCACGCTGATTGGAATGTCACGACTCCGCATGACCTCGATGCGGAGCGCGTCGCGGCGGCGTTTGGAGGGTACACATCGTGCCTCACGCTGGTCGAGAACACGATCCCCGCATTTAGAGCGATGCTGCCCATTCTGTCCCGTCACGAACGTGTCTCCCTGACGCGAAGTAAGAACGGTCGGTGGCAACTTCCACCCGCTATGCAGATATCGAACTGCTGCCGCGGCCATGAATTCATCACTATCACCGCGGCCGCACATCACGTTCGGACTGCAGGCCATATCTCGCTTGCATACGATGCCCTTAGATGGCAGGTCTCCTCCTTGATGTCCTCGGCCCAGAACGTTTGGGGTTCGTGGGAACGGGATCCATCCGTAGATGTTCAATGCGAACGTCGAATTCGCGAGCCGGAAGGTGCCACCGAATTATGGCGGGGGGGCCGCCCTGCCCCGCCGGCCACCGAGAGTTCAAGCCCGCCTACCGCCGTCCCGAGGCCCGCCCGGCC
>CALMSL010000161.1 GCA_937872445.1 uncultured Microbacteriaceae bacterium | reverse complement strand
CTCGACGAGCTGGGCGTGCCCGGTACCCGCATCGGCATCGCCGACGGCGTGTTCACGGCGGAGCAGGCGGCCAGGCAACGGTTTCCGCAGCGCATCCGCGTCGTTCCGGCTGGCACTGCGGCGGAATACCTCGCTCCCCTGCCGGTCGGCGTGCTCGATGATTCCAGCGCGAATGAGGCCTCGGTCGTGACGCTGCTGCGGCGGCTCGGCGTGTACACGCTCGGCGACTTCGCAGCCCTCGACGCCGGCGATGTGCGCGATCGCCTCGGCGAGCAGGGCGCCCGGCTGCACGCGCTCTCCGGCGGGCTGGACTCGCGTCCGGTTGTGGCCCGCGTTCCGCCGGACGATCTGGAGTGCGCCATCGCGTTCGAACCCGCCGTCGACCGCATCGACCAGGTCGCATTCGGAGTGCGCGCCCTCGCCGACCGGTTCATCGCGGGGCTCACGGCCGCGAAGCTCGTGTGTACAGCCGTGCGCGTCGAACTGGACTCGGAAAGCGGCGAAATCTCCTCGCGCACGTGGCTGCATCCGCGCTCGTTCACCGCGGCGGAAGTCGTCGACCGCGTGCGCTGGCAACTGCAGGGCGGCGCGTCCGAAGTGGGGCTGAGCTCCGGCATCGTCGCGGTGCGACTCATTCCGGCGAGCGTCGACTCGATCGGCAACCACGAGGAAGGGCTGTTCGGCGGCGGACCGGATGAGCGCATCCACCACGCCCTCTCGCGCGTGCAGGGCATGCTCGGCCGCACGGCAGTGCTCACGGGCGCCATCGGGGGCGGGAGGGGGCCGGCAGACCGCATGACGCTCGTCCCGTGGGGCGACCGGGTCGTGCACGACCGCGAACCTGCGCCGCCGTGGCCAGGGCACCTGCCCGCGCCTGCGCCCTCGACCGTGTTCGAACCGCCGCGACCCGTGACCGTTTTTTCGGCATCCGGGGACACGCTCGCGGTGGATGTCCGCGGCGCGCTCAATGGTTCGCCTGCGAGCATGTCGAGCGGCCGCTCCACGCTGCGCCTCACCGCGTGGGCCGGCCCGTGGACGGTCGACGAACAGTGGTGGGATGCCGCCCGGGCGAGCCGCACGAGCCGCTTCCAGGTGGTCGACACGACGGGCACCGCATGGCTGCTCGCACTCGAGCACGGCCACTGGTGGGCCGAGGGCCGGTACGACTGATGGGCGCGCTCTGATGGGCTTCAAAAACCCCCCGATCTCGTGGTCCGAGTTCGAGAGGACGCTCTCGGGGAGAAGCTCTCCCGAAAGCACCCTCTCGCACAAGCGTGCGCCGTACAGTCCGGCCGAAATCATCCCCCCTGCTGGGCCCGTCGTGCCCTACGCCGAATTGCATTCCCACTCCAACTTCAGCTTCCTCGACGGCGCGAGCCCACCGGAAGAACTGATCGAGGAGGCCGCCCGGCTCGGCCTGCACGGCCTCGCGATCACCGACCATGACGGCTTCTACGGGGTCGTGCGGATGGCGGAAGCCGCCGAGGAGTTCCCGCAGTTGAAGACGATCTTCGGCGCTGAACTCTCTCTCGGGCTCGATACTCCGCAAAACGGCGTCGCCGACCCGCACGGCAGCCACCTGCTCGTGCTCGCGCGCGGGCAGGAGGGCTACCATCGGCTCTCGGGCGCGATCACCGCTGCCCAGCTCGCGGGTGCGGAGAAGGGCCGCCCGATCTACGATCTGGATGACCTCGCCGAGCGTGGCGGCGGGCACTGGCTCATCCTCACGGGGTGCCGCAAAGGGCGCGTGCGGCAGGCGCTTGTTGACGAAAACACCAAGGCTGCCGCGCGCGAGCTGGGTGATCTCGTGGAGCGTTTCGGGCGTGACAACCTTGCGGTCGAGCTGCACCACCACGGAAACCCGCTCGACGATGCCCACAATGACGCCCTGGCCGCACTGGCTGCCCGGCAGGGGCTTCCGGTCGTCGCCACGGGCAACGTCCACTACGCGACGCCGGAGAGACATCGGCTCGCCACGGCTCTCGCGGCCGTGCGCGCCCGCCGGAGCCTCGACGACATGGACGGCTGGCTTCCGGCATCCGGAGCGGCCCATGTGCGCAGCGGCGCGGAGATGGCGGCCCGGTTTGCGCGGTATCCGGGGGCAATCGAGCGCACGGTGGAGTTCGCCGACGACCTGGCCTTTCGGCTGCGGAGCGTCAAGCCTGGCTTGCCGAAACAGGACGTTCCCCCCGGGCACACCCCGATGAGCTGGCTGCGGCACCTCGTGTGGGAGGCCGTGCCCGTGAAGTATCCGAAAGCGAGCGACGCCGACCGGGAACGGATCGAACGGGAGCTCGCCGTGATCGATCAGAAGGACTTCCCCGGCTACTTCCTCATCGTGCACGACATCGTGCGGGAGGCGCGCAGCCGCGGCATCCTGTGCCAGGGTCGGGGCAGCGCCGCGAACTCGGCCGTGTGCTACCTCCTGAACATCACCGCGGTCGACTCGATCTACTACAAGCTGCCGTTCGAACGGTTCCTCTCGAGCCTGCGCGACGAGGAGCCGGACATCGACGTGGACTTCGACTCGGATCGGCGCGAGGAGATCATCCAGTACGTGTACCGCAAATACGGCAGGTACAACGCCGCCCAGGTGGCGAACGTCATCAGTTACCGCCCGAAAGTGGCCGTGCGGGACATGGCGAAAGCGCTCGGGCACTCCCCCGGCCAGCAGGATGCGTACTCGAAGCAGATCGAGCGGCACAGCCTCTCCACCGGTGACCACGACATCCCGGAGCCCGTCATCGAACTCGCCCAGCAAGTGCTCACGTTCCCCCGGCACCTCGGTATCCACTCGGGCGGCATGGTGCTCACCGACCGACCGGTGGGCGAGGTCGTGCCGATCGAGCACGGGCGCATGGATGGCCGAACGGTCGTGCAGTGGGACAAGGATGATTGCGCGTGGATGGGGCTCGTGAAGTTCGATCTGCTCGGCCTCGGGATGCTCGCGGCCATCCAGTACTGCTTCGACCTCGTGCGCGACAACCTCGGCGAAAGCTGGGAGCTGTCGACGATCCCGCGCGAGGAAGCCGGCGTGTACGACATGCTGTGCCGCGCCGACTCGATCGGAGTGTTCCAGGTGGAGTCGCGCGCCCAAATGGGGCTGCTCCCCCGGCTGCAGCCGCGCAGGTTCTACGACCTCGTCGTGGAGATCGCGATGATCCGTCCTGGACCCATCCAGGGCGGGGCCGTGCACCCGTACGTGCGCCGCAAGCTGGGCAGGGAGAAGGTCACCTACGCGCACCCGAAGCTCGTGGAACCGCTCGAGCGCACGCTCGGCATCCCCGTGTTCCAGGAGCAGCTCATGCAAATGGCGATGGCGGTCGGCAACTGCACGGGCGAGGATGCCGACTTGCTGCGCCGCGCGATGGGCTCCAAGCGCGGCATCGAGCGCATCGAGAAGCTGCGCGAAAAGTTGTATGCGGGGATGGCCGAGAACGGCCTCACGCAGGATGCTGCGGACGACATTTACCGAAAGATCCAGGCGTTCGCGAACTTCGGGTTCGCGGAAAGCCACTCGCTGAGTTTCGCGCTTCTCGTGTACGCGAGCTCGTGGCTCAAACTGCACTACCCCGCGGCGTTCCTCGCCTCTCTCCTGCGCGCACAGCCCATGGGGTTCTACTCCCCCGCCTCGCTCGTTTCGGACGCCAGAAGGCACGGCGTTGAAGTCCGCAAGCCCGACGTGCTCGTAAGTGGTGCAGAGGCGGGGCTGGAGGGTCTCGGGCGGGAAACGCGGATTCCGCGTGAGTCCTGCCTCGCCTTCGAACAGCCGCCCGTCGGCGCGTTCGACCGGTCAGCGCCGTTCACGACCGACGATCACCGCCGGGATGCGCGCATGGCCGTGCGGCTGGGGCTCGCCGAGGTGAAGGGCATTGGCGGCACTCTCGCGGAGAAAATTGTCTCCGAGCGTGAAACCCACGGGCCCTACCGCGATCAGGCGGATCTCGTGCACCGCGTCGGACTCACCACGCCGCAGCTTGAGGCACTCGCTGCTGCCGGCGCGTTCGACGGATTTGGGCTCACGGTGCGCGAAGCGCTCTGGATGGCCGGCTCGGCCGCCCAGAACAGGGCGGAGTATTTGGCGGGAACGCTCGTGACGGTGCAGCCGCCGCTGTTCCGGCTTCCCACGGAGGCTGAGGTCCTCATCGCGGATCTGTGGGCGACCGGGGTCTCCACGACCGACCATCCGGTCCACCACGTCCGACCGCTTCTGGACGAACGGGGCGTACTCCCGGCAGCGCAACTCGCGACGGCGGAACCCGGCCGGCGAATCGAAGTGGGCGGGGTCGTCACCCACCGGCAGAGGCCGTCCACCGCGAGCGGCATCACGTTCATGAACCTCGAGGACGAGTCGGGGCTCGTGAACGTCATCTGCAGCGTCGGAGTGTGGAAGCGGTACCGCAGGGTCGCCCGCGAGTCGTCTGCGCTCATCGTGCGGGGCATCCTCGAACGATCCCCTGAGGGGGTCACGAACATTCTCGCCGACCGGCTGGAGCCGTTGTTCCTGGTGACCCGCATTCCCTCGCGGGACTTCCGCTAAAGAATGACCCGAAAAGTGTGGTTCGCCGCCGCCGTCAGCAGCAGCACGCACGCCGTGATGCCGGCGGCAGCGCCGATATAGGCGACCGGCGCCAGTCCGGCAACGAGGATCGTGGCCACGGCGAGCCCCGCGCAGGGAAGAGTAAGCAGCAACAGCGCCCTGCTCCACAGGTCCCGGCGCGGCTCCGGCACGCTGAATCGCGAGCCCAGAAGAACGAGGCCGGACAGGCATCCGAAAAACGAGACCAGCAACAGAGCGGCAACCACGTCGCTCGGGCGGTGCCACTGATTCGCGAGCGTCGAAACACCGACCGCGGTGGTGAAGATCGCGCCGATCACACCGACCAGGGGTCGAGTCCGGGGACTCGACACGAGGAAAACCACGAGTGCAGCGGATGCTGCCAGCGTCGTGTGGCCGGACGGCAGCGAATTCTCGGCGTAACCGTACACTCCGAGATCTGGTCGCACGAGCAGCAGGTTCTTCACGACCTGGGTGAGAATGTTCGCCAGCCCTCCCGCAACCACCCCCACCACGAGCACCCTGAAGTTTCGCCGAAACAACACCACGATGACCGCGACGACCAGGGCGATTGCGATCCCTGCAATGGGGACCGCATCCAGAAGGCTGAGCGTGACCGGAGCGACTGTGCGCTGGCCGAGCGTTGCGCCATTGAACGCGCTTTGGTCGATTCCCTGACCGGTCCTGGTTGTGACAAAGAAGAACGCCACCCCGACGAATGCGGAGCCGAGAGCGAGCGCACTCACGATGAAGAGCGCACTGCGCTTCGCCAACACCTTGTTCATGTAGGAATAACTCTGACACAGGAATGATCGGCCTGCTGACGGTACCGTTGAAGCATGTGCGGACGATACGCCCTCGACGACCACATCAACGCGTTGATCGAGGAATTCGTGGCCTCCGGCGGCGACTACAGCGAATGGGTTCCCGCCTACTCGATCGCCCCGACCAACCGTGCACCGATCGTGCGGGAGCGCTCGAACTCTGACGGTGAGGTCATCCGCAGCCTTGACCTCGCGGGGTGGGGCCTGAAACCCGCCTGGGCGAAGCCGGGCGGGCCGGCTCCCATCAACGCGCGGATGGAAACTCTGGCATCCAACGGGATGTTCCGTGGGGCGTTCTCCGGCCAGCGGTGCCTCGTGCCGATGTCCGGATACTTCGAGTGGACCGACGAGCCTGACGGCAAACAGCCGCACTACATCCACAGTGCTCACACGCTTGCCGCGGCAGGGCTCTATGCTGCCCGAAACGACGGCACCGCACCCGACGGCACCGATTCGTGGAAAATCACGTTCACGATCGCGACCCGCGAGGCAACAGACGCCAGCGGCCAGGTGCACGACAGAATGCCGGTATTCCTGCAGCGGGAAGTGTGGGCAGACTGGTTGAATCCAGCCAAATTCGCCACGCCCGGTGCACCGGATCCCGCTGCCCTGCAGGCACTCATGGACGAGAGCTCGCTGGCGGTCGCCGCAACCCTTCGGGCGCACGCCGTAGATCGCAGGCTGAACAGCACGAGAACACTCGATCGCCTGGACCCGACACTCCTGGATCCGGTGGAAGAATGATCCCACCGCTAGGACTCCTGCTCGATGTCGACGGGCCAATATCGAGCCCGGTGGAGCGGCGCATCGCCATCCGCAGCATCATCGAGGACCTTGTCACCCTGGCCAGCAGGGGTGTGCCCATTGCCTTCATTACCGGGCGCAGCGACACCTTCATGCGCAATGAGGTTGTCGCCCCGCTTCTGAACGCCGGGCTGCCGGACGGCGTCCGGATGTTCGGCGTCAGCGAAAAGGGCGGCGTCTGGTTTCCCATTACGGGAAACGGGATGGGCGACATCGCCATCGATCGCGAACTGGCTCTGCCCGACGACTACACCGCTGAGTTTCGTGACATTGCCGAGATTCGATTCGGCGAGGAAATGTTCTTCGACGACACCAAGCACGCCATGATCTCACTCGAGCAGAACACACAAACTTCCGCTGCGGATTTCCGAATCGCTCAGGAACAGGCGAATCAGGCCGCCTTCGATCTCCTCGTCGAGTTCGGCCTCGGCGCGCGGTACGCGGGTCAGGAGTTTCCCGATGCCGAGGGCCTCATCAATTTTCGCGTTGACCCCACCATCATTTCCACCGATGTGGAGTCTGTGCTGTTGGACAAGGATCGGGGGGCGGCTCGCGCACTCGACTATTTCCGCCAATCGGGGGACCTGCCGACACTGTGGCGTACCGTCGGCGACTCGCGCAGCGACTACCTGATGGCAGATTATCTTCACGATGAGGGATTCGATGTCGCGCACGTTGACGTTCGGCCATCGGATGGAATCCTGGAGCGCCCCTACCGAGTCGTGACCGAGGGAAACCTGATCCACGACGAGGCCGGCGCAGCTTTCCTTCGACACTGGGTCCGCACTCTGGGGGAATAACCTCGGCGTGATCGGGGAACCGATGACGCCCGCCTCACCGGAGAAGATCGATCCGCGCCTGCAATTGCGCGACGCTCGCCCGGGCAACCGGTGGTCCTCCCACGCGTCGCCGAAGGTCCGCGTGGACGTGCGCATGGGGTACGCCGGACCGTTTCGCCTGAAGAGCCACCAGACTATTGAGAAGAGATCGCTGCTCCTTCAACGTGCGGTACAGGGGTTTCGGCTCGATGCTGGCGGCAGAGCCGGTTCTGCGGGATGCCGCACGGCGCGACTGCCGAGCGTGCCGTTGGCGAAGGAGTTCCCGCACCTGGTCCGGTTCCAGAAGTCCGGGGAGCCCAATGAAGTCTTCCTCCTCAGGCGTGCCCACCCCCGCCGCGAATCCGAATTCATCGCCCTCGAAGAGCACGCGGTCGAAGTTCGCATCGGATTCGATCGGAAGAAAGGCAAACCCAGAACCCTCGCCGCGTTCCCGATCGGAGAGTTCCGCTTCGTTCCGGCTCTCCGGATCAAGGAGGTCCGATTCTGGACGGGGGAACCGGTCGAGGGCGTGGTCGCGCTCCAGCTCAAGCTGACCGGCGAGGGCCAGGAGCGACGGAACGCTCGGCAGGAAGATGGATGCCGTCTCACCGCGGCGCCTGGTGCGCACGAAACGTCCGACCGCCTGCGCAAAATACAGCGGTGTCGACGCCGATGTCGCATACACGCCGACGCTGAGTCGGGGAATGTCCACGCCCTCCGAGACCATGCGGACTGCCACCATCCACCTGCTGGACCCCTTCGCGAACCTCCCAATGCGATTCGACGACGCTTTCTCGTCCGATAAAACCAGAGTCGGCGCGACCCCCGTGATCCTCGCGAGAATTGCCGCATAAGCGCGGGCAGCGTCCTGATCCGTGGCAATCACGAGGCCGGCAGCATCCGGCACCGACGCTCGCACCTCGGAGAGGCGCTGATTGGCGGCGGTGAGCACCGACGGAATCCACTCCCCCTGGGCGTCGAGGGCGGTTCGCCAGGCCTGCGCCGTGACATCCCTGGTGTCTCCTTCGCCGAGCCGGGCTTCCATCTCCTCGCCCGCCCTCGTCCGCCAGCGCATCCGGCCCGCGTACGCGAGGAAAATCACGGGGCGAACAACGCCGTCGGCCAGCGCGCGGCCGTAGCCGTAGCTGTAATCCGCGCGCGAAGTCAGGGATCCGTCGTCCTGCGGATGGTAGCTGACGAACGGGATCGGCGACGTGTCGGAGCGGAACGGCGTTCCGGTGAGGGAAATTCTCCGCGTCGCGGACTCGAAGGCGTCCCGGATCCCGTCGCCCCAGCTGAGCGCATCACCACCGTGGTGCACCTCATCGAGGATCACGAGGGTGCGCCCGCTTTCCGAAATCGTGCGGTGCAGGCGCGAACGCACCGCGACCTGGGCATACGTCACGGCGATGCCGTGGAAGTCGCGGGAGTGGGATCCGTCGCGGTTGCGGAAGCCGGGATCCAGCCGCAACCCCACCCTCGCGGCCGCATCCGCCCACTGGTGTTTGAGGTGGTCGGTGGGGGTGACGACGCTCACCCGGTCGATTGTCCGCCGGGCGAGCAACTCCGTGGCCAGCCGAAGCGCGAACGTGGTTTTGCCGGAGCCCGGGGTCGCGGCGACCAGAAAGTCGCGATGATCCCGGGAGAAGTAATGCTCCAGTGCGTCCGCCTGCCAGGCGCGAAGCTTGTCTGCGGTCCCCCGTGCGGCGCGTTCAGGATAGGCGGGGGAAAGGTGTTCAGCTGCCGAAGTCCCCGGCGGGATGCGAAAGAGGGGTTCCGAACTCACTTAACAAGACATTACCTCCCGCGTGCACCCCACCGGGCCAACCTCGACCGGCTACGCTTTGGCGCGGCCCCTCGTGAGGAAACCCCAGATGAGCAGAACCACCACGGCACCGCCGATCGCCCACAGCCATGCTCCAATGGACCAGAAGCTTGTGTACGCATCCGCAACGCCGACGAGCCCGGCAATCCATCCGCCGATCATCGCCCCGATCAGGCCAAGGATGAGAGTGGCGATCCACCCGCCACCCTGCTTGCCCGGAAGGATCAACTTCGCAATAGCTCCGGCGATGAGCCCCAGAATGATGAACGAAAACCAGCCCATGACGACCTCCTCATTGGTCATTCAATGCCCCCGCGGTGTGGCGGCGTTGCCCTAGCCTTGCATGACCCCCGATTGGGGGGCAAGTTTTTCGGCCCCCACGCCGCTCAACCTGAGAGTTCGCTGGTTTTACGAACCGAGGATGGTGAGGCATTCTGGACGTATGGTTCAGCATCACCCGTGGTCCCGATTCGTGGCGGTTGGCGATTCGTTTACCGAGGGCATCGGCGACCCTGAGCCGCGCAGCAACGGCGGCAACCGAGGCTGGGCCGATCGCGTCGCTGAAGTCCTGAGCGCGAAAACGGACGACTTCGCGTACGCGAACCTCGCGATCCGCGGGAGGCTGCTCCAACAAATCATCGATGAGCAGGTCGAGCCGGCTTTGGAGCTTCGGCCCGACCTCATCACCATTTCGGCCGGCGGCAACGACATCATTCGGCCCGGAACCGACCCGGACGAGATTGCGGGCCGACTGGAGGGTGCCATCGACCGGTTGCGATCCGACGGCGCGACAGTCCTCCTGTTCAACGGACCCGACATTGGGATGACCCCGGTGCTTCGCCGATCCCGCGGCAAGGTCGCCATCTACAACGAGAACCTGCGCGCCATTGCGCAGCGCTACGACGCGATCGTGGCTGACATGTGGGCGCTTCGCGAACTCAAGGATCCCCGAATGTGGGCCCCGGACCGACTGCACTTCTCCCCCATCGGGCACCACACGATCGCGAGAATGGTGCTTGATGCGCTCGGCGTCGAGCACGAGTTGGAGCCCTACGAGCCGGAACCGCTCCCTCCTGTCACCTGGCGCCACGCCCGCGTGGAGGATATTGGCTGGGCGCGCGAATACCTGGTGCCCTGGGTGATCCGACGGATCCGGCACCAATCCTCCGGCGACGGGATCACACCGAAGCGGCCGAACCCCACGCAGGTGGCCGGGCCGAACGAAGCGGGTTAACGCCCGAACTGGGTGGCGGCAGGGCAGTCGAACGGGTCGCCGCCGGCGGCAAGGCCCACCCGGTTGAGGTAGCGGATCACGATTCCGTACGACTCGAGGATGGACGTCTGCGTGTAGGCGATGCGGTGCGTTTCGCAATACTCGCGGGCGATTTCTGCCGCGCGAGCCAGGTGCGGTCTGGGCATGTTGGGGAACAGGTGGTGCTCGATCTGGTAGTTGAGGCCCCCCATGAACGAGTCCATGAGCCAGCCGCCCCGGATGTTCCGCGAGGTCAGCACCTGCCTGCGCAGGAAATCGACCTTGCTATCGTGCGGCAGGATCGGCATCCCCTTGTGGTTGGGGGCGAAGGACGCCCCCATGTACAGGCCGAAGACGGCAAGCTGCACGCCGAGGAACGCGAACGCCATCCCCACGGGCAGGACGAGGAATATCACCGCGAGATAGGCACCAATGCGGGAGAAAATCATGCTGATCTCCACCCACCGACGGTCGACCTTGTGTTTTCCGAGCACCGTGCGGATTCCGTGAATGTGCAGATTTATTCCTTCGAGCAGGAGCGCGGGGAAGAACAGGTAGCCCTGGCGTTGCGTGGCCCAGGCGTAGAGGCCTTTCGCTTTCGCGGCATCTTCCGGAGTGAACGAGACGAAATCGCGCTCGATGTCGGGGTCTTTCCCCAGGATGTTCGGGTTCGCGTGGTGACGGCTGTGCTTCGTCATCCACCAGGAATAGCTGATCCCCACGAACAGATTTGCGAGTGTGCGGCCCGCCCGGTCATTGAGAGGTCCGGACAGGAATACCTGACGGTGGGATGCTTCATGGGCGAGGAACGCGTATTGCGTGAGGATGATGCCGAGGGCTGCGGCCATGAGCAACTGGAACCAGCTGTTTCCCAGCAGCACGAAACCGGCGACGGTGCCGCCGAGGGCAAGGGTGATGATCCCGAACACGGTCCAGTAGAACCGGGTGCTGCGGCGCAGCAGGCCGGCCTCCCTGACGGTTCTGAGAAGTGCGGAGTACTCGGTGGTCGGGTTTTCCCGGTTTCCGCCCGGTCGAGTTTTCGTGAACGTGACGACAGGGGCAGCGATGGAGTTAGACACGGAACCTCAATTCGGCGCGACTTCCCGGACGCGATCGCGAGTGAGATGCCTTGGCAATTGCTTTGACTCTACGGCACGAATCAGTGAACTCGCCGCACGCCGCGCACACACTCAACCGAAGGGGTGCATGAGCCGCCACCATGGACCGGGGTCCGAGACCGTTCCGTCCAGCTCGAGGGGCACTGACACGGTAGTGTTTCCGACGCTGATGGTGACGGTGCCCACGGTGTCACCCGCGCGTCCATCGCGCAGTACAGTCGCCGTGGCCGTCCGCGTCACGGTTGTGCCCGCCCAGACGAGGGCAGACTCGTTCTTCGATGCGACGGCCCTCGCGGACTGGTCCCACACCGTCGAATACGCGTAGAACGCTTCGCCCGCGGTGACGAGCGGCACGTCGCGGAACCCCTGCGTTGCACTCGCCAGCAGGGTGCGAATGGCCGCGTCCAGGGTTGGGTGGTCAGGGCCGCCGAGGACGACGCCGATGATCGTGACCGGATGCCCGCCCACGTCGATGTCCGAGGCGAACAGCAGGCAGGCGCCGGCCTCGTCGAGCGTGCCGGTCTTGATTCCCCTGACACCGTCGACCCCCAGCAGTTTGTTGGTGTTGCTGACCGTCCCGAAATACGGGAGGTCCACCGATTTCATCGCGACGATCGACGACACGGTGGGGTCAGCGATCGCGAGTTTGCCCAGCGCGATGAGATCCGCGGTGGTACTCATATTGCGCGGATCCATGCCGCTGGAGTCGTGGAGGGTCGTGTGGGTCAGGCCGTGGTCGGAAAGCCAGGCCGCCGCCGCAGTCAGGAATGCGTCCTCGGATCCGAACGCCCACGTGGCCATCGATTGCGCGTAGTTGTTGGCGGACGCGATCAACACGACCTCGAGAAGTTGGCGCTGGGTCAGCGACAGGCCGGCCCACACGGGCCTGACCTCGCCGTTGCGCGCGATGAAGCTGTAGTACAGGTCCACGTCGGCCGATGTCATGGTGATCGTCGGACCGTCCGAACCCTCGGCGAGCGGCATCTTCTGCAGCACGACAAGACTCGTGACGATTTTCGTGATGCTCGCGATCGTGCGGGGTGTGGTTGGACCGCTGGAGGCCAGTACGCCGGGAAACCCCACCGCGCCGATCGCGCTGGAGCCGAAACCGGGCCAGGCGAGTTCGACCGGCGGATTTTCGGGAACCGTCGTTGCGATCGTCGTCGCGGTCGCCGGCGGCAGTGGCGCGAGGAGTGTGACGGGCAGGTAGAACGCGGCGAGGAGAATCACCCCGAGGCCACCGAAAACGCCGATTCGTCGGCGAATGTACGTTTTTCGGCTCACGGGCATCAGTCCATGATAGGAGCGAACCGGCTCAGCCCCGCAAAGCCCACAACGCGACCGCGCTCGCGGCGGCGACGTTGAGGGAATCCACCCCGGAACGCATCGGGATTCTCACCGTGACATCGGCGGACGCGACGGCACGCCGGCTCAATCCGTCCCCCTCCGTGCCGAGCACGATGGCGATGCGCTCGGGCAGGTCGCGGGCGAACTCGTCGAGGCTCACCGCATCGTCGGACAGGGCCAGAGCGGCAATCAGGAAGCCGGCATCGCGGAGGAGTTTGGCGCCGAGCGGCCAGTCCGGAAGCCTCGTCCACGGCAACTGCAGCACGGTGCCCATGCTGACCCGCACACTCCGCCGGTACAGCGGGTCTGCGCAGCGCGGCGTCACGAGCACGGCATCCGCCCCGATCCCCGCCGCAGTGCGGAATATTGCCCCGACGTTCGTATGGTCGACGACATCCTCGATGACGACGACTCGTCTCGCGCCAACGAGCACCTCGGCGACGGTGGGGAGGGCGGGCCGGTGCATGGAGGCGATCGCGCCGCGGTGCATGGCGAATCCGGTCACCGATTCCAGAATCTGGGGCGAACCGACGAACACCGGGATGGGATGCGACGAATGGGGGACGGCCGCCAGTATCGGCTCGAGGTCGGTCAGCCACTTCTCGAGCAGAAGCACCGAACGCGGCCGATGCCCCGCCGCCACGGCCCGCGCGATAACCTTGGTCGATTCGGCGAGGTAGAGCCCCTCCTCCGGTTCGCGGACGCGCCGAAGGGCGACGTCGGTCAGGTTCCGGTAGTCGTGGAGAGCCGGATCGTCCGGATTGTCGATCGGAGTGATGCTGAGCACATGGGGAAACATATCGGATCGCTCCGGCGTTGGCATGGAGTGTGAACGCAATCGAGGAAGCTGTCGAGGTTCTCGCGGGGAAATCCATCGCGGTCCTCACGGGTGCCGGCGTCAGCACAGACTCCGGAATACCGGACTACCGGGGCGAAGGGACACCGCGCCGCACCCCGATGTCCTTTCGGCAATTCGTCGATGATGATGAGCGACGGGAGCGGTACTGGGCCGGCAGCCACCTGGGCTGGAGGCGATTCACCGACGCCGAACCGAATGAGGGGCACCTCGCCCTTGCCGAGCTCGAACGGGCGGGCGTCCTCCGCGGCGTTCTCACCCAGAACGTGGATGACCTGCATCGCCGCGCCGGATCCGAGAGGGTCATCGAACTCCACGGCGCGATGAACTCCGTCCTGTGCCTGGCCTGCGGCCAACTGTTCTCCCGCGACGATATCGCCGCGTGGCTGACCGAGTCCAACCCCTGGCTCGACCTTCCCGACGACGTCGTGCTCCTGCCGGACGGCGATGTGGACGTTCGGCGCATGGCCGGTTTCAGGATCCCGGACTGCACGAATTGCGGCGGGATGCTGAAACCCGACGTCGTCTTCTTCGGCGAACTCATTCCCAAACCCCGTTTCGATGCTGCCGCAGCGGTTGTGCGCGATGCGGATGCCCTGCTCATCGCGGGTTCGTCGCTCGCCGTGAATTCCGGAATTCGACTGCTCGACTTGGCGGCCAGAATGCAGCATCCGATCGTGATCATCAACCGCGGCCCGACGAAGGGAGACCACCGCGCCACCGTTAGGCTGGAAGCCGGGACGACCCAGGCGCTCACGGCCCTTGCGGGAGCGCTGAAGGGGGCGTGACACGTGGAGAAGGCGGTGGTGCGAAAGTGACGTTCCTCTACCTTGTGCGCCACGGCGAAACCGACTGGAATCGCACACACCGCGTTCAGGGCACCACCGACATTCCGCTCAACGACACCGGGCGAGCTCAGGCGCTCCGCGCTGGGCGGCTGCTTGCTCGCCGCAACTGGGATGGCATCTACTCGAGTCCGCTCTCGAGGGCATTCGAGACGGCGAACATTATCGGGACGGAGCTTGGCCTGACAGGGCCGCTTCCCGTTCCGGAGCTGGCGGAACGCAATTACGGGGAAGCGGAAGGCCTTACCGGCAGAGAGATCGCGCGCCGCTACCCCGGCACGACGCCCGTTCCCGGCCGGGAATCCCGCGAAGCGGTTGCCGCCCGCGTCATCCCCGCACTCCTCACGCTCGCCGAGGGCAATCCGGGCCGCCAGCTCATCGTGTGCTCGCACGGCGCGGTCATCCGCACACTGCTGATGGCGGTGGAAGCTCCCATCCAGCGCGGCGTCCCGATCACGAACGGATCGATACACAGCTTTCGGCACATCGACGGATCCCTCGAACTGATCGAGTTCGACGACCCGATCGAACGGGCGTCGGTGGTTGAAGGGGAAGAAGATCTTGACCAGCAGAATGCGCTCGAAGAGCGGGAAGCGAAGGGAGTCAGCTAGTGGCGGGTGCCGTCGCGCGGTTCACCGATGCCGCGAGAGAACTCGGGTTCACAACTCAGGTCGTGACCATGGACCAGAGCACGCACACCGCCCTCGAGGCGGCACAAGCAGTCGGCTGCGAGGTGGGTGCGATCGTCAAGAGCCTCGTGCTTCTCGCCGACGGGAAACCGCTCATTGCCCTCGTCTCCGGCCCCAACCGCGTCGATATGGCGCTTCTCGGCCGGGAACTGGGCGCGACCGTGACCATGTCCGATGCCCGGCAGGTGAAGGAAATGACCGGCTATTCGATCGGCGGCGTGCCTCCATTCGGGCACACGGAGAGGCTGCGAACTGTCATCGACGCCGACCTCCTGCGGTACGAGCATGTCTGGGCTGCAGCAGGGACCTCCACTGCGGTGTTCAGCATTGACCCCGACAGCCTCATCGAATTGACCGCGGGCGAGGTCGCGCACGTCAGCTGACGTCGGGAGCGAGCGTGCGGGCGAGCGCGAGCAGATTCTCGGCCGAACGATCCCAGGTGAATTTCGCGGCCTGGGCCGGGCCGGCGGCAGAATGCCGTGCCCAGGTTTCGTCGTTTTCCAGAGACCGCACCGCGCGGGCAATATCGGCAGGGTTGTGCGGGTCGAAATAGGCCGCGCCCTCCCCCGCGACCTCGTGAAACACGGGAATGTCCGTGCAGACCACGGGCGTGCCCATGGCGAGTGCCTCGATGAGCGGAATCCCGAAACCCTCCTCGAGCGATGCGGTGGCCAGGGCGGTCGCGCGCTCGAGAAGTTCGGTGTATTGCTCATCCGTGACTCCGTTGAAAAATTCAATCGCACCCTCCGGCGCGAGCGCAGAAAACCGCGCGCGGTCGCTGTCGCCGATTCGGCTGAGGAGCTGGAGCCGGTACCCGGGAAGTTCGCCAAGCGCTCGCGCGAGCGCCTCCACATTCTTGTACGGCATGAACGATCCCATGTACACGAGGGTCTTGTCGCGGCGTGAGGTGCGAACCCGCGCCGCGGGTTCGACGGCGCTGCTCACGACCGTGATCGGGCGCTTCGTGAGCTTCTTGTCCAGAATCTGGCCCTTCGCGACCTCGGTACCCGTGACGATCGCATCCGCACGGTTGAGCACGAAGCGCTGCGGCCAGTACGCGAGATGGAACAGGCGCCAGCCGAGGCGGACGAACAAGGGCAAATCGCGCGGTGGAGTCGGGTTGTTGTAGTAGATGAGATCGTGGAGCGTGAGGATGAGCTTGTACTTTCGGCCGAAAGAGCCCATCGTCTGCATCGGGCTGAAGACGACGTCCGGGTGCGCACGATTCACGATGAGCGACACCCACGGTTCCCGCAGGCTCGTCGGCGAGGTCCCCAGAATCCACGGCAGGTCGGGCAGCATCGCCAGTTGCCGTTGGTCGCTGATGAGCATGGTCACCGGGTGCAGGCGACTCAGCGCCTCGACGACCCCGGCGGTGTAACGGCTGATTCCATCGTGCCGGCCGATGCGCGTGTAGCGGCAGTCGAAAATGATCTTCACGAATCCGGCAGCCCCTCCAGGAAGTCGCGAATGGCCTCCGCCGCGAGGCCGGGCATCTCATAGTGGATGAGGTGGCCGACGCCGCCGAGAACTCTCAGTCGCGCATCGGGGAAGGTGCGCTGCAGGGTGTACTGCGCCGACACCGGCGTGATGTCGTCACGTTGCGCAGCGACGAGCAGTGTCGGCACGGTGATTCTGGCGGCAAACTGGCTGACATCCGCGCTGATGGAGGCGTTGAACGCCTCAATGACGGTATCGCGGTCCGAGAACCGGCTGAAGAACGTGTGGTGTTCGCGGTGAATCCAGGTGCGCAGACGCTTGTCTTTCGTCTTCGCGAGGCTTGAGCTCATGAGTTGCACGATGAGCCAGTTGCTCAGGAGCGCGTGCGCGAGCGGGCGCGGAAGTTTCGCCGCCACTCGGTAGTAGAAGACCGTAACAGCGGTCGCCATCGCCCGGAACCCTTTGGGTGCCGGCATTTCGATGGGGTTGACGAGGATGAGGGCGGGCGCGGGGAGTCCGTTCGCGACCGCTGCAGATGCGACAATCGTGCCGAACGAGTGCCCGAGGACGACGGCCGTCCCGCGAACGCCGAGAGCGGTGACGAATGCGTCGAGCCACGCCGCGTAGCCATCGACGGAGTGCGGGTGCTCCTGCATCGGAGTCGATTCGCCGAATCCCGGAAGATCGGCGCTGATGAAACGGTATTCGGGCAATTGGGCGACTATCGGCTCGAGGCCGTGATGCTCCCCCCGGTACCCGTGCACGACGACGATCGTCGTTTCGGCATCGTCAGGTCCGTAAATCCAGTACTGGGTGTCGCTGCCGAGGATAGACAGCTCCTGGTGGTCAACGGGAATCTTCTCGAGTTGCGCCGCATAGGGAGAGTGAACAGTCATCGGCTCCAGTCTAGGCAACGGTCGCTTCCCGGCGGCGCGGCACGGTCAATGACGGTGCGCGGCCCTAGGCTGAGGGTGTGGTAGACGACGCGAACCCTGCACCCTGGTACGAGACTCTCGGAGTATTCGATCTGGAGACGACCGGCATCGATGTCACCACGAGCCGCATCGTGTCCGCGAATGTCAGCATCATCGGGCCGGACGGGGAGCCCGTCGAACGCAAGGACTGGCTGGCAGACCCCGGGGTGGACATTCCGCTTCAAGCCAGCAGCGTGCACGGCATCACGACGGAACGCGCCCGGCGGGAGGGTCGTCCGGCCGCCGAGGTGGTCGCGGAAATCGTTCAGGCGATCCGCACGGTGTTCGACCGCGGCCTCGCGCTCGTCGTCTACAACGCCCCCTACGACCTCTCTCTGCTCCGACACGAGTCGATCAGGCACGGCGTCGCCCCCCTGCATGACCCTGCTCCCATCGTCGACCCCTTGGTCATCGACAAGGCCGTCGATCGATTCCGCAAAGGCAAACGCACCCTCGAGGCTGCGGCTCTCGTCTACGGCGTCACCCTTCTGGATGCGCACGATGCCGGTGCCGACGCCATTGCGGCTGGACGCGTCGCCCAGGCCCTGGCAGCACGCGAACCCGGCACGCTCGATGTGCCCGCCGACGAGCTTCACCGCCGTCAGGTGAAATGGAGTGCCGAGCAGTCGGCGAGCTTCGCCGAGTACATGCGGCGCACGCACAACCCCAACTTCGTGGAGACGGCGGGCTGGCCGCAGCGCTGATGCGCGGTCCGCGCATCCGGGTGCGGTCGACCCGGGATGGGCTAGCTTTCGAAGCCCTAGCTTTCGAAGCCCTAGCTTCCGAAGCCCTTGTACCGCGTGTTGAACTTCTCGACGCGGCCGGCGCTGTCCAGGATGCGCTGTTTGCCCGTGTAGAACGGGTGGGACTCCGAGGAAATTTCCACATCGATGACGGGGTAGGTCGAGCCGTCTTCCCACTCGATCGTCTTGTCGCTCGTGACGGTGGAACGCGTCAGGAAAGTCGCTCCCGACGCAAGGTCGCGGAACACCACCGGTGCGTAATCGGGGTGGATGTCAGACTTCATGATGGTTCCTTGGGTTTTTCGCCGGATAAGATTTTCGGCCGCGAAGGATGCTGCAGGGCCGACTAGCTACTTTATCAGAGATCGCGCCGTGTACCGCGCGTTGTGGCTCTCCAGCTGAAGAGGGACACCGAAGGTTTCAGACAGGTTTTTCGAGGTCAGAACCTTCGAAATCTGTCCGGATGCCGTGATTCTCCCCTCCCGCAGGAGAAGCACGTGGCTGAACCCGGGCGGGATTTCCTCCACATGGTGGGTGACCATGACCATTCCGGGCGCGTTCGGTGCGGTCGCGTATCCGGACAACAACCCCAGCAACTCTTCCCGCGAGCCCAAATCCAGGCTCGCCGCCGGTTCGTCGAGGAGCATGAGCTCCGGGTCCGTCATCACGGCACGAGCGATTTGCACCCGCTTTTGCTCGCCATCGCTCAGGTGACCGAACTTCCGTTCGGCAAGGTGGTCCAGCTTCCACTCCCCCAGCACCCGGTGGGCGCGGCGGACGTCGACGTCGTCATAGGATTCGTTCCACCGGCCCGTCACGGAATACGACGCGGTGAGGACGACATTCAGGACGGTCTCGGACGCGGGAAGCTTTCGAGCCAGTGCCGACGAGGCGAACCCGACCCTGGTGCGCAGGTCGAACACATCCACATCGCCGAGCGTTTCCTCAAGGACGGTGGCCATCCCCGATGTGGGGTGCAGGAGGGCCGCCGCCAACTGGAGCAGGGTCGTCTTGCCTGCGCCGTTGGGGCCGAGCACGACCCAGCGTTCGGAGTCATCGACCGTCCATGTGACGGAATCGAGAATTCGATTGCCACCGCGCACCACCGACACGTTGTCGAATTCGAGAACACTGGCCATATGTTCAAGCCTAAGCCACCGGGAAGGCGCTCACAGCAGCGAGTCGTAGACCTCCCGGGTGCGGAGCGCGATCCGATCCCACCCGAACTCCCGTTCGACCCGCGCCCGCCCCGCCTGCCCCATCATGCGCGAGCGAACGGGGTCTCGCAGAACGTCGAGGATCGCCGCGGCGAGGTCAGCGACGAACGTCTTCGGCTTTTTCGGAACGCCGGAACCGTCCGAGCGCTGATCGATCGGAACGAGGCGACCCGTAATGCCATCCTCGACAACTTCGGGAATCCCGCCGGTTGCCGTCCCGACGACCGGCACCCCGCACGCCATGGCCTCGAGATTGACAATGCCGAGCGGCTCGTAGATGGACGGGCACACGAACACGCTGGCGGCAGACAGAACGGCAACGAGTTCATTGTGGCCGAGCAGGCGGTCGAGCCAGACCACCCCCGAGCGCTCCCGCTGAAGGGACTCGACGAGTCCCTGAACTTCCGCGAGCAACTCCGGCGTGTCTGGTGCGCCGGCGCACAGGACGAGTTGAACGTCTGCCGGAAGTTCCTTCGCGGCGCGCAAAAGGTACGGCAACCCCTTCTGACGCGTGATCCTGCCGACGAAGACCACCGACGGACGGTCGGGGTCGATGCCGAGCGATCGGGCGATCTCCTCGTTGGGCGCGGGACGCCACCGGTCCAGGTCGATTCCGTTGTGCACGACCGTGACGCGCGACTCATCCAGCCCCGGGTAGCAGCGCAGGATGTCCTCGCGCATCCCGGCGCTGACCGCGATGATCGCGTCGGCCGCCCGAAATGCCGACTCCTCGATCGCGCTGGAAACGCGGTAGCCGCCGCCGAGCTGCTCCGCTTTCCACGGTCGAAGCGGTTCAAGACTGTGGGCGGTGACGACGTGCGGGATGCCGTGCAGCAGCTGGGCGAGTCGGCCCGCCCCGTTGGCGTACCAGGTGTGGGAGTGCACGAGGTCCGCGCCGACGACATCCTGCGCCATCTGCAGGTCGACGCCCAGCGTGGCCAGGGCGGGGTTGGCATTCACGAGTTCGGCCGGGACCAGATAGGGGAAGACGCTCTCTTCCTCGCGCGGCGCGCCGAAGCAGCGCACGACGACATTCACGTCGCTGCGCAGCGCGCGAACCAATTCGCCAACGTGAACCCCTGCGCCGCCATACACTTCCGGCGGATATTCCCGCGTGAGCAGATCGACTCTCATGACAGTGACGCTAGTACAGTCCACGCGCCTCGCCTACTGTAAGAAGATGGCGCCAAAGAAAATATTCGCGATCGTCCTCGCTGGGGGGGAAGGCAAGCGGCTCATGCCGCTCACGGCGGATCGGGCCAAACCTGCCGTCCCGTTTGCCGGGAATTACCGGCTCATCGACTTCGCACTGTCGAACCTGATCAATTCCGGGCTCCTGCAGATCGTCGTACTCACGCAGTACAAATCACACAGCCTTGACCGGCACGTATCTCAGACGTGGCGCCTGTCCAGTCTCACGAATTCCTATGTCGCTTCCGTTCCGGCACAGCAACGACTCGGCAAGCGATGGTTTGCCGGATCCGCCGACGCGATCCTGCAAAGCCTGAACCTGCTGCGCGACGAGAAGCCGGACATTGTGGTCGTCGTTGGCGCAGACCACGTGTACCGGATGGATTTCAGCCAGATGATTGATGCCCACATCGAGTCGGGCGCGGCCGCAACGGTGGCCGCAATCCGCCAGCCGATCGCGCTGGCGAATCAGTTCGGTGTGATCGAACTTTCCCCCGACGACCCCACGCGAATTGCCGCATTCCGGGAAAAGCCGTCGGATGCCGTGGGGCTCGCCAGTTCCCCCGGCGAAATTCTCGCGTCCATGGGCAACTACGTTTTCGACGCGGATCAACTCATCGATGCCGTTTTGCGGGACGGTGAGCGCGCCGACTCCCACCACGATATGGGCGGCGACATTGTGCCGGACTTCGTGTCCAGGGGAGATGCCGCGGCGTACGACCTGATCCGCAACGACGTTCCCGGCGCAACCGATCGCGACCGCTACTACTGGCGGGATGTCGGAACAATCGAATCGTTTTTCGACGCCCATCAGGACCTGATCTCCGCGCTGCCGGTATTCAACCTGTACAACCAGGAATGGCCCATCTTCAGCGAACAGCTGAACTCTCCCCCGGCGAAGTTTGTGCGCGATGCCAGCGGAAACAACGGAACAACGATCGACTCGATCGTCGCACTGGGCTGCCTGCTGTCCGGCGCGTACATTGAACGCAGCGTGCTGGGGCCGTGGGCAACGATCGAATCCGGAGCGCGGGTGATCGACTCGATCCTTTTCGACCGGGTGCGCATCGGCCCGGGCGCGACCGTGCACAGAGCTATTCTGGACAAAGAGGTGATCGTTGAACCAGGTGCAACGGTCGGAGTCGACCCCGACTCGGATCGGGCGCGAGGATTCACCGTCACCGACTCCGGAATAACCGTCGTGGGCAAAGGCGTTCACGTTATCTGAGGACACCCATGGCCCGCTTTCTCGTTGTGCTCGATGTCGATTCCACGCTCATCGAAGAGGAAGTGATCGAGTTGCTGGCAGAGGCGGCAGGCTCGCTCGACCAGGTCGCCGCGATTACGACCTCCGCGATGAACGGCGAAATCGATTTCGAGGAGAGCCTCGTCGCACGCGTTGCCACGCTCGCCGGGCTGCCGGAACGCAAAATTGACGAGATTGCCTCGCGAATTCGGGTTACGGAGGGCGCGCGCGAGCTGATCGCGGGCGTGCAGTCCGCAGGCGGGCGCGTCGCCGTGGTGTCCGGCGGCTTCCACCAGGTGATCGATCCGCTTGCCGCAGGGCTCGGCCTGGACCGTTGGCGGGCGAACACGCTCGAGCTCGCGGACGGCGCGCTCACCGGTCGGCTGACGGGCCGGATCGTCGACGGCGCTGCGAAAGCGGAGGCGCTTCGGGAGTGGGCGGGGATCTACGGCATCCCGCTGCACCACACGGTCGCGGTGGGCGATGGCGCCAACGATCTGGCCATGATGCACATCACGGGCCTTGCGGTCGGATTCGATGCGAAGGCTCCGGTGCGGGACAAAGCGAACGTGATCATCGATGTTCGCAACCTCTCGCAGGTCCTCCCGCTGTTGGGGCTGCGGGGCTGAACTTTCCGGGCTAGTGGCCCATCCCGAGGCCGCCGTCGACCGGGATGACCGCGCCGGAAATGTAGGATGCGTCCTCGCTCGCGAGCCAGACGATCACGCGCGCGACTTCATCGGGAGTAGCGAATCGCCCGAGCGGAATCGACGCGCGGTATGCCGCCTGCTGCTCCTCGGGAAGCACGGCGGTCATCTCGGTTTCGATGAATCCGGGAGCTACGACATTGGCGGTGATGTTCCGGCCGCCGAGTTCGCGGGTCAGGGATCGGGCGAGTCCGATCAGACCGCTCTTCGATGCCGAATAGTTGACCTGGCCGGCCGAACCCAACAGGCCGACAACGCTCGACACGAGGATCACACGGCCGAACCGCCCCTTAAGCATGTTCTTCGATGCCCGTTTGACCACCCGGAACGAACCGGAAAGGTTCGTGTCGATCACCGAGGTGAAATCCTCTTCCGTCATGCGCAGCAGAAGAGTGTCCTTCGTGATGCCGGCATTCGCCACAACGACTTCCACGGGGCCGAGTTCGGCTTCGACCGCGGAGAACGCGGCGTCAATCGAACCCGAATCCGTGACATCGGCGCGAACCGTCATGGTTCCGGCCGGACCGTCGCCGGAGCGGGCAGTGACGGCCACGCGGTGGCCCGCGTCGTGAAACGCCTGCGCGATCGCGAAGCCGATTCCGCGATTGCCGCCCGTGACGAGAACCGTGCGTGCTGGAGTTGTCGTGTCCATTCGCCCATCCTAGGGCCGCGGCATCGGGCACGGCATCGTAGGCTTGAGGTGAAGCCATGGCACACCACTCCACCAACATTACGAGTCTCCCCCGGTCCCCGGTCGACGACCGGCATTCCCGCATGATCAAGTACACCGTGACGATGTGCATCCGCCTCGTCTGCATCGCGCTGTGCCTCGTCGTGCAGGGCTGGTGGCTGGTCGTGTGCGTCGCCGGCGCCGTCTTCCTGCCCTACGTCGCCGTCGTCCTCGCGAATGCCGCGAACTCCAGGACGGTGGATGTCGAACGGCCGGGGTCGATCGTTCGCGCCGACGGAGACCCGTCGGCAGATCACCCTGCAGATCACCCTGCAGACCAGCAGTGATGGGCGAAACACCGCACTGTTCGCGGGCGCAGTGCCGCGCACCCGCCGTCTGGAGCGTCAATTGGCGCAACCCGCGAATCCACACCGAGGATCGGGTCAAGGTCTGGCTGGCCTGCGACGGCCATCGGGAGTACCTTCACGACTACCTCGCATCCAGGGGCTTCCCGGTGAGCGTTTCGACGTACGAAGCCGGTCTCGAAGGCACTCCGGGAGCGCCGGCATGAGCGGATGGCGGTTCGTGAGGTCGTGGCGCTGGACCGGGTACCTTGCCTTCGTGATTCTGTTCGCGATCGCCTGCGTGCTGCTGTCCCAGTGGCAGCTCGCGCGGCGCGCCGAAGCAGTGGCGGCCAACACGAAAGTGGAAAACAACTACGACCGCGCTCCCGTAGACATTGACGCGATCCTGCCCGATCTGGCGGCGTTCTCTCCCGAGAATGAGTGGCGCCAGATCCGCGTGACCGGCACCTACCAGCGGGACGATCAACTTCTGGTTCGGACGCGGCCACTCGCCGGGAACCCGGGTTTCGAAGTCCTCGTGCCTCTGAGGCTGACCGACGGGAACATGTTCATCGTCGACCGGGGCTGGGTTCCGGTCGGAACCAACCAGGATGCACCGGATGCCGTCCCGGCCGCGCCCTCCGGCACGGTTACCGTCGTTGCCCGGTTGAAGCCCGGCGAGCCGAAGCTTCCTGGCCGCTCCGCGCCGCCGGGGCAGATCGCGACGATTGAGCTGGACGAGATCCGTTCTCTTCTCGGTGCCCCGACCTACACCGGCGCGTACGGCCTCATGGTGTCGGAGGATCCCCCCGTGGCGACCGTGCCGACGGCGCTGCCGAAACCGGCCCTCGACGAGGGCCCTCACCTCTCCTACGCCTTCCAGTGGCTCGTGTTCGCCATTCTCGGCTTTGTCGCGCTTGCCTGGGCGGTACGCCAGGAGTATCGGAACCTCAATGCCGACGACCCGGCGGAACGAGAACGCGCCGAAGCGCGGCGCGCACGGAAACTCGCCCGACCCTCGGACGCCCAGGTCGAGGATGAGCTCGTGGATCGGGCCGAACACGTTTCGGGTCGCCCGGGATCCTAGGCGACCGGCCGATCAGGCCAGACTAACGAGATCCGCGTAGTCCGGGCTCCAGAAGTCCTCGACGCCGTCCGGGAGGATCAGCACGCGCTCCGGGTTCAGCGCCTGCACCGCTCCCTCGTCGTGGCTCACGAGCACGACCGCCCCTGAGTAATGGGCAAGCGCATCCAGGATTTCCTCCCGGCTCGCCGGATCCAGGTTGTTCGTCGGTTCGTCCAGGAGAAGCACGTTCGCGCCGGACACCACGATCATGGCCAGAGCCAGCCGCGTCTTCTCGCCGCCGGAGAGAACGCCGGCCGGCTTGTACGAGTCGTCTCCGGTGAACAGGAACGAGCCGAGCACTCTCCGCGCCTCGGTTTCCGTCAGGTTCGGCGACGCAGACACCATGTTCTGCAGAACGGTGCGTTTGACGTCGATGGTCTCGTGCTCCTGGGCGTAATACCCGATCCGCAACCCGTGGCCGGGTTCCACCGCGCCAGTGTCCGGCGTGTCGATACCCGCGAGGATGCGCAGCAACGTGGTCTTTCCCGCACCGTTCAGACCGAGCACGACGACCTTCGATCCACGGTCGATCGCGAGGTCCACCGCGGTGAAGATCTCCAACGACCCGTAGCTCTTGCTGAGATTGCTCGCCGCGAGGGGGGTTCTGCCGCTGGGCACCGGATCGGGGAACCGCAGCTTCGCCACGCGATCGGCGGAACGCACCTCCTCCAGCCCCGCGAGCATGCGCTCCGCGCGACGAACCATCTGGTGCGCCGCGGTGGCCTTCGTCGCTTTCGCACCGAACTTCGCGGCCTGCAACTGCAGCACCTGCGCCTTTTTTTCGACGTTGGTGCGTTCCTTGCGGCGGCGCTCCTCATCCGCCTCGCGCTGCCGGAGGTAGTTCTTCCAGTTCATGTTGTAGACGTCAATCACCTGGCGGTTCGCGTCCAGGTAAAAGACGCGGTTCACGGTCTTTTCCACGAGGGCCACATCATGGCTGATCACGATCAGGCCGCCGGAATAGTTCGCGAGATAGTCGCGGAGCCACACCACCGAATCGGCATCCAGGTGGTTCGTCGGTTCATCCAGCAGCATGGTCTCTGCGCCGGAAAACAGGATTCGGGCGAGTTCGATTCTGCGACGCTGGCCGCCGGACAGCGTCTTCAATTGCTGGTCGAGGATGCGGTCGGGAAGATTCAGGTTGCTCGCAATGCTCGCGGCCTCCGCCTCAGCGGCATAGCCGCCGAGCGCGAGGAACCGATCCTCGAGCTTGCTGTACTTCGCCATGGCAGAAGCGCTCACCTGGGGGTCCGGGTCGCCCATGCTCTCGGACGCCTTCGTCATTCCCAGTGAAAGCGCGCCGAGCCCCCTCGCGTCGAGGATTCGCGTTCGGGCGAGATCTTCCGGATCTCCGGAGCGGGGATCCTGCGGCAGGTAGCCGACTTCGCCTCCGCGATCGATCGACCCGGATGCCGGCTGGCCTTCGCCGGCGAGGATTTTCGTGAGCGTCGTCTTCCCCGCCCCGTTCCGGCCGACAAGGCCCACCTTGTCTCCGCGGTCGATGCGGAATGACACCCCGGCCATGAGGGTGCGCGCGGCCACCCGGACCTCAAGGTCGTGCACGTTGAGCACAGGCAGATTCATTTCTTTGGTTGCCGAGAGACAACACACGGTGGTGGGGAGAACGTCTAGTCTAAAGGAATGACCACGCTGAGCCTCGCCATCGGCCGCCCGACTCTCGCTGATCGAATCTTCGCACGGGGCATCATCATGGATGTCGTCCTCGTGGCTGCGGGAGCCGCGCTCACCGCCATCGCCGCCCAGGTCGTCGTTCCGCTGTGGCCGGTGCCGATCACCGGCCAGACTCTCGCGGTCCTCCTGGTCGGAAGCTCGCTCGGCGCACTCCGCGGCACGCTGTCCATGCTCCTCTATGCGGTTCTGGGAATTGTGGGGCTCCCCGTCTTCAGCGGCGCCAGCTCCGGAGTAGCCATCATTCTTGGCCCCACCGGCGGCTACATCGTCGGCTTCGTCTTTGCCGCGGCGTTCACCGGATGGGTCGCCCAACGCTCCTGGGATCGGAAGATTCTGCGGTCCATCCTTGGATTTCTGGGCGGAACCGTCGTCACGTTCGCGATCGGATTGCCGTGGCTCTCCTTCGCGCTCGGACTCAATCTGGAACAGACGCTCGCCGCGGGCCTTTACCCGTTCATCATCGGCGGGCTGGTCAAAATGGTCATTGCAGCGTCCGTCATGACGCTCGGTTGGCGCTTCTTCGAACGCGAGGACCGCCGACGGGCTGACCGCGAACTGGTTCGCTAAATCGCGAAACCGATGGCGCGCATCATGTCGCGACCATCATCGGTGATCTTCTCCGGCCCCCACGGCGGCATCCACACCCAGTTGATCCTGAACTGTTCGACGACCCCGTCGAGCGCCTGGGACATGTCATCCTCGATCACATCGGTGAGCGGACAGCCAGCGGAGGTCAGGGTCATGCTCACGATGAGCGCATTGTTCTCATCGTCCCAACTGAGGTCGTAGATCAAACCAAGATCGACAATATTCACGCCGAGTTCGGGGTCGACGACATCCTTCAACGCCTCTTCGACCTGATCGAAAAGCTTCGGCTCGAGTGCAACAGCCATGGCGCTAGTTTACTTTTGCCGCGGTGAGAAAGCGATCGTAGCCCTCGTCCTCCAGGCGGTCGGCCAACTCAGGTCCGCCCTCCTCGGCGATCCGCCCGTCGACGATCACGTGGACGAAGTCGGGGTTGATGTACCGCAAAATCCGCGTGTAGTGGGTGATGAGAAGCACTCCGAGGTTGGTGGCTTCTTTCGCGCGATTGACCCCGTCAGCGACGACCCGCAGCGCGTCGACGTCCAGGCCGGAATCGGTCTCATCCAGAATCGCAAACCGCGGCTTCAGCAGTTCGAGCTGAAGAATCTCGTGACGCTTCTTCTCTCCCCCGGAGAACCCTTCGTTCACGTTGCGATCCGCGAACGAGGTGTCCATCCGCAGGTTGGCCATGGACGTCTTGACATCCTTGATCCAGCCCCGGATGGCGGGAGCCTGCCCGTCGACCGCGGTCTTCGCGGTGCGCAGAAAATTGGTGACGGTGACGCCGGGGATCTCGACCGGGTACTGCATGGCGAGAAAGAGCCCGGCGCGGGCGCGCGCATCCACGGTCATCTCCAGGAGGTCCTCACCGTCGAGCGTGACGGATCCGCTCTCCACGTGGTATTTCGGGTGCCCGGCGATCGTGTACGCCAGGGTCGACTTGCCTGAACCGTTCGGGCCCATGATCGCATGGGTTTCGCCCTCGCGGATGGTCAAGTCAACGCCATTGAGAATGGGTTTCGTCCCCTGTTCGGTCTCGACGCTGACGTGCAGGTCCTTGATTTCCAGTAGCGGCATGGTTCTAGGCTTCTTTTCTTTCGTAGTCGTATCTCGGGGTCGGGTCGATGTAGACATCGCCGTCGACAATGGTCACGGTGAACACGGGAACAGGCTCATAGGCGGGGAGGGTCAGCGCCTCGCCGGTGCGCAGGGAGAAGTGCGATCCGTGCGCCCAGCACTCCACCGTGTCGCCCTCGATGAATCCTTCGGACAGCGACACATCGCCATGCGTGCACGTGTCGCCGATCGCGAAGATGTCTCCCGCGGAGTCTTTCACGAGGGCGATCGCCTGATCATCGATCACGACGCGCACGGCCGAGGAAAGTTCCACCTCGGAGGCGGCGCACACCTTGACGGCGCTCACGACGCCACTGCTTCGGTCGAGACGAGAAGCTCCGCTTCGATGGCGTCCTGAATCCGCGACTCCACCGCCGCGACGCCGATTTTTTGGATGATCGAGGCAAGGAAGCCGCGCACGACGAGCCGCCGCGCCTCGGTTTCCGGAATCCCCCGCGACTGCAGGTAGAACAGCTGCTCGTCATCGAATCGGCCGCTCGCGCTCGCGTGGCCCGCACCGGCGATATCGCCGGTTTCGATTTCCAGATTGGGCACGGAATCCGCGCGCGTTCCCTCGGTGAGCAGCAGGTTGCGGTTTTCCTCATAGCTGTCGGTGCCGGGAGCGGTGGGTCGGATGAGCACATCGCCGATCCACACTGCGCGCGCTCTCTCACCCTGCAGCGCGCCGCGGTAGCTGACTCTGGATTTCGAGTGCGGCGCATCGTGGTTCACGAACGTCTGCTGTTCGAAGTGTTCGCCCGCGTCCGCGAAATACACGCCGAACAGTTCGACGTCGCTGCCTTCCTCCGCAAGGTGGGCATTCGTGTTGACCCGGACGATCGATCCGCCGAGCGAAACAACGACGTGCCGAAGCCTGGCGTCCTTGCCCAGCCTGACGAAGTGGGTGGCGAGATGCGTGGCGCCATGATCCCACTCCTGAACGCTCACCACGGTGAGCTGCGCGCCGGCGGCGACGGAAATTTCCACGTTCTCGCTCAGCATCGCCTGCCCGGAGTTGTTCAGGACGACAACACCGTTGCTGCCGGGCTGCGCATCGATGAACAGGTGGGCGGCGCGGGCGGAAGGACCGAAGCTGGTTCGCGACAGCGCCACTTCCGCGCGGTCGTCTCCGGAAACCGTGACGACGAGCGCGCGTTCGAACCCGGTCCAGGCGTTCGCGGAGCCGCGTTCTTCCGGCTTGCCGACGCTGCCGATCCGGGAATCCGTTCGTTCCACCCAGTCGACCGAAATTCCGCCGGAATCCTCCACACCGGTTTCGATCGCGAAATCGTAGCGGCCGCCATCGAGCGGGCCGTCCATCAGCGCAGCGAGTTCGCGAATCGGGGTGTACTTCCATTCCGCCTCGAAGCCGCTCACCGGCTCGAAGTCGGCGACGTCGAAGGAGGAGAAACGTCCGGCGCGGCTCTGAATGGGGACGAGACCCCAACCGCCGTCGCTGTGCTGTTTGGACATCAGTTTCGAGTGGTCGAGCTTTGCCGAACCTGACGGTCGGCGGTGGATTGATACTTCTGGAGTGGTCGACGGAGCTGACATCGTTAGCCGACGGATCCTTCCATGCTCATCTCAATGAGCTTGTTCAATTCCATGGCGTACTCCATGGGCAGTTCGCGGGCGATCGGTTCGATGAAGCCGCGCACGATCATCGCCATCGCCTCGGTCTCGGTCATCCCCCGGGACATGAGGTAAAACAGCTGCTCTGCGCTCACGCGGGACACGGTCGCCTCGTGGGCCATCTGCACGTTGTCTTCGCGGATATCGACGGTCGGATACGTGTCGGATCGCGAGATCGTGTCCACGAGCAGCGCATCGCACATGACCGAGTTGGCGGAGTGGTGCGCACCTTCAGCTACCCGAACTTCCCCGCGGTATCCGGAGCGACCTCCCCCGCGCGCAATCGATTTGGACACGATGGAGGACTGCGTGTGGGGTGCCATGTGGATCATCTTCGCGCCCGCATCCTGATGCTGCCCTGGGCCCGCAAACGCCACCGACAGGGTTTCGCCCTTCGCGTGTTCCCCGACAAGGTAGATCGACGGGTATTTCATGGTGACCTTCGAGCCGATGTTGCCGTCGACCCACTCCATGGTGGCGCCCTCGTGGGCGATCGCACGCTTCGTCACAAGGTTGTAGACGTTGTTCGACCAGTTCTGGATTGTCGTGTAGCGCACGCGGGCGTTCTTCTTCACGACAATTTCGACGACAGCGGAGTGCAGGGAGTCCGTCGTGTAGATCGGCGCGGTGCACCCTTCGATGTAGTGCACGTAGCTGCCCTCATCCGCAATGATGAGGGTGCGCTCGAACTGACCCATGTTTTCCGTATTGATCCGGAAGTATGCCTGCAACGGAATTTCCACGTGCACTCCCGGCGGGACGTACACGAAGGAGCCTCCGGACCAGGCGGCGGTGTTGAGGGCGGCGAACTTGTTGTCGCCGGCCGGGATGATCGTGCCGAAATACTCTTCGAAGAACTCGGGGTGTTCGCGCAGCGCCGTGTCCGTGTCGGTGAAAATGACGCCCTGGGCGGTGAGGTCCTCGCGGATCTGGTGGTACACGACCTCGGATTCGTACTGCGCGGTGACGCCGGCGACGAGCCGCGACCGCTCCGCCTCCGGAATGCCGAGCTTCTCGTAGGTGTCCTTGATTTCCTGGGGCAGGTCTTCCCAGGTCTGCGCCTGCTTCTCCGTGGAACGGACGAAGTACTTGATGTTGTCGAAGTCGATGCCGGAAAGGTCCGCCCCCCAGGACGGCATGGGCTTCTTCTGGAACATGCTCAAACCCTTGAGGCGGTTCTTCAGCATCCACTCCGGTTCGCCCTTGAGCCGTGAGATGTCGGTGACGACCTCGTCGTCTATTCCGCGCCGGGCACTTGCTCCCGCGACATCCGAATCGGCCCAGCCGAATTCATAGACGCCGAGGTTCTCCAGTTCAGGTCGGTTGATCAGTACATCTGACATGTTCCACCTCTCCGCAACTGCAGTGATCTCTTGACTCGTCCAACCCGCGCCGACTCCACGTCATTCCCTGCGGAACTCGGATGTTTACCACGGTAGCTCGTGTGCACGGCGACCGGGTCGCCTGCTTAGACTGGGCGAAGACTCCGGCATCCTTGCCGGGCACACGTGCGCAGGAAGACTTCCGGCCACTCGCCCTTGATGATTCGATTCTACAGGGCTGCGGCGGGAATGCTAGGTCAGAGCGCTGCGCGTGGGTGGATATCGACAGTGGGAGCGCGCGACGGTGATCAGAGAGACTCGACTGGCAACAGGGACCCGCACGTTCGCCTGGGCGTCTCTCGTCACGGAACTCATCATCGTGGGCACGGGTGGTTCGGTGCGCCTGACGGCATCGGGACTAGGCTGCCCGACCTGGCCGCAGTGCACGCCCGGGTCACTCATCCCCACGCCCGAGCTCGGGTTCCACGCGCTCGTGGAGTTCTCGAACCGAATGATGAGCGGCGTCGTCGCCGTCGTCGCTCTCGTCACGTTTCTGCTGCTCATTCGCGTTCGCAGATCACGGCCGGAACTGTTCTGGCTGAGTTTCTCGCTGGGAATTCTCGTGCTCGTGCAGGCGGGGATCGGCGGCATCACGGTGCTGTCCAGCCTCGAGTCCTACATCGTGGGTCTCCATTTCGTGATATCCGCAGCCATGGTCATTCTCGCGGCCGCGCTCGTATGGTTCGTCCACCTCCCGGCACAGCGCATCCCACCGCTTTCCGGGTGGATTCGCCCGCTCGCCTGGCTCGCAGCGGCGATGGCCGTCGTCACGGTCGTGATGGGCGTGCTGACCACCGGCTCCGGGCCGCACGCTGGAGACGTCGATACGCCGCGCAATGGTTTCGACACCGCCGTTCTGGAACACCTCCACGCGTGGCCCGCGTACGCGGTGTTCGGCCTGACCGCACTTCTTCTGCTGGTCGCCTGGCGTGGCAAGCACGTTTCGACCCGATACTTCGCCCTGTGGCTGCTGGGAATCGAGTTCCTGCAAATCGCGATCGGTCTCTACCAGTCGCGCAATGGCCTTCCCGCGCTTGCGGTCGGCGTGCACATGGTGCTCGCGTGCCTGCTCCTCGCCGCGATGACAGCGGTGGTTCTCTCGACGGTGCGACCGCGCTCCGCCAGCGGCAGCTAGCTCAGAACGGCAGCAACGGATCGATTCCGACCGCCACGAACACGAGCGTCAAATACGTGATCGACGCGTGGAACACGCGCATCGGCGATCCCTCCACGTGCCGGATGACCTTCGAATACAGTCGATGCGCTTCGATGATGAACCACCCGCCGGAGAGCACGGCCACGCTCGTGTACAGCACGCCCATGTGGGCGACGGGGATGAGAAGAAGTGAACACACCACGGTCGCCCACGCGTACAGGATGACCTGCAGGCCCACTTGCGTCCTGCCTCGCACGACAGCAAGCATCGGCACGCTTGCGGCCTGGTAGTCCTCCCGGTACCGCATGGACAGCGGCCAGTAGTGGGGTGGCGTCCACAGGAACACGACGCCGAACAGGATGACAGGCGCCCAGTCCAGAGTGCCGGTGACTGCCGCCCAGCCGACGAGGACGGGCACGCAGCCCGCAGCGCCGCCCCAAATGATGTTCTGCGACGTGCGGCGCTTCAGCCACAGCGAGTACACGACCACGTAGAAGACATGGCCGGCGAGGGCGAGCCCTGCCGCCACCCAGTTCACAAGCAGTCCGAGCCACAGCGTCGACACGACAACGAGCACCCACGCGAACACGAGCGCCTCGCGATCGGTGAGTTCGCCCGTCACGAGGGGACGGCCCCGTGTCCGCCGCATGACCCGATCGATGTCGCGGTCGATGTAGCAGTTGAATGCGCCGGCCGATCCGGCGCTCAGCGCCCCGCCGACAAGCGTGGCCAGCACGAGCCACAGGCTGGGAATGCCTCTCGCCGCGAGGAACATGACGGGGATCGTGGTGATCAGCAGCAACTCGATGATGCGCGGCTTCGTGAGTTGAAGGTAGGCGCGCGCTTTCGCCCCTGCACCAACCCGCGTGCCGGGGTGAGCTGTCGTTACTGCCGTGTCCATCGCTCCTCTTTCGCAGCCGAAATCCTTCGGCAGATCGAGTCTAGGCGACCTGTGCTCCCGCTCACCGACGATGCCTGCACAGGTTGCCTATACTGGAAATTGCTTGCCAGCCGGGTTCCGATCCGGCAGTGCCGATGAAGTCAGGGCGGGCCATCCGTAACAGGTCAGCGACCCCACCCGGTCGTGCACAACGGTAAGAGAGGTCATCGATTCACCATGGCGACACTGAACTGGGAACCCATCGACGACCGAGCAGTCGACACCGCGCGCGTACTCGCGGCGGACGCGGTCGAGAAGGTGGGGAACGGCCATCCGGGGACCGCGATGAGCCTCGCCCCCGCCGCCTACCTGCTCTTCCAGAAAATCATGCGCCGCGACCCGACGGATAGTTCGTGGCTGGGGCGCGACCGCTTCATCCTCTCCCCCGGACACACGTCCCTCACCCAGTATGTTCAGCTGTACTTCGGCGGATACGGCCTCGAGCTTGACGACATCGAAGCGCTGCGCACGTGGGGTTCGAAGACGCCGGGCCATCCGGAATACGGGCACACCGACGGCATTGAAATCACCACCGGCCCGCTCGGACAGGGCATCTCCTCCGCCGTCGGGTTCGCCTATGCGGCGCGCTACGAACGCGGGCTGTTCGACCCGAATGCTCCGGAGGGCGCGAGCCCGTTCGACCATTTCGTGTACGTGATCGCGAGCGACGGAGACCTGGAAGAGGGAGTCTCAAGCGAGGCATCGTCGCTGGCGGGCCACCAGAAACTCGGCAATCTGATCGTCATCTACGACGACAACCAGATTTCCATCGAGGGCGACACCGATATCGCGTTCACCGAGGACGTCCCTGCGCGCTATGCGGCGTACCACTGGCACGTACAGGTCGTCGACTGGAAGAAGACCGGCAGGTACGTCGAGGACGTCCAGGCGCTCGCTGAGGCGATCGAGGCGGCCAAGGGTGAGACGGATCGCCCGTCCATGATCGTGCTGCGCACCATCATCGGCTGGCCCTCGCCCACCAAGCAGGACTCCGGAAAAATCCACGGTTCGGCACTCGGTGCCGACGAACTTGCCGCAGTCAAGAAGGTTCTGAATTTCGACCCGGAGAAGCATTTCGTCGTCGAGCCGGACGTGATCTCCCACACGCGAAAGGCCGTCGATCGCGGCCGTGCCGCACGCGCGGGATGGCAAATGGGTTTCGACGCGTGGGCCGCGGCGAACCCGGACCGGAAGGCGCTCCTCGACCGGCTTGAGAGCGGCGCGATCCCGGCGGGCCTCGAGGCGGCACTGCCCTCCTTCCCTGCGGGGAAAGACATCTCAACCCGCGCGGCATCCGGCAAAGTCATCAATGCCATCGCACCGGTCATGCCGGAACTCTGGGGCGGCTCCGCCGACCTCGCCGAGTCCAACAACACCACGATCGAGTCGGCGAAATCCTTCGTACCGACCGAGCACTCCACGCACGAGTGGGCGGGAGATCCGGAAGGGCGGGTCCTGCACTTCGGTATTCGCGAGCACGCCATGGGCGCTATCCTCAACGGAATCGTGCTGCACGGCCCGACGAGGGCATTCGGCGGTACGTTCCTGATCTTCAGTGACTACATGCGACCGGCCGTGCGGCTTGCCGCACTCATGCAGATCCCGTCGATCTTCGTGTGGACGCACGATTCCGTCGCGCTGGGAGCTGACGGGCCGACCCACCAGCCGATCGAGCACCTCACGGCGCTGCGAGCGATCCCCGGCCTCGATGTCGTACGCCCTGCGGATGCCAACGAGACCGCCTACGCCTGGCTCACGATGCTGGAACGCAGGAAGGGCCCGGCGGGCATCGCGCTCAGCCGCCAGAACCTGCCCGTGTTCGAACGGGGAAGCGGCGAAGCGTCCGGGGACACGCTCGCCTCCGCCGTGAACACCGCGAAGGGTGCGTATGTGCTCGCCGAAGCGCGGGGCGGAAGTCCGGATGTCATTCTCATCGCCACCGGTTCCGAAGTGCAGTTCGCGCTCGAGGCGCGGGAACTGCTCGCTGCAGAGGGAATCAACGCCCGCGTGGTTTCCGCACCCTGCCTCGAGTGGTTCGCCGAGCAGGACGCCGCGTACCAGGAATCCGTGCTCCCGGCAGCGATCACCGCACGGGCCTCCATGGAGGCGGGAATCGCGATGTGCTGGCGCGGAATTGTCGGCGATCGGGGCCGCAGCGTATCCATCGAGCACTACGGAGCCTCCGCCGACTACGAAACCCTCTACCGCGAGTTTGGCCTGACGAGCGAACACCTCGCCCAGGCAGCAAAGGAATCCCTCGCCGCACAGGCGTAGGGAGCCAGAAAGAAGACACCATGACCGACAACACCAGCCCACTGGCCGAACTCTCCGCGGCGGGGGTGAGCGTGTGGCTTGACGACCTGTCCCGCGAACGCATCGTCTCCGGTGGATTGAAAACACTCATCGACGATCGGCACGTCGTCGGCGTCACGACGAACCCGACGATCTTCGCGAACGCCCTCGCGAAAGGCGACGATTACGACGAGCAAGTGACGCAGCTCGCGGCGAAGAACACGAGCGTGAGCGATGCCGTTGTGGACATCACGACCCACGATGTCGCCCGTGGCTGCGACATTTTCCGTCCCCTGTTTGACGCCACCGACGGGCACGACGGCCGGGTTTCGATCGAAGTGGAGCCGGCGCTGGCTCACGACACCGAAGGGACCATCGCGGAAGGCAAATTGCTCTGGGCCACCGTCGACCGACCGAACGCGATGATCAAGGTCCCGGCGACCGTCGAAGGGCTTGAGGCGATCACCGAACTGACCGCGCTGGGAATCAGCGTCAATGTGACCCTCATCTTCAGCCTCGAACGTCACCGCGAGGTCATCAACGCCTACCTCGCCGGCATCGAAAAAGCGAAGTCCGCGGGGCTGGACATTTCGAAGATCCGCTCCGTTGCCTCCTTCTTCGTGTCGAGAGTGGACACCGAGGTCGACAAGCGTCTGGAGAAGATCGGCACGCCGCAGGCTCTCGCCCTCAAGGGAAAGGCGGGAATCGCGAACGCCCGCCTCGCCTACCAGGTGTTCGAGCAGGCGTTTTCGAGCGAGCGGGCGAAGGGCCTTCTCGCGGCCGGTGCGAACGTGCAGCGGCCGCTGTGGGCCTCCACCGGAGTGAAGGATCCCGCGTTCAAGGACACGCTCTACGTTGAGGAACTCGTCGCGCCGGATGTGGTCAACACGATGCCGCAGAAAACCATGGAAGCAACATTCGATCACGGTGTGATCCGCGGCGACACGGTCACCGGCAATTACGCGGATGCGAACGCCGTGCTCGATGAAATCGCGGCACTCGGCATCTCCTATGACGAGGTGACGGCACTCCTGGAGAAGGAGGGCATCGAGAAGTTCACGGTCTCCTGGAACGAACTTCTGGACACCGTGTCTGCGGCACTCGCGGCAGCGCGATCGAAGGCTGGATCGTGAGCTTCGACATCACGGTGAGCGGCCCGGCCCTTGCCGCTGTCGAGCGAGTGGTGCCGCAACTCGTTTCCGATTTGGTCGCCTCGCGCATTGCCGGCCAGGACCCGACGTTGTGGGGTTCGGCCGCGGAGGCGGAGGCCGCCCGGCGACTCGGCTGGACCGAAGCCGTCGTGATCTCCGAGCCGCTCATTCCGGACATCCTCGCTCTGCGCGACAAGCTCAGGCACGACGGCGTCAACCATTTCGTGCTCGGGGGCATGGGCGGCTCCTCCCTCGCACCGGAGGTCATCACGCGCACCGCAGGCGTCGAACTCACCATCCTCGATACGACATCCCCCGGCCAGATCGGCGCGACGCTGCGCGACCGGATCGCAACAACGGCGGTCGTGATCTCGTCCAAATCCGGTTCCACGGTCGAAACGGACAGCCACAAGCGCGTGTTCGAAAAGGCGTTCCGCGACGCCGGCATCGACCCGACCGATCGGATCGTCGTCGTCACCGATCCCGGCTCGCCCCTGGACGAATCGGCGCGCGCCGACGGGTACCGCGTCTTCAACGCCGACCCGAATGTCGGCGGACGGTATTCGGCGCTCACCGCGTTCGGCCTCGTGCCGTCCGGACTCGCCGGCGTGGATATCGCCGCGCTCCTGGACGAAGCCTCCTCCGTTGCTGGCCGCATCGCGGTGGATCACCGGGACAACCCGGCGCTCGTCCTCGGAGCCGCGATCGCCGGGACCCGCCCGCTGCGCGACAAGCTCGGGATCGTCGCCGACGGCACCTACATCCTCGGTTTCGCCGACTGGGCCGAGCAATTGATCGCCGAATCAACGGGGAAGCAGGGGAAGGGAATCCTCCCGGTCGTTCTTGACCCGGACTCCCCTGAGCTTTCCAGGAACCTGCCCGACCTCCAGATTGTCCGGCTCGTGGAGAGCGCGCGCGCCACGGAAGAGGTCGAGCCGGGAGAGATCGAAATCAGCGGCACTCTTGGCGCCCAGATTCTGGTCTGGGAAACGGCGATCGCCGTGGCCGGGCGGCTGCTGGGCATCGATCCGTTCGACCAGCCCGATGTGGAATCGGCCAAGGATGCGACGCGAGGCCTGCTCGATGCCCGCCCGAAGCCCCAACCGGCCGCGTTCGAGGAGTCGGGTGTCGAGGTGCGAGCGACGGACTCCGCGCTCACCTCCAGCGGAACACTCGATGGCGCCATCGAGGCACTTCTTGCCACCCTTCCTGACGACGGTTACCTGAGCATCCAGTGTTACCTCGACCGCGTGCACCGTGCCGATGCCGCGAACTTACGGGACCTTTTTGCCGGACGTGTAGACCGTCCGGTGACGTTCGGCTGGGGGCCGCGATTCCTGCACTCGACCGGGCAGTTCCACAAGGGCGGACCGGCGGTGGGCGTGTTCCTGCAAATCACCGCCGACGAGAGCCACGACATTCCGATTCCCGACCGCCCATTCACGTTCGGCGAACTGATCCGCGCGCAGGCGCAGGGGGATGCATCCGTGCTCGCGCAGCACGGGCGGCCCGTGCTGACCGTGAACCTCACCGACCCCGCCACGGGGCTTGCGACGGTGCTCTCCACTGCTGGCCGCCGCGGCTGAATCGATGTCGCCGGTCGAGATCACGCGGGACTTCAACCCGCTGCGACTGCCGATCGACCGCAGGCTGAACCGTATTGCCGGCCCCAGCGCGCTCATCATTTTCGGTGTCACGGGCGACCTGTCGCGCAAGAAGCTCATGCCCGCCGTCTACGATCTGGCCAATCGCGGGCTGCTTCCGCCCGGATTCGCTCTCGTGGGGTTTGCGCGGCGCGACTGGGATACCCAGGATTTCGCGAGGGAAGTGCACGACGCGGTGAAAGCCCATGCGCGGACGCCCTTCGATGAGGAAGTGTGGGCGCAACTCGCGCTCGGCATCCGCTTCGTGCAGGGCGAATTCGATGACGACGATGCGTTCCACCGACTGCGCGACACACTCCAAGAGCTTGACGAGACCCGCGGAACCATGGGAAACCACGCGTTCTATCTGTCCATCCCGCCGAAGTCGTTTCCGCTCGTCACCGAGCAACTGCGCCGATCGGGCCTCGCCGAGCAGGTCAACGGCCAATGGCGCCGCGTGGTGATCGAAAAACCGTTCGGCAGCGATCTGGCGACCGCCCGCGCGCTCAACAGCGTCGTCGAGTCGGTGTTTCCGCCGGACTCGGTCTTCCGAATCGATCACTACCTCGGCAAGGAGACCGTGCAAAACATCCTCGCGCTGCGCTTCGCGAACCAATTGTGGGAGCCGATCTGGAACGCGCGCTCGGTGGACCACGTGCAGATCACGATGGCGGAAGACATCGGCGTCGGCGGCCGCGCGGGATACTACGACGGCATCGGCGCGGCCCGCGATGTCATCCAGAATCACCTCCTCCAGCTCTTCGCGCTCACCGCCATGGAAGAACCCGTCTCGTTCGATGCGCGCGACCTGCGCGCAGAGAAGGAGAAGATCCTCTCCGCCGTCCGGATCGGGGCCGACCTCTCGCTCACCACCGCGCGCGGCCAGTACACCGGCGGCTGGCAGGGCGGAGAACGCGTCATCGGATTCCTCGAGGAAGACGGGATGGATCCGAAATCCGTCACCGAGACGTACGCGGCCATCCGACTCACCATCGACACGCGGCGATGGGCGGGCGTTCCGTTCTACCTGCGCGCAGGCAAACGGCTCGGCCGCCGCGTCACCGAAATCGCCGTCGTGTTCCAGCGTGCCCCGCAATACCTGTTCGAGGAGAGCCAGACCAGCGCGCTCGGCCAGAACGCGCTCGTGATCCGGGTGCAGCCTGACGAAGGCGTCACCATCCGGTTCGGCTCCAAAGTGCCCGGTGCCGGTATGCAGGTACGCGATGTGACCATGGACTTCGGGTACGGCCATGCGTTCACCGAGGCGAGCCCGGAAGCGTACGAGCGATTGATCCTCGATGTGCTCCTCGGCGACCCGCCGCTGTTCCCGCGCCATGAAGAGGTGGAGCTGAGTTGGAAAATCCTCGACCCCATTGAGGAGTTCTGGTCCACGCAGGGCCAGCCGGAACAGTATCGGCCCGGCACCTGGGGCCCGGCCTCCTCCGATGCGCTTCTCGCCCGTGACGGACGCGTCTGGAGGCGCCCGTGATCATCGAATTGCCGTCAACGACGACGAGCCGGATCTCCCGCGCGCTCGTCAAGATCCGCGAAGAGGGCGGCGCTGTCGCTCTCGGACGCGTGCTGACGCTCGTCATCGCCACCCGGCACGGTGCCGAGGAGGAGGCGATCGAGGCGGCCAACGATGCCTCGCGCGAGCATCCGATGCGCGTGATCGTGGTCTCGACTCCCGCGGTGGAAGGCGCACCGCAGGAGCCGCGGCTCGACGCGCAGATCAGGGTCGGCGGCGACGCCGGTGCGAGCGAGGTCATCGTGCTGCGGGCGTATGGCGACACGGCGAGAAACGAGGAAGGCCTCGTCACCGGATTGCTTCTCGCCGACGCTCCCGTAGTGGCCTGGTGGCCTGCGGAGGCGCCGGAGGTCGTATCGTCGTCCGCGCTCGGGCGCATGGCCCAGACGCGCATCACGGACGCCGCAGCCCAGGCGGATCCGCGCGCGTTTCTCACGCACCTCGCCGAAACCTACCGGCCGGGCGACACCGACTTTGCGTGGACCCGACTCACCCTGTGGCGCGCCCAGCTCGCCGCAGTGCTCGACCAGCCCCCGTACGAGCCCATCACCGCGGTGGAGGTACACGGCGCCTCTGACTCCCCCTCCACCATCCTGCTGGCCGCCTGGCTCCAGGCGCAGCTGCGGGCTCCCGTGCATCAGGAACTGCGCGGCCCATCCGGGTCCAAGGCAGGAATTTACGAGGTCCGTCTCGAGCGAGCATCGGGCACGATTACGCTTGTTCGAACGCAACCGACCATCGTCACTCTGAGCCAGCCGGGTCAACCGACGCACGACATCTCCCTGCCGCGTCGAAACCTGCGCGACTGCCTCGCCGAGGAACTCCGGCGACTCGACCCCGACGTCCTGTTCGGCGACGTGCTCCAGCACGGGATTCCTGGGCTTTCGGCACCGACCACCACACCCATTCCCACCCACTCCGCGACAACGGCCACCCGCCGGGCAAGGAAGTGACATGAGTACCGATCGAATTGTGCACATCGTCGAGGACCGCGATGCGCTCATCCAGAACATCGCCGACGAGTTCGTCGCCGTGATCGGCCAGGCTCTCGCCGATCGGGAGACCGTGAACATTTGCCTCACCGGCGGTACCGTGGGAATCGGGGTGCTGGCCGCGATCGGCGCCGAACATCGGCGCACCGCCCTGGACTGGAACCGAATCCACCTCTGGTGGGGCGACGAACGGTGGCTGCCCGCCGGGGACCCGGAGCGCAACGACGCGCAGGCGCAGCATGCACTCCTGGAGCACCTCGCCATCCCGGCGGCGAACATCCACCGGTTTCCTGCGTCGGACGGCCAGTACGACCTGGATGCGGCCGCGGAAGCCTACGCCCGCGAGCTTTCGGCCAACGCTTCCCGGCCTTCGTCGGTTCCCGCATTCGACCTGGTGTTCCTCGGAGTCGGCCCGGACGGGCACATCGCCTCGCTGTTTCCGGGCCGGGAGGGAATCCGGGAGAAGGACGCCACGGTGATCGCGGTGCGCAACTCGCCGAAACCGCCCCCGGAACGCCTCAGCCTGACCCTTCCCGTCATCAATTCCGCCGAACGCGTGTGGTTGTGCATGGCCGGCGCCGACAAGGCGGCCGCCCTCGGCCTCGCGCTTGCCGGCGCGAGCGAGATCGACGTGCCGGCCGCAGGTGCGCGCGGCCACAGCAGGACCGTGTTCTTCGTCGACGGCGCTGCCGCCTCAGAGGTTCCTCAGGAGCTCCTGAACGATCACCGGGCTGTGTAGGAGGGTCTCCCAGAAGCCCGTCAGGAACCGGTGCGACCGCGCCGTGAACGCAGTTGCGTGAGAGCTTCATCCAGGAGGGTGGCCGCTTCCTGCTCTGTTCGGCGTTCCTTCACATAGGCCAGATGCGTCTTGTACGGCTCGAGCTTGGACACCGATGGAGGATTCTCTTTGTCGCGCCCCGCCGGCAGCCCGCAGTTCGGGCAGTCAAGCTGCTCAGGAATTTCCTCTTCCTCGATGGTGGCCAGGAAGTACGGCTTCAGCTCGTGCCCTTTCGCACACCAATAGTCGATCTGGATTCGCTCGGCATGGAACCCGCGGTCCTGCTCCCCCATCGGGCCTGCCCCCACCCGGGAGCCGCGAATCGCACTTCCACCTGATGCCATGACCGCCTCCTATGCGCCGGTGCTGAATTTGGTGATGAGCCCGAGAACGATGATGCACGAAACCCAGACGAGTCCGAGGATCACCGTGAAGCGGTTCAGGTTCCGTTCCGCCACACCCGACGCGCCGAGGTTCGAGGTGGTACCGCCTCCGAACATGTCGGAAAGCCCGCCGCCGCGACCCTTGTGGAGCAGGATGAGGAGGGTCAGCAGGAGGCTCGTGATGCCGAGCACGACCTGCAGGATGACCTGAAGAATTTCCACGGGATTGGTGCCTTTCTGGGGGCGCTGGCCGTTGACCAGTATAACTTGCGGTGAGCGGTGGGACGATTCGGCGCAGAATTCGGCCGGTTACACGCCGACGTGACTTTGGAATCGTGCGATCTTGGCGAACTCGTCGACGAGGAGGCTCGCTCCCCCGACGAGCGCGCCATCCACATTCGGTTCGCGAAGGAAACTCGCAATGTTTCCCGACTTCACCGATCCACCGTACAGAATTCGGGTCCGCTCTGCCGCATCGCCGCCAAGCACATCGCCCAGGACCGCACGTAACTGGACGGCCACGGCTTCCGCCTGATCCGGGGTGGCCGCCTGGCCGGATCCGATCGCCCAGACCGGTTCGTACGCGACGACGATGTCCGATGCCAGGCCCGCGGGCAGCTGCGCGAGCGCCACGGTGAGCTGCTCGACGGGGACGGCGCTCGCACCGCGCGCCTCGAGATCCTCGGCCGTTTCGCCCACGCAAATGATCGGGACGATGCCATGGCGGATGGCCGCGGCGGCCTTCGCTCCGACCTGTTCGCTGGATTCGTGATGGTACGTTCGCCGCTCGGAGTGGCCGACGAGCACATAGCTGCAGTCCAGTGCCTTCAAAAACGCACCGGATACCTCGCCGGTATAGGCACCCGAGTCATGTTCGGAAATATCCTGTGCACCGAACACGATCGGGAAATGGTCCGCCGCGATGAGGGATTGCACGGAGCGCAGATCGGTGAATGGCGGAAACACGGCGACTTCGACGTTGCGGAAATCGAGCCTGGCATCCTGCAGGGTCCAGGCGAGCTTCTGCACGAAGGCGATGGATTGCAAGTGGTCGAGGTTGAGCTTCCAGTTGCCCGCGATGAGCGGGATTCGTTGCGTTTTCGGCGTCACGGCCATCCGAGTACCTCCAGTCCTGGGAGCGGCTTGCCTTCGAGGAACTCCAGGCTCGCACCGCCTCCCGTCGAAATGTGCCCAAAACTGCGCTCCGGAAATCCCAACGCACGCACTGCTGCGGCCGAATCGCCCCCGCCGACGACCGTGAGGCCGTCGACTCCGGTCAGAGCCTGCGCGATCGATCGCGTACCGGAGGCGAATTCGGGGAACTCGAACACGCCCATCGGCCCGTTCCAGAACACGGTCTTCGACCGTGCAATGATTCCGGCAAAATGCGCTGCCGTGTCCGGTCCGATGTCGAGGCCAATGCCGGCTGCGCCCCACGGGGTGTCCTCGATGGAGTCGACCGGCCTCACGGAATGGTCGGCATCCGCCGAGAATGACGACGCGACCACGACATCCGTCGGAAGGGCAACCTCAACGCCCAGGCGCGCCGCCTCGGCGAGGTAGCCGCGAACGGAGTCGACCTGGTCCTCCTCGAGCAGGCTCGACCCCGTCTTGTGCCCGAGCGCGGCAAGGAACGTGAACATCATTCCGCCGCCAATGAGAAGCGAGGACACTCGCGGCAACAGGTGGTCGATGACACCAAGTTTGTCGGACACTTTGGAACCGCCCAACACCACCGTGTAGGGCGTGTGCGGTGTATTCGTGAGGCACTCAAGAACCGCGAGCTCGGCCTCAATCAGCCGTCCGGCGGCGCTCGGCAGCAGTGCGGCCAGCTCGAAAACGCTCGCCTGCTCGCGATGCACAACCCCGAACCCGTCGGAAACCAGCACGTCGCCAAGTTCGGCGAGTTCCGCGGCGAAGCGTTCGCGTTCGGCCGCGTCTTTCGCGGTTTCCCCCGGGTTGAACCTGAGGTTCTCCAGGAGCGCGATGTCCCCGTCGGCCAGCCCGTCGACGGCCTTTTGCGCAGCCTCGCCGACCGTGTCGGTCGCGAAGGCGACGGGCCTGTTGAGCAGCTCGCCCAGTCGCGTGGCCACGGGACGAAGACTGTACTCCGGCACCGGCGTGCCGTCCGGCCGCCCGAGGTGGGACATCACGACAACGCGCGCACCCGCACTCGCCAGCTCGTCGATGGTCGCCTGAGAGGCCCGAATTCGCCCGTCATCGGTGATCGTGCCGCCGTCGACGGGTACGTTGAGATCGCACCGGACGAGCACTCTCCGGCCAGAAAGAGGACCCAGCGATTCAATCGTTCGGAGCATCGTCGCGGAATCAGGCGAGTCGGGCGGCGACGTACTCGGTCAGGTCGACGAGCCGGTTGGAGTAGCCCCACTCGTTGTCATACCAACCGGCAACCTTCACCTGGGTGCCGATGACCTTGGTGAGGCCCGAATCGAAGATGCACGAGTGCGGATCTCCGACGATGTCGCTGGACACGAGCGGGTCTTCCGAGTAGCTGAGGAGCCCCTTGAGCGAACCGTTCGCGGCCTCCCGGTATGCCGCGTTCACGTCGTCGACGGTGAGGCCGGCGCGGGTCTCCACGGTGAGATCCGTGATCGATCCGGTGGGAACGGGAACGCGAAGCGCGTACCCGTCCAGTTTCCCAACCAGTTCCGGAAGCACGAGACCGATCGCCTTGGCGGCACCCGTGCTCGTGGGGACGATGTTGAGTGCGGCGGCCCGCGCGCGGCGAAGATCCTTGTGCGGCCCGTCCTGAAGGTTTTGGTCTGCCGTGTACGCATGCACCGTCGTCATGAGTCCGCGCTCGATGCCGAAGTTGTCCAGGAACACCTTGGCGAGCGGGGCGAGGCAGTTCGTCGTGCAGGAGGCGTTGGAGATGATGTGGTGCTTCGTCGGATCGTAGTCGGCCTCGTTGACCCCCATGACGAACGTGGCGTCTTCCCCCTGAGCCGGGGCGGAGACGATCACCTTCTTCGCACCCGCCTCCAGGTGCTTCCTCGCGTCTTCAGCCTTGGTGAACCGGCCCGTGGACTCGATCACAATATCCACCCCGAGGTCGCCCCAGCCGAGTTGCGCGGGATCACGCTGCTCCAGGACCGTGATCGGTTTGCCGTTCACAATGATCCGGTCGCCGTCGAGCTCTACCGTCGCGTCGATTCGGCCGTTCACCGAGTCGAAGGTGAGAAGCGTGGCGAGGGCCCGATTGTCCGTCAGATCATTGACCGCGACGATATCCAGATCGCTCCCCTTGGCGAGGGCAGAACGGAAATAGTTCCGGCCGATTCGGCCGAAGCCGTTGATTCCTACTTTGACGGACACGACGGGACTCCTTGGCAGATTGACTAATTGTGATGGTGGAACGTTGGATGGCGACGGTAAAGCTATGCCCGTGCAATCTGACCGGAGGTCATCTCGCGCGCGCGGGTGAATCGCTCCTGAACGTTACCCCAATGGGCGATGTTCCAGAATGCCTTGATGTAATCCGCCTTAACATTCACGTAGTCGAGGTAGAAGGCGTGCTCCCACATGTCCAGCAGCAGAAGCGGCACCGTGCCGGTCGCGAAGTTGCCCTGGTGGTCGTAGTACTGCTGCACGAGGAGCTTCTGGCCGAGGGAATCCCACACGAGCGCGCCCCAGCCTGAACCCTGGATCCCCGCGGACGCGGCCGTGAAGTGCGCCTTGAATTTGTCGACGGAACCGAAATTGTCGTCGATGGCCGCAGCGAGTTCGCCGTCCGGTGAACCGCCGCCATCCGGAGAGAGGTTCGTCCAGAACACCGTGTGGTTCACGTGCCCGGCGAGGTTGAACGCGAGATCCTTCTCCAGCTTGTTCACGTTGGCGAAATCGTTCCCGTCGCGCGCCTCGGCAAGCTTGGCGAGGGCGGTGTTCGCGCCATCGACATAAGCCTTGTGGTGCTTGTCGTGGTGCAACTCCATGATTCTGCCGCTAATGTGCGGCTCGAGCGCGGAGAAGTCGTATCCCAGTTCCGGGAGTGTGTATTCAGCCATTGTGTGAACCTCCTGAAGTTCCTCAGCATCGCCGGCAGTGTGTGCTGCACCGGATGACCTTTTCAGTCTATCGCCGCGCGCCGGGGGCGGTTGGCGGCCACCGATCAGGCACTCGGTCGCGAAACTTCACGCATCGTCGTAGTCTGCCGGCAGATTCGCGTCGGTTCCCGGGATCCCGCGATCGATGGCGATCTTGTCGGCCATGGCAAGCAGGCGCCGGATCCGCCCGGCCACCGCATCCTTCGTCATCGGCGGATCGGCGTGATGGCCCAGTTCATCCAGGCTCGCATCGCGGAAGCGCAGCCGAAGCTCACCCGCGTACTGGAGATGCGCCGGGACTTTGCCGTCGAGGATCTCCAGCGCTCTCTCCACCCGCGCGCACGCGGCCACGGCGGCCTGGGCGGAACGGCGAAGGTTCGCATCGTCGAAGTTCACGAGGCGGTTCGCGGTGGCTCGAACCTCGCGACGCTGCCGCAGCTCCTCCCACGCGGTCACCGTCTTCGTCGCACCCATGGTGTGCAGCATCGTGCTGATGGCCTCGCCGTCACGGATGACCACCCGATGGACGCCGCGAACCTCTCTCGCCTTCGCAGACACGTGCAGCCTGCCGGCGGCGCCGACGAGAGCCATCGCCGATTCATTGCCAGGGCAGGTGACCTCGAGCGCCGAGGAACGACCCGGATCGGTGAGCGACCCGCGCGAAAGGAACGCGCCGCGCCACACCGCGGCGAGTTCGTCGGGAGAGCCGGTGGTCAGCCGGTTGGGCAGACCGCGGACCGGGCGGCGCCGCGCATCGAGCAGACCCGTTTGCCGAGCAAGGGTTTCCCCGTCGAGGACCCGCACCAGGTAGTGGCTCGTGCGCCGAACGCCGGAGGCAGAAATCACGGAGAGCTCGCTGCGCACGCCATACAGTTCCACCAGGTCCCGGCGCACCCGCTGGGCGATTTCCACGGTGTCCAGCTCCGATTCGACCGCGACGCGCCCCGAGATCAGGTGCAGTCCGCCGGAAAACCTCAAAATGGTGGCGAGCTCCGCAGCCCTGATCGAGGTCCGGTTCGACTCGACGCGAACGAGTTCCTCCTTGACATCAGCAGTCAAAGCCACGAATTTTTCCTTTCCCCACCGGAACCACTCCTATTCCCTGCCCAGATCCCGGTGCTTCACGCTCACCGCGACGCCGGGAAAACCACGAATGATGGTCGCAAGCTGCTCGGCGACGGCAACCGAACGATGCTTGCCGCCGGTGCATCCGATCGCGAGGGTCGCGTGGCGCTTGTTTTCGCGCTGGTAGCCCGCGAACACCGGCTCGAGAGCGCTCGCAAAGGCGTCGACGAATTCGCGGGCGCCTTCCTGCGCGAGGACGAACTCGCTCACTTCGGAATCCAGGCCCGTGCCGCCCCGCAGTTCGGGAATCCAAAACGGATTGGGCAGGAATCGCATATCGGCGACCAGGTCGGCATCGGTCGGCACCCCGTACTTGAAACCGAAACTCACGATCGTAATCTGCACGCCGGGTGCCCCGGCTTCCGCGAACAGCTCGGACACCTTGGTGGCCAGTTGGTGAATGTTCAGGTCGGAGGTGTCGACGATGATGTCGCTGGATTCCCGCATCTCCAGCATGCGCGCGCGCTCCGCGCCGATGCCGTCGAGCAGCGTTCCGTCACCCTGGAGCGGATGCGGTCGGCGCACCTGCTCGAATCGCCTCACGAGGGCGTCGTCGGTGGCTTCCAGGAACAGGACGCGCACCGACGAGATGGCCCGCAGCGATTCGACGATCTCCTGAAGATCGGAAAACAGGCGCCCGCCCCGGACATCCGTAATGGCGGCAATCTTCGGAATCGTCCCGGCGGCCTTCATCGCGAGTTCGACGAGCGGCGTGATCATTTGCGGCGGCAGATTGTCAACCACGTACCAGCCCAGGTCTTCCAGGGCGTTGCCGACCGTCGATCGCCCGGCGCCGGACATGCCCGTGACCACGAGCACTTCCTGCCGTACGGTATCCGGTGTCATCGGTGGATCATGCCCTCATTCGCCTGGTTGTCTCGCGTCCGGCACTCTGCCTGAACTGTGCACCAAATCCTACCGACATCACGGGGCGCCGGGATTCGGCTGACTCAGTTGGCCGTGCACGACCTCGGCGAGGGCCGGGCCGATGCCCTTCACCGCGGCGATTTCTTCCGGGGTGGCTTCCCGAACCCGTTTCACCGATCCGAAGTGCCTCAGCAGGGCGCGCACGCGAGCCGGCCCAAGGCCCGGGATGCCGGACAGGATCGAGTTCAGGTCAGACTTCCGCTTCTGGCGCTGAAAGCTGATGGCAAACCGGTGTGCCTCATCCCGGATGCGCTGGAACAGGAACAGCGCATCGCTGTTGCGCGGCAGGATGACCGGATAGTCGGAATCCGGCAACCAAATTTCCTCCAGTCGTTTCGCAATGCCGCACAACGCGATGGAACCCGGCCCGGACATCTCCAGTCCGGCCTCCTGCAGTGCGCGGCGCGCAGCCGCTACCTGAGGCTGGCCCCCATCCACAATGAGCAGGTTCGGCCGATACGCGAAGCGGGGCCGCACCGTGCCGTCCTCATCGGCTGGCCGCTCCGGGTCTTCCAGCCTGGCCAGGCGGCGTGACAGCGTCTGGAAAATCGACTCGGTATCGTCGGCCGAATCCGGAATGCTGAATCGGCGATAGAGATCCTTCCGCGGGAGCCCGTCTTCGAAGACGACCATGGATGCCACGATGTTCGTGCCGCCGAGGTGGGACACGTCGAAGCACTCCATCCGCAAGGGCGCATCCGCCATCCCGAGGGCGTTCTGGATGTCCGCAAGCGCCTGGGATCGCGCCACGAAGTCCGCGGTCCGATGCGTTTTGTAACTCGCCAGCGCGCTGTGCGCGTTTTTCGTTACGGTGTCCGAAAGTTGCGCGAGTTCCCCGCGCCGGGCGATGCGCATCGTGACCCTGCCCGACCTGGCGTGTTCGATGCGCAATTCGCTGAGCAATCGCTCCAGTTCCGCCGCGTCGGCGGGAAGCGTGGGGACCACGACGAGACGGGGCGGGATGAGGTCCCCGCCCGTGTCGCCGCGCCGCCCGGAACCGGCCGTGTAGGCGTTCGCCACGACGGTTTCGACGAGTTCCGCTTCCGGAAGATCCAGCTCCTTGTCGACAACCCAGCTGCGCACGCCGCGGATTCGCCCGCCCCGCACCGAAAACAACTGCACGGCCGCTGCGAGTTCGTCGTGCGCGATTCCGAACAGGTCGGCGTCGACGGTTTCCGGCAGAACGATCGTGTTCTTCGACAGCACCGTTTCGATGGCGGAGAGCTGGTCCCGGTATTTCGCGGCGCTCTCGTAGTCCAGCTGGGCGGAAGCCGCGGCCATCCGCTGCGACAGCTCGGCGATGAAGGTGGAGTCGTTTCCGGCCATGAACGACGCGTAATCGAGCGCGATCGCCTTGTGGTCCTCTTTGCTGATCCGGCCGACGCACGGCGCCGCGCACTTGCCGATTTCTCCCAGCAGGCACGGCCGGCCGCTCTGCTCGGCCCTGCGGTACACGGAATCAGAGCAACTCCGCATCGGGAACACCTTGAGCAGAAGGTCGAGCGTCTCTCTGATCGCCCACACCTTCGTGTAGGGCCCGAAATACCGGGCACCCGGAATGGATCGGTTTCGCGTGATGAGGACCCGGGGAACGTCGTCGGCGAGCGTGATGGCCAGGAACGGATAGGACTTGTCATCCCGGAATTGCACGTTGAACGGCGGATTGAACTCCTTGATCCAGCTGAACTCGAGCTGCAGCGCCTCGAATTCGCTGCCGACGACCGTCCACTCGACGGAAGCTGCTGTGGTCACCATGCGGCGGGTGCGTTCGTGGAGGCTCGACAGCGGCGCGAAATAGTTGCTCAGGCGGGCACGCAGATTCTTCGCCTTGCCCACGTACAGGATGCGGTTCGCGGAATCCCGGAACCGGTACACGCCGGGAGCTACCGGGATCTCCCCCGTTTTTGGCCGGTAACTGACCGTGTCGCTCATGACGACGAGTGTTCGAGCGCTTCCCTCAGGAACTGCGCCGTGTGGCTCTTCTTCGATCGCGCGAGCTTCTCCGGCGTCCCCTCGGCGATGACCTCGCCGCCGGCGGCACCGCCCTCCGGACCAAGGTCGATTATCCAGTCTGCAGACTTGATCACGTCGAGGTTGTGTTCGATCACGATCACGGTGTTGCCCTTGTCGACGAGGCCGTTCAGGACGAGAAGCAACTTGCGCACATCCTCAAAGTGCAGCCCGGTGGTCGGTTCGTCGAGCACGTAAATGCTGCGGCCGAGCGACCGACGCTGCAGCTCCGTCGCGAGTTTGACGCGCTGAGCTTCCCCGCCGGAGAGCGTCGTGGCGCTCTGCCCCAGGCGCACGTAACCCAAACCGACTTCCTCGAGGGTTTTCAGGTAGCGGTGGATGGACGTAATCGCCTCGAAAAACTCCGCAGCCTCGCTGATCGGCATGTCGAGCACCTGGGCGATGTTTTTGCCCTTGTAGTGCACCGCGAGGGTGTCGCGGTTGTAGCGTGCCCCGCCGCACACTTCGCACACGACGTACACGTCCGGGAGGAAGTTCATCTCGATCGTGATCGTCCCGTCGCCGGAACAGTTTTCGCAGCGGCCGCCCTTGACGTTGAAACTGAACCGCCCTGGCAGGTAACCCCTGGCCTTCGCCTCCGCCGTCTCGGAAAACAGGGTGCGGATCCGGTCGAACACCCCGGTGTAGGTTGCCGGGTTCGACCGGGGGGTACGCCCGATCGGCGCCTGGTCCACATGCACGACCTTGTCGAGGTTGTCCAGCCCGAAGATCCGCGTGTGCGGGCCGGGGATCTGCCTCGCACCGTTCAGGGTGTTCGCGAGTGACCGGTACAGGATGTCATTCACGAGCGACGACTTGCCCGATCCGCTCACCCCGGTCACCGCGATGAACGTGCCGAGGGGGAAGCCCACGGTGATGTTCTTGAGGTTGTTCGCGCGCGCCCCTTCGACGGTGAGGATGCGCTCGGGGTCTACCGGTCTGCGCTTCGACGGCGTCGGAATCGACTTACGGCCCGAGAGGTAGTCACCGGTGATCGACCGCGTGTTCGTCAAGAGTTCATCGAAACCCCCGGAGTGCACGACCTCTCCCCCGAGCTCGCCGGCACCCGGCCCGATATCGACGAGCCAGTCGGCGGTGCGAATGGTGTCCTCGTCGTGTTCGACCACGATGAGCGTGTTGCCGAGGTCCCGAAGTTTCAGGAGCGTTTCGATGAGCCGCCGGTTGTCCCTCTGATGCAGCCCGATGCTCGGCTCGTCGAGAACGTACAGCACCCCGGTGAGGCCGGAACCGATTTGGGTGGCGAGCCGGATGCGCTGGGCCTCGCCTCCGGAAAGGGACCCGGCCGCCCTGGACAGGTTCAGGTATCCGAGGCCGACCTCGAGGAGAAATTCGAGCCGCGCGCGGATCTCCCGCAGCACCGCGGCCGCGATTTTCGCCTCGCGTTCGTTCAACTCGACGTCGTTCATGAACGCAAACGCGTCGATGAGGCTGAGCGAGGAAACGTCGGCAATGCTGTGCTCGCCGACGGTTACCGCGAGAACTTCCGGCTTGAGCCGCTGGCCATTGCACACCGCGCACGGGATCTCGCGGAGATAATTGGACCAGCGCTGCCGCGCCGAATCCGTCTCTGCCTCGAGGTATTTCCGCTCGATGTACGGCATGACCCCTTCGAAGCCCGTGGAATACGTCATTTCGCGGCCGAAGCGGTTCTTCCACCTCACCGTCACCGTGAAGTTGTTGCCACGCAGCACAGCCTCCCGCGCGCTCTCGGGGAGCTCCGACCACGGAGTTTCGAGAGAGAACCCCAGCTCGCCGGCGAGGCCCTGGAGGAGCCGCTGGAAGTAGTTGTACAGGCCCTTGCCGGATTGGGTCCACGGAAGGATCACGCCATCGGACAGGCTCAGCGACGGGTCGCCGAGGAGAAGCTCCGGATCCACCGACATTCTGGTGCCCAGTCCCGAGCACTCCGGGCACGCGCCGAACGGCGCGTTGAAGGAAAACGTGCGCGGTTCGATCTCGGTGAGCTGGACCGGGTGGCCATTCGGGCAGGACAGCTTCTCGGAGAAACTGCGCCACGCCGACGGCCCCGACTCGTCGACGAAATTGATGGAGACGAGGCCATCCGTGAGCCGAAGCGCCGTCTCGAGCGAATCGGTGAGGCGGCCGAGGATGTCGTCGGAGGCGACGAGTCTGTCGACGATCACGGCAATGTCGTGCCTGTACTGTTTCTTGAGCGTGGGCGGCGAGGTCAACTGCACGGCTTCGCCATCCACGAGCGCCCGCGAGTACCCGCTTGCCGCGAGCTCCTTGAACAGGTCGACGAATTCGCCCTTTTTTTGGGACACCACCGGGCTCACGATCTGGTACCGAGTGCCGTTCGGGAGATCCATGAGCTGATCGGCGATCTGCTGCACCGTCTGCCGTTCGATCCGCTCCCCGCACTCCGCGCAGTGCGGGATGCCAATCCGGGCCCACAGCAGCCGCATGTAGTCGTAAATTTCCGTGATCGTGCCCACCGTCGATCTCGGGTTGCGGTTCGTGGACTTCTGGTCGATCGACACGGCGGGGCTCAGGCCCTCGATGAAGTCGACGTCCGGGCGATCCACCTGACCGAGGAATTGCCGCGCATAGGCGGACAGCGACTCGACGTATCGGCGCTGCCCCTCGGCGAAGATCGTGTCGAAGGCGAGGCTCGACTTTCCGGACCCCGACAATCCGGTGAACACGACGAGGGAGTTGCGCGGAATTTCGATGCTCAGATTCTTCAGATTGTGCACGCGCGCGCCGCGCACGCTCAAGTGCGCGTGGGTTCGTCCGCGGTCCTCGATCGCGGACAGCATGGCCTCCTCGTCGAGGTCCGCCATCTCGCGCCTCGCGGAACTCAACTGGGGTATGGACACTCTCACCATTCTACGGAGACCACCGACACCGCGGCGCTGGGACCGGGTTCGTCACGTCGCGTGCCCCGCCGCCTCCATTTGGCGCAGTTCCTTCTTCAAATCGGCCACTTCGTCCCGCAACCTGGCTGCCAGCTCGAACTTCAGTTCGCTCGCGGCCTGAAGCATTTGTTCGTTCAGATCGCGGATGATCGCCTCGATGCTGTTTGCGCCCGCGGCCGCGAGGCCCTCGCGCTGGAGCGTCGCGCTGCCGAGCGCCGGAGTGGGCGCCCGTTTCGTGCCGTCACGACCGGCGAGGAACCGCTCGGTGTCGGCATCCTCGCGCGCGAGAACATCCGTGATGTCGGCGATTCGTTTGCGCAACGGCGTCGGATCGATGCCGTGCTCGGCGTTGTAGGCGACCTGTTTCTCGCGTCGGCGGTCCGTTTCATCGATCGCAAGCTTCATCGAATCGGTGAGCACGTCCGCGTACATGTGGACTTCCCCTGACACGTTGCGGGCGGCGCGGCCGATCGTCTGGATGAGGGAGGTCGACGACCGCAGGAAACCCTCCTTGTCCGCGTCGAGGATGGCCACGAGCGACACTTCGGGCAAGTCGAGCCCCTCGCGCAGCAGGTTGATTCCGACGAGCACATCAAAAACGCCCTGGCGAAGCTCGGTCAAAAGTTCCACCCTGCGCAGCGTGTCGACGTCGGAGTGCAGGTAGCGGACCCGCACGCCGGCCTCCGTGAAGTAGTCGGTGAGCTCCTCCGCCATCTTCTTCGTGAGCGTCGTCACGAGCACCCGCTCGCTGCGTTCGGCGCGCACCCGGATCTCCTCGAGGAGATCATCGATCTGTCCCTTGCTGGGTTTCACGACGATCTTCGGGTCGACGAGCCCCGTGGGGCGGATCACCTGCTCCACGACGCTGTCCGTGATGCCCAGCTCGTATCGCCCGGGGGTTGCGGAGAGGTACACCTTCTGCCCCACGCGTTCCAGGAACTCGGTCCAGGTGAGCGGCCGGTTGTCCAGCGCGCTCGGCAACCGGAACCCGTGCTCGACGAGCGTGCGCTTGCGGCTCGCATCGCCCTCGTACATGGCGCCGATCTGCGGAACGGTGACGTGGGATTCGTCGATGACGACGAGAAAATCTTCGGGGAAATAATCGAGGAGGCAGTTCGGCGGCTCCCCCGCGCTGCGCCCGTCGATGTGCCGCGAATAGTTCTCGATGCCGCTGCAGAACCCGATCTGCTCCATCATTTCGAGGTCGAACGTGGTGCGCATTCTCAGCCGTTGCGCTTCGAGAAGCTTCCCCTGCCGCTCGAGCTCGTCGAGCCGCACCGCCAGTTCCTCCCGGATCGTTCCGATGGCACGCTTCATGGTGGCCGGGCTCGCGGCGTAGTGCGTCGCGGGGAACAGCGATACCGCATCCATCGATTCGATGACATCGCCGGTGAGGGGATGCAGCGAGTACAGTGCCTCGATTTCGTCACCGAACATCTCGATGCGGATCGCGTGCTCCTCATACACCGGGATGATCTCGATCGTGTCGCCGCGGACCCGGAACTTGCCGCGCGAAAAGTCGATGTCGTTGCGCTGATACTGCATGGCGACGAGGCGCCGGATGAGCTGGTCGCGCGGGACGGTTTCTCCCACCTGCAACGCAACCATCGCCTCGAGGTACTCCTCCGCAGCGCCGAGCCCGTAGATGCACGACACCGTGGACACGACGACGACGTCCCTGCGGCTCAACAGGGAGTTCGTGGTCGAGTGCCGCAGCCGTTCGACCTCCGCGTTGATGGAGCTGTCCTTCTCGATAAAGGTGTCCGTCTGCGGGACGTACGCCTCCGGCTGGTAGTAGTCGTAGTACGACACAAAGTACTCGACGGCGTTGTTCGGCATGAGTTCGCGAAATTCATTCGCGAGCTGCGCGGCAAGCGTCTTGTTGTGGGAGAGAACGAGGGTTGGGCGCTGCACCTGCTCGATGAGCCAGGCCGTCGTTGCGGACTTTCCGGTTCCGGTCGCGCCGAGGAGCACAACATCGGTTTCTCCCGCGTTGATGCGCGCGGCAAGTTCAGCGATGGCGGCAGGCTGGTCCCCGCTCGGCACGTATTCGCTGACCACCTCGAAAGGCCGCACGGCACGGGTAGGCTGCATTCCTCCAGCCTAAACAGAACCACCGACACCGGCAGGCGTGTTTGCCTGAAGCGGAACTCACGCAGCCCGGGACACGTTCTCCCACAGGGCATCGGCCTGGCGCAGCGTTTCCTCGAGGCTGCCATTCGTGTCGATGACGACATCCGCGATCGCGAGCCTCTCGGTGTCGCTGACTTGCGAATTCAACCGGTGCACCGCCTCGGACCGCGAAAGCCCGCGCAGCTCCATGAGCCTCGACAACCGGGTTTGGGTGCTCGCGTTCACGACGACGATGAGGTCGAACTCGTGTTCCGCATCCACTCGCGCCTCGATCAGCAGGGGAACGTCGTACACGATGACGGCATTCGGGTTCTCGGCTGCCGCCGCATCCATGAGCTTTCGCGCCCTGGCCTTCACGGCCGGATGCGTGATGGCGTTGAGAACCGCGCGGCGTTCCGGATCGGCGAAGATCACCGAGGCGAGTGCTGCGCGATCCAGTTGGCCGTCAGCGCCAACGACACCGCTGCCGAAATTCTTCTCGATCTCGGCAAGCGCGGGTTGTCCCGGTTCGACAACGTCGCGAGCGAGGACATCCGCGTCGATGTGAACCGCGCCGTGCTCGGCGAGCCGGCTCGCCACCACGGATTTTCCCGATGCGATCCCGCCGGTGAGTCCAATCAGGTACACCCCGCCATGCTAGCTTGCGGCGTGTTAGCGTGATGCCACGAATCGAAGGAGCCACATGCTGGAGTTCCTTACCGGCACCGGTCTCGCGGTCTCTGCCGGACTCAACGCCTACATTCCGCTTCTCGCCCTCGGGCTCGCCGGGCGATTCCTCGACGCGGTCAGCCTGCCTGCCGGCTGGACGTGGCTGGAGAACCCCTGGGTTCTCGGGATTCTCGCCGTTCTCCTCGTCGTCGAGCTCGTCGCGGACAAAATTCCCGTCGTCGACCACTTCAATGACTGGATTCAGACCGTCGTGCGGCCCACCGCGGGCGGTCTGGCTTTCGGATCCGGCGCCACGGCCACGACGGCGGCGGTGACGAATCCCCAGGACTTTTTCTCCGCCAACCAGTGGATCCCCATCGTGCTCGGGGTGGCGATCGCGCTCGCGGTGCACCTTGCGAAGTCAGCGGTTCGCCCCATGGTCAACGCCGCCACAGCGGGCATCATGACCCCGGTCGTCAGTGCCGCAGAAGACGTCGGAAGCGTCGTGTTGTCGGTCCTCGCCATTCTCCTCCCCGTGCTCGTCGTCCTCGCACTGGCGGTGGCCTTCTGGGTCCTGTGGCGCGTGTCACGGCGCTTCCGGAAACGAAACGGCCGGTCCCGCGAGGAACCGGCCGCTTCGGCGAAGGACGAAGTCCTTCCGTGACTTAGTTGTTGCCGGAAAGCTTCTCGCGAAGCGCAGCAAGCGACTCGTCGTCGGCGAGGGTACCCGATCCGGCCTCGTCGGCGGAGAAGGAGGAGCCTGCGGAGGCAGGAACTTCGCCAATCGGATCGTTCGCGGCCGCGGCGACCTGAATCTTGTGGGCTTCCCAGCGCGCCTGGGCCGCTGCATAGTCCAGCTCCCATTTCTCGCGCTGCGTCTCGAAGCCTTCTTTCCACTCGTTCGTCTCCGGGTCGAACCCGTCCGGGTACTTGTAGTTGCCTGCCTCGTCGTACTCGGTGAGCATGCCGTACAGTGCCGGGTCGAACTCGGTGCCCTCCGGGTCCACGCCCTCGTTCGCCTGCTTGAGGCTCAGCGAGATGCGGCGACGTTCGAGGTCGATGTCGATGACCTTCACGAACACTTCGTCGTTCACCGAGACAACCTGCTCCGCGAGCTCCACGTGCTTGCCGGAGAGTTCGGAGATGTGCACGAGGCCTTCGATGCCATCCGCGACGCGAACGAACGCGCCGAACGGAACGAGCTTCGTGACCTTGCCCGGTGCGACCTGGCCGATCGCGTGGGTGCGGGCAAACAACTGCCACGGATCCTCCTGCGTCGCCTTGAGCGACAGCGAAACGCGCTCGCGGTCGAGCTCGACATCGAGGATCTCGACGGTGACCTCCTGGCCAACCTCCACAACCTCGCTCGCGTGCTCGATGTGCTTCCAGCTGAGCTCGGAGACGTGAACGAGACCGTCCACGCCGCCCAGGTCGACGAATGCACCGAAGTTCACGATCGAGGACACGACGCCCTTGCGAACCTGGCCCTTGGCGAGGTTCCCGAGGAAGGAGCTGCGGCTCTCGCTCTGCGTCTGCTCGAGCAGCGCACGGCGGGACAGCACAACGTTGTTGCGGTTCTTGTCAAGCTCGAGGATCTTCGCTTCGATCTCCTGGCCGAGATACGGCGTAAGGTCGCGAACGCGGCGAAGCTCGATGAGGGACGCCGGGAGGAAGCCACGAAGGCCGATGTCCACGATCAGGCCGCCCTTGACGACCTCAATGACCGTACCGGTGACGACTCCGTCGTCATCCTTGATCTTCTCCACGTCGCCCCACGCACGCTCGTACTGCGCGCGCTTCTTGGAGAGGATGAGCCGGCCTTCCTTGTCCTCCTTCTGGAGCACAAGCGCCTCGACCATGTCGCCGACCTTGACGACCTCTTCCGGGTCGACGTCGTGCTTGATGGAAAGCTCGCGGGAGGGAATAACGCCCTCGGTCTTGTAACCGACGTCGAGGAGAACCTCGTCACGATCGATTTTGACTACTGTGCCCTCGATGAGGTCACCGTCATTGAAGAATTTCAGGGTCTTTTCGACCGCGGCGAGGAAATCTTCAGCAGATCCAATGTCATTGATGGCGACCTGCTTGGGGCCTGCGGTCGTTGCGGTTGTCATGTAGTTGTAGCTCCAGTGTGGACACAATTCGGGCCACGAACGAGATGGTGCAGTGATTTTGTCGCCGTGGCAGGCGGATAGGACGTCACGGCCGTGTTGGCACAGACGTGACATTCCAGCCTAGCGCGTCAGCCGCGTGGCGACAAAACGCAGAACTCGTTGCCTTCGGGGTCCGCCATCACGACCCAGGTGACCTGCGACTCATCCTGCCCGACGTTGACTCGCGTCGCGCCGAGCGCTTCGAGGCGGGCGACTTCTGCGGCCTGATCGTCGTCCGGGCCGGGAGCGAGGTCGATGTGGAGCCTGTTCTTCACGGTCTTGTCGTCGGGGACGGTCACGAACACGAGTCCCGGTCCCTGCTCGTCGAGTGGCACCTGGTGATTTTCCACCAGGGCGCGCGGCGGCACGATGACGAACTCATCCTCGGATTCATACACGACGCGCCAGTCGAGCGCCTCGGCCCACCACCTGGCCTGGGCTGCGACATCCGTGCAGTCGACGACTATCGAATACCAGCGAACTGCCACAATACGACCTCCCCTGTCGATTGTTATTTGCGGAATGCGGCCTTCAGGGTGTCCAGGCCGACACCGCCCATGTCGAGCGCCGTGCGGTGGAACTCCTTGATGTTGAAGGAGGCGCCCTCGCGCGCCTTCACTTCGTCGCGGAGCTGCTCCCAAATGCGCTGGCCGACCTTGTAGGCCGGCGCCTGGCCGGGCCACCCGAAGTAGCGGTTCACCTCGAACTTCACGAACGGCTCATTCATGTTCACGTTGCTCTTCATGAAGGTGAACGCGTAGTCGTAGTCCCACACGCCGGCTCCGTCGAGACGCTTCTTTCCGAGGTGCACCCCGAGGTCGAGCACGACGCGCGCGGCGCGCATCCGCTGGCCGTCGAGCATCCCGAGGCGGTCGCCCGGGTCATCCAGGTAGCCGAGATCCTCCATGAGGCGCTCGGCATAGAGCGCCCAGCCCTCGGCGTGGCCGCTCGTGCCGGCGAGCTGGCGGCGCCACGTGTTGAGCGTCGCGCGGTTGTACACGGCCTGGCCCAGCTGCAGGTGGTGTCCGGGAACTCCCTCGTGGTACACGGTCGTCGTCTCGCGCCACGTGTCGAACTCCGTGATGCCTTCAGGAACAGACCACCACATACGCCCGGCGCGAGAGAAATCATCACTCGGGCTCGTGTAGTAGATGCCGCCCTCCTGGGTTGGCGCGATCATGCACTCGAGCTTCTTCACCGGGTCAGGGATGTCGAAGTGGGACTTCGAGAGTTCGGCTATCGCCGTGTCGCTCAGGTTCTGCATCCACTTCTGCAGGGCGTCCGTTCCGTGCAGTTTGCGGCCCGCGTCCGCGTCGAGCACGGCAATGGCCTCCTCGACGCTCGCCCCCGGCTTGATTTCGCCCGCGATGCGCGTCTGCTCCTCGACCATGCGAGCGAGCTCTTCGATTCCCCACTCGTAGGTTTCGTCGAGGTCGATTCTCGCGCCGAGGAACCGGCGGGACTGTAGTGCGTACAGTTCGCGCCCGATCGCGTCGGTCTCGCTCGCGGCGGGGCCGAGCTCGGTCGCGAAAAAGTCGGCGAGTTTCCCGTAGGCGGCAGCCGAAGCTTCGGCGCCCTTGCGCAAATCTGCCTGGAGGGAGTCCGGCAGCGCAGTGCCGTCCGCGGTAGCGGCGCCGCCGGTGAACGCGAAGAAGAATCCGTCCTTCGACGCGTACTTCTTCGCCTGCTCGAGCACCTCGGTGACCTGGCGGCGGGCGGGAACGGTGCCGTCCTTGATGCCGAGCCGCAGGGTTTCCACGTACCCGTCGATCGCACCGGGAAGATTCGACAGTTTGCCGGCGATCGTGGTCCAGTCGTCCACCGTGTCGTGGGCCATGAGGTCCAGAACGTCGCGGAATCTCTGTGCGGGAGACGCGATGACGTTCAGGTCGCGTTTCCACAAACCGGCTTCGTGCGCCTCCAGGTCCAGCCGGAGCTCGTTGGACATATCCGTTTTCGTCACCCAGTCGACGTCATCCGCCGGCTCGACCCTGGCGAGCCGATCCAGGACCTTTTTGCCCTCATCGACGAAACGCCGGTGTCCGGAAGGCGACTGGTCGCCGTATTCCTCGTACCGGCCCGGGATTCCGATCCAGATTGCAACGTCGGGCTCAAGGTCTGCGAGGGTCGTGACCCACTCTTCGGCGATCGCGTCGATCGCGGTAGGGGTTCGATCGGCCTCGTGGGCGCGCACATCGGCAGAATTGTCAGCAGTCATGAGTCGAGCATATGCGCGCGCGACGACCGGAGGAAAGGCGGCAGTGCTAGTGCGCCGCCGCGTCCCAGTTCGGTCCCGTGCCGATTTGCACGTCGAGGGGCACCTTCAGGTTGGCAGCATGGCCCATCCGCTCGCGGACGATGGCGGTGACCGCGTCCAGTTCCCCTGAGGCGACCTCGAACACGAGTTCGTCGTGCACCTGCAGGAGCATCCGCGATTTCAGGCCCTGATCGGCAATATCCCGGGCGACACCGAGCATGGCGATTTTCATGATGTCGGCGGCGGAGCCCTGAATCGGCGCGTTCAACGCCTGCCGCTCCGCGTTCTCGCGCAGCACCCTGTTGTTCGAGTTAAGGTCGCCGAACGGGCGGCGCCGGCCGAAAATCGTCTCCGTGTAGCCGTCGGTTCTGGCCTGATCGACCACGTTCCGCAAATAGGCGCGCACTGCTCCGAACCGGGCGAAGTAGTCGACCATGAGCTGCTTCGCTTCCGCGACATCGATGCGCAATTGCTTGGACAGTCCGAACGCGCTCAACCCGTACGCGAGGCCGTACGACATCGCCTTCACCTTCGTGCGCATGGTCGGCGTCACCTCGGACGGTTCGACGCCGAAGATGCGGGCGCCCACGAAACGGTGCAGGTCCTCCCCCGCATTGAACGCTTCGATGAGCCCGGCATCTTCGGAAAGGTGCGCCATGATGCGCATTTCGATCTGCGAGTAGTCGGCGGTCAGCAGCGTGTCGAATCCTGCGCCAGGTTCGAATGCGGCACGGATTTCCTTGCCTTCGTCCGCCTTCACCGGAATGTTCTGGAGGTTCGGGTCGTTGGACGAAATCCGCCCGGTGCTCGTCCCGGTCTGATCGTAGGTGGTGTGGATGCGCCCATCCGGCCCGATTTCACGCGCCAGCGTCTCAATCATCTGCCGGAGCTTGGTGGCATCCCGATGCTGCAGGAGCAGGTCGAGGAACGGGTGCGGTTCCGGGAGGCGATCCTGCAGATCCGCGAGCGCCGCGGCATCCGTGGAGTATCCGGTCTTCGTGGCCCGGGATTTCGGCATGCCCAGTTCCTCGAACAGCAACTGCTGCAGTTGCTTCGGAGAGCCGAGATTCACTTCGCGGCCGATGATCGCGAAGGCGCGCGACGCGATGTCCGCAGCGCGCTCGGTGAGACGCGTGTTGAGCTTCGCGAGTGCGCCGGCGTTCACCGTCACGCCATCCAGTTCCATGCGCGCGAGCACCGGAACGAGCGGCAACTCGATGTCCTTCAGCACTGTCAGTGAGCCGGGGCTCAGCCGCGACTCCAGTTCCCTGGCAATCCGGAGCACATACCAGGCCTCGGTCGCTGGGCTCAGGCCCTCCGTGTCCGGCACGAGCTGGTTCTGGTCGGCCTCGACGACGGTTTCGCCGAGGTGCGTGTACACCTGGGAGGCGAGCGATTCGTCCTTGCCGCCCGGTTTCAGGAGCCACGCGGCCAGCGTCGTGTCGAACGCGATGCCGTTCAGAGTGATGCCCGCGCGCGACAGCGCCTTCACGGCGGGTTTGGAATGGAACAGGTGCTTTGGGGCGTCGCTCTCCAGCCACGCCTCCAGGGCCGCATAGTCGGGCCGGTGCCCGCCCCACGGGACGTACGCCGTGTCGTCGTCCTTCGCAATTCCCAGCCCGGCGAGTTCGCCGCCGCTGGTTTCCACCATGAGCCCGAGCGGCCGGGAACCGTCCCCCACTGCCGAGGCGAGCCACTTTGCGAGTTCCTCGTCGACGAGTTTCTTCACGGCCGGTTCCGCCGTGGATGCCGCCGCCGGCTCCGGCGCGCCCCCACCTTCGGCCGCGGCAATCTTGAGTACCCGGTCCAGCAGCGTGCGGAACTGGAGTTTGTCGAACACGGCGCGCACCGCCGCCGTGTCGATGGGCGATCGGGCGAGATCCTTCGGCCCGACGGGCAAGTCGACATCCGTCACAAGTCGGTTGAGCTTGCGGTTGCGGATCGCCCGGTCCTTCTGTTCGCGCAGCTTTTCGCCGACGACACCCTTGATTTCCTCCGCGTGCTCGAGGATCCCCTCGAGCCCGCCATATTCGAGCACCCACTTGACCGCGGTCTTCTCCCCCACCTTGTCGACGCCGATGAGGTTGTCGCTCGATTCGCCGACGAGGGCGGCGACGTCCGGGTACTGCTCGGGGCGGATCCCGTATCGCTCCTCGACGGCGGCCGGATCGTAGCGTTTGAGTTCGGAGACGCCCCTGGCGTTCGGGTACAGGAGCGTCACGTCCTCGTTCACGAGCTGAATGCTGTCGCGGTCGCCGGAGACCACGTAGACGTGGAATCCCTGCTCGGCAGCCTGCGTCGAGAGCGTCGCGAGGATGTCGTCCGCCTCGAAGTCCTCTTTGCTGATCGTCGCGATGCCCATCGCCTTCAACGCCTCTTCCAGGAGCGGAATCTGGCCGATGAACTCGGGCGGAGTCTCGGCACGGGTGCCCTTGTATTCGGGGTATTCGCGGGTGCGGAAGGAGTATCGCGAAATATCGAAGGCGACGGCCAGATGCGTCGGTTTCTCGTTCTGCAGAAGATTGATGAGCATCGCAATGAACCCGTGGATCGCGTTTGTGTGCTGGCCCTCGCGGTTCACGAAACTGTCCACCGGGAGCGCGTAAAACGCTCGGAACGCCAGCGAGTGACCATCGATGACCATGAGGGTAGGCTTTTCGTTGTCCGTCACGAGAGTCAGCCTAGCCGCCGCCCCCGTCACGGCGGGAGCATCGGCGGCAGGCAGGAAATTGAGGGTTTCGCCAGATCATGCGCATCACCGACACTGCCGTAGACCCTGCGGCCCCCGCCGGCGCCCTCGGCAGGAAAATGGGCATCGAGTTCATCGAAGCGAGCCCGAGCTTCGCGGTCGCGCGGATGCCCGTCGAAGGCAATACCCAGCCGTACGGCATCCTGCACGGCGGCGCGCACCTCGTGCTCGCCGAATCGCTCGGATCCACGGCAGCGCACCTGCACGCGGGCGCGGGGCGGTACGCGGTGGGCATTGAGATCAGCGCGAGCCACTCCCGTTCGGTCACGAGCGGCTGGGTGACCGGCACCTGCACGGCCATCTCGCTCGGACGCACGATCACCGTCCACGAAATCGTCATGACCGACGATGACGGCAACCGGCTCTCCACCGTCCGGATGACGAACATCCTCCGTGACGCCTAGTCCTTCTGGGGTGCGCCCTTCTTCGGCGCGAGCTGATCGATGATCGCCACGGCGACGTCGTGCATGGTGAGCCGGCGATCCATGGAGGCTTTCTGGATCCAGCGGAACGCCTCCGGTTCGGAGAGGCCCATTTTCTCGTTCAGGAGGCCCTTCGCCCTGTCCACGATTTTGCGGGTCTCGAATCGTTCGACCAAATCAGACACCTCGTCCTCGAGCGTCACGATTTGCGCGTACCGGGCGAGCGCGATTTCGATTGCCGGCAGCAGGTCGCTCGGCGTGAACGGCTTGACGACGTAAGCGAGAGCGCCGGCTTCCGTTGCACGCTCGACGAGATCCTTCTGGCTGAACGCGGTGAGCAGGACGACCGGCGCGATGTGATCCTTCGTGAGCTGTTCCGCGGCCGAAATTCCGTCCAGTTTCGGCATTTTCACGTCCATGACGACAAGATCAGGGCGCAGTTCCCTCGCCAGCGCCACCGCCGCTTCACCGTCTCCGGCTTCCCCGACGACATCGAACCCGTTGTCGCGCAGGGTCTCCACGATGTCGAGCCGGATCAGCGACTCATCTTCGGCCACCACGACACGGCGTGCTGCTGGGGTTTCTGCATTCTCATCTGCCACAACTCAAAGCCTACGGGAAAGAGGCGAGGAGAGGTTCAGCGTTGCGATACTCTGTTCACGGCTACTGTGCGCCGGTGTGGCGGAATGGCAGACGCGGAGCACTCAAAATGCTTTGCTCGAAAGGGCGTGTGGGTTCAAGTCCCACCACCGGCACAGAATTTTCGCGCGTGTCACGCGGGCATGGGCGCTTTCAGCGCATCGCCGATGTGGTGCACCCGCATGTCGTTTGTGGAGCCGGCCGTTCCCGGAGGCGAACCGGAGATGACGACGACGACGTCACCCACTTCCGCCAGTCCCAGCTCGAGCAGGGTTTCGTCCACCTGGCGGAACATGGCGTCCGTGTGGGTCACCATGTCGACGAGAAACGCCCGGATTCCCCAGGTGAGCGCCATCCTGCGGCGGATGCCCTCGATGGGCGTGAACGCGAGCATCGGAATGCGCGAACGGATGCGGGACATCCGCCTCGCGGAGTCCCCCGATTGAGTGAACACGCACAGAAACTTGGCCTCGACAAATTCCGCGACTTCCGCGGCGGCGAGCGTGACGGCCCCGCCCTGCGTCCTGGGCTTTGTGCCGAGCGGCGAGATGCGTTCCAGACCGAGTTCCTCCGTCGATTCGATGATGCGCGCCATCGTCTGCACCGTGATCACCGGAAACTCGCCGACGCTCGTTTCACCGCTCAGCATCACGGCATCCGTGCCATCCAGGACCGCGTTGGCCACGTCGGAGGTTTCCGCCCGCGTCGGACGCGGACTCGAAATCATCGATTCCAGCATCTGGGTGGCGACGATCACGGGCTTCGCCATCCGGCGGCACAATTCCACAGCACGTTTTTGCACGAGCGGTACCGCCTCGAGCGGCAGTTCGACTCCGAGGTCTCCGCGCGCCACCATGATGCCGTCGAACGCATCGATGATGGCTTCCAGATTGTCGACGGCCTGAGGCTTCTCGATCTTCGCGATCACCGGAATCTTGCGCCCCTCCTCCGCCATGATCTCGTGCACGCGCACGATGTCGTCGGCGCTGCGCACGAAGGACAGCGCGATGAGGTCTGCGCCGAGGCCGAGCCCCCAGCGGAGATCCTCCTCGTCCTTTTCGGAGAGTGCCGGCACGTTCACCGCGACGCCGGGAAGGTTGATCCCCTTGTTGTTGGACACCGCACCGGGCACTTCGACGACCGTCGTGACGACCGTTCCATCGGTTTCGGTGACCCGGAGGGTCACCTTGCCATCGTCGATGAGGAGCGGGTCCCCCGGTTTGACATCGGCGGGCAGCCCCTCGTAGGTCGTCGACGAGATGTCCTTGTTGCCGACGATGTCCTGTGTCGTGATGCGAAAGACGTCGCCGACGGCCAGTTCGTAGGGGCCGGACTCAAATTTTCCCAGCCGGATCTTGGGGCCTTGCAGGTCGACGAGTACCGCGACCGCACGCCCGGAGGCATCCGCAGCCTTGCGGACGTTCGCGTAAACCTCCTCATGGACGTCGTAGGTGCCATGGCTCAGGTTCATCCTGGCCACATCCACGCCCGCGTCGATGATGGCGCGAATATTCTCGTAGCTGGAAGTTGCCGGGCCGAGGGTTGCGACGATCTTTGCGCGTCTCACTGGTGTCCTTCATTCCTGGTTGTTGCGTGGGGATGTGTACGGTCGGGTAGTCAAAGGCTGATGGGGCGGTCGGTGGGCAGCACGGGCGACGGTAATTCCGTGTCACCTTCAAGGTACCGGTCGACGGCCGCTGCCGCGGCGCGTCCTTCCGCAATTGCCCAGACGATCAGCGAGGCGCCCCGCCCCGCGTCGCCCGCGACGAAGACGCCCGGCGTGTTCGTGTGGAACTGAGAATCCCGAAGAACAGCCCCGCCTTCGCTTTCGATGCCCAAGTCGGTCCCGAGGGAGGCGGTGTCGGTTCCGGTGAATCCGAGGGCCAGCAGGACGAGGTCGGCCGGGAGCTCGCGCTCCGTGCCGGACTTCGGCACTCGCCGACCGTCGAGGTACTCGGTTTCCGCAATGCGGATGCCGCTCACCTCACCGGATCCATTGGACAGGAACTCGACCGTGGAGGCCAGGAATTCGCGTTGGCCGCCCTCTTCGTGCGCGCTGGACACCTCGAACAGCAGGGGATGCATGGGCCAGGGCTGAGCGCCGGGTCGTTCGCCCGGTGGTCTCTTGCCGATCGCGAGCGTCGTCACGGAAAGGGCGCCCTGGCGGTGCGCGGTGCCGAGGCAGTCGGCCCCAGTGTCGCCGCCGCCCAGAATCACCACGTGGCGGCCTTCCGCCGTGATCTGCCCGCTGACGTCGTCTCCGGCGCCGCGGTGGTTCTGCTGCACGAGGTAGTCCATCGCGAAGTGGACTCCCGCGAGCTCGCGGCCCGGAATGGGCAGATCGCGTGGAACGAGTGCGCCCGTCGCGATGACCACCGCATCGTATCGGCTGCGAAGGTCCGCCCACGAGATGTCCACCCCGATAGTCACCCGGGCGCGGAACCTAGTGCCCTCGGCCTGCATTTGCCGGAGTCGGTTCTCGATGTGCTTCTTCTCCAGCTTGAAGTCCGGAATGCCGTAGCGAAGAAGTCCTCCGATGCGGTCATCCCTCTCGAACACCGCGACGGTGTGGCCCGCGCGCGTGAGCTGCTGGGCGGCGGCGAGGCCGGCGGGGCCCGAACCGACCACCGCAACCGTCTTTCCGGTGAGCCGCTCCGGCGGGTGCGGCTGCACCCAGTCCTCGGCCCACGCAGTGTCGATGATGGACTGTTCGACGAGCTTGATGGTGACCGGTTCCTGGCTGATGCCGAGAACGCAGGAGCTTTCGCACGGCGCGGGGCAGAGCCTCCCGGTGAACTCCGGGAAATTGTTGGTGGCATGCAGGCGCTCGCTCGCCTCACGGCCTTCGCCGCGGCGGATCAGGTCGTTCCACTCCGGGATGAGGTTCCCCAGCGGGCATCCTTGATGGCAGAACGGCACGCCGCAGTCCATGCAGCGGCCCGCCTGCCGCCGCAGCACGGTGTCGTCGCCCGGTTCGTAAATTTCCTTCCAGTCCAGAAGTCGGACGGACACGGGCCGTCGCGGCGGCAGCTCGCGGGACCTGGTTTTGAGGAAGCCCTTCGGATCAGCCACCGGTCACCTCCACGATTCGTTCCCACACCACTGCGCCATCCGGGTCCAGCCCCTCATCGACTGCAACCGCGCGTGTTTCCAGCACGGCCGCAAAATCTCGAGGAAGTACCCGAACGAACTCCGCTGCCGTGGATTCGAAATTCTCCAGCATGGCGGCGGCGAGCGTCGAACCGGTGTGCTCGACGTGCTGGTGCAGCAGGTCGCGCAGGAGTTCGACATCTGCGCGGTCCAGCGGATCCAGACGCAGCTCGCCGCGCTCCAGGGCGTCCCGGTTGACTCGCTCGGCCGGCAGGCGATGGACGTACGCCGTGCCGCCGGACATCCCGGCACCGAGGTTGCGCCCCACGGCGCCGAGGATCACGGCGACGCCGCCCGTCATGTACTCGAGCGCGTGATCGCCGACGCCCTCGACGACCGCTGCGGCGCCGGAATTTCGCACCAGAAAACGCTCGCCGACGATTCCCCGGATGAACAGCTGGCCGCTGGTAGCGCCATAGCCGATGACGTTGCCGGCGATGACGTTCCGTTCGGCCCGGAAGACGCTCGTGCGGTGCGGCCGGAGCGATACCGTTCCTCCGCTGAGCCCCTTCCCCACGTAGTCGTTGGCATCACCCTCGAGGTGAAGCGAAATTCCACGCGGCAGGAACGCGCCAAGCGACTGTCCTGCCGTGCCGGAGAGCGCGATGCTGATGGTTCCGTCCGGCAGACCCTGCTCCCCGTACCGCACCGTCACCTCGTGCCCCAGCAGAGTCCCGATGGCGCGGTCAGTGTTTTTCACCGCGGCCGCAATTGCGACCTGCTCCTGCCGCTCGAGCGCACCGTCGCACCGGGCGATGAGCGTGCGGTCGATATGCGCATCCAGCTCATGGTCCTGATCGCGCTGGTGGCGCAGCGGCGCATCCGCGTCGACCACCCCGCTGGAGAGGATTGGAGCGAGATCGAGTCCGTCCGCCTTCCAGTGCGAAATCGCCCTGTCCACATCCAGAAGCTCCCGGTGGCCGATTGCTTCCTCGAGGCTTCGGAATCCGAGCGCAGCCAGATACTCGCGGACCTCCTCGGCGAGGTACTCGAAGAACGTCTCGACGAACTCGGGCTTGCCCGTGAATCGCGACCGAAGTTCCGGGTTTTGCGTCGCAACGCCGACCGGGCACGTGTCAAGGTGGCACACCCGCATCATGACGCAGCCGGAGACCACGAGCGGTGCGGTCGCGAACCCGAACTCCTCGGCACCCAGCAGCGCGGCAACGATCACATCGCGTCCGGTTTTCAACTGGCCATCAACCTGTACGACGACGCGATCCCGCAAACCATTCGCCATGAGGGTCTGCTGGGTCTCGGCGAGGCCGAGCTCCCACGGGGTTCCGGCGTGCTTGAGCGAGGACAGCGGGCTCGCCCCCGTGCCGCCATCGTGGCCGGAAATCAGAACCACGTCGGCGAGGGCCTTGGCCACGCCGGAAGCGACGGCGCCGATCCCGGACTGGCTCACGAGTTTGACGTGGATGCGGGCGCTCGGATTTGCCCGCTTGAGATCGAAGATGAGCTGTTTCAAGTCCTCGATCGAATAGATGTCGTGGTGCGGGGGCGGCGAGATCAGCCCGACCCCTGCCGTCGCGTGCCGCGTGCGGGCGATCCACGGATACACCTTCGCGGGAGGCAATTGGCCGCCTTCGCCGGGCTTCGCACCCTGAGCCATCTTGATCTGGATGTCGGTGGCGTTCGTCAAATACAGGCTCGTCACCCCGAATCGCGCCGACGCGACCTGCTTGATGGCGCTCCGACGCTCGGGGTCGAGCAGTCGCTCCACCGTCTCCCCGCCTTCGCCCGTGTTGCTTCTCGCACCCAAACGGTTCATGGCGATCGCCAGGGTTTGGTGGGCTTCCTCGCTGATGGAACCGTAACTCATGGCACCGGTGGAGAAGCGTTTCACGATCGACGCCACCGACTCGACCTCATCGAGCGGCACAGCAGGGTGTTCCCCTTCGCGCAGCGTGAACAATCCGCGCAACGTCATGAGGTTTCCCGCCTGCTCGTCCACGAGGCGGGTGTAGTCGCGGAAGATGTCGTAGCGGCGTTCCCGCGTGCTGTGTTGCAGCCGGAACACGGTATCCGGGTTGAACAGGTGCGGCGGACCGCTCCTGCGCCACTGATACTCGCCGCCCTGAGCGAGGTGCTCATGCACCGTGCTCGCGGCCTCATCCGGGTATGCGCTCTGATGCCGGGCAAGATTCTCCGCCGCGATGACGTCCATGCCCACGCCGCCAAGCCGGGACGTGGTCCCGGTGAAGTATTCGTCGACGAAATCCTGGGCCAGACCGATCGCCTCGAATGCCTGCGCCCCGGCGTAGGAGGACACGACCGAGATGCCCATTTTCGACATCGTCTTCAGGACACCCTTGCCCAACGCCTTGATGATGTTGGCCACCGCCTGTTCCGAGCTCACGCCGGCAAGATCACCGCTGCGCACGAGCTGCTCGGCCGTTTCCATCGCAAGGTAGGGATTGATTGCGGAGGCGCCATAACCGACGAGCATGGCAACGTGGTGGACTTCGCGCACATCCCCCGCCTCGACGATCAAGCCAACGCGCAGCCGGTTCTCGCGCCGGATCAGGTGATGGTGGACGGCGGAGAGCATGAGCAGGGAAGGAATCGGCGCGAGGTCCTTCGTGGAGTCTCGGTCGGAGAGCACGATGTACTTCGCGCCGCGTTCGATCGCGTCGTCCACCTCGGCGCACATTGCCGCAATCCGATCCGCGAGCGCGCGCGGGCCATCGTCGACGCGGTACAGTCCGCGCACGGTCGTCGTCGTGCGGCTGCCCGGCGAGGCGTCGATGTGCTGGATTTTCGCCAGCTCGTCGTTGTCGATCACCGGGAAGTCGAGAATGATCTGGTACGCGTGCTCGGGGGTTGCGTCCAGGAGATTCAACTCCGGACCGAGCCCCATCGACATCGAGGTGACGACTTCCTCGCGGATGCTGTCCAGCGGCGGATTCGTGACCTGTGCGAATTGCTGCGTGAAGTAGTCGAACAGGAGCCGCGGGCGGTCGGCGAGGACCGCGATGGGCGTGTCGGTGCCCATCGCCCCGATGGGCTCGGCACCGTGCTGCGCCATGGGCGCGATGAGGACGCGAAGTTCCTCTTCGGTGTAGCCGAACGTGCGCTGGCGGCGGCCGACGGATGCCGGAGTGTGCACGATGTGTTCACGCTGGGGAAGGTCCCGGAGATTGATCCGACCGTCCCTGAGCCAGTCGCCCCACGGCTGCCGGGCGGCGAGGGACTGTTTGATCTCGTCATCCTCGATCAAGCGGCCGGCCTCGGTGTCGACGAGGAACATCTTCCCCGGGCGGAGCCTGCCTTTGCGCACCACGCGGCTGGGATCGAAATCGAGCACGCCGATCTCGCTCGCGAGCACCACGAGCCCGTCATCCGTGACGAGGAACCGGCCCGGCCGAAGGCCATTGCGGTCGAGCGTCGCCCCCACGAGCGTGCCGTCGGTGAACACCATGGCTGCGGGGCCATCCCACGGTTCCATGAGTCCGGAGTGGTATTCGTAGAACGCACGCCGATCATCGGCCAGATTCGTCTGATTCTCGAAAGCCTCCGGGATCATCATCATGACGGCGTGCGGCAGGGACCGTCCGCCGAGCGTGAGCAGCTCAAGAACCTCGTCGAAGGATGCGGAGTCGCTTCCCCCCGGCGTCACGATCGGCAGGAGCGGCTTCACGTCGCCGAGAAGGCCCGATTCCAGCTGGGACTGCCGTGCCCGCATCCAGTTGCGGTTGCCCTGAACCGTGTTGATTTCCCCGTTGTGGGCGAGCAGTCGGAACGGTTGCGCCAGGGGCCAGGACGGAAACGTGTTCGTGGAGTAGCGCGAGTGCACGAGCGCCAGTCGCGAGGCGAACCCGGGGTCGGAAAGGTCCGGGTAAAACGGCTCGAGCTGAAGCGTCGTGACCATGCCCTTGTAGACGAGGGTGCGGCAGGACAGCGACGGGAAAAACACGTCGAGTTCCCGCTCGGCGCGTTTGCGCATCCGAAACGTAAGGCGGTCCAGTGCAATACCCGAAGCGCTCGGATGGGAAAGGAAGAGTTGCTCGATGGCGGGCATGGCCCCTCTGGCGAGGCTACCGAGCACACTCGCATCGACCGGCACGCTCCGCCAGCCCAGGACCGTGAGGCCCTCCTCCCGCGCGAACTCCGCGAGGCGCCGCGCCACTTCGGCCCGATCGCCCTGATCCATGGGCAGGAAAGCCGCGCCAACGGCATAGTGCCCGGCAGCGGGAAGCTCGAAATCCACCACCTGCCGAAGGAACGCGTCAGGGATCTGGGTCATGATCCCGGCGCCATCGCCGGTCCCCGCGTCGGATCCGACGGCCCCCCGGTGTTCCATGTTGCGCAGCGCAGTGAGAGCCAGATCCACGATGTCGTGGCCTGCGCTCCCCCGCAGGGTTGCGACCATCGCCAGCCCGCAGGCATCCTTCTCGAACGCAGGATCGTAGAGCCCGCTGGGCGCGGGTACCGTGCTGAATCTCGAATGCGGTGGCCTGGGGACCATGAATTGTCCTCCCGGAAATAATGGGGGGACGTCACTGGCCCATGGATGCCTACGCCGGCCCGAGGGCCGCGGATAATTGCGCTGGACTGTCAGGAAGCTCGGCCGCTTGTGGCGACCGTGGTGCCTTTCGTTTCCACCGACGAAGCTGGTTCGGATGACTTCGAGCCGTCATTGCCTTCGAAATCGGCGTCCGTGTAAACGTCTTCAGAGTGTACAACAGCATCGGGAGACCATTCGCGACCGGGCAGGTACGGGCTCGGCTCGACCCCCGGGTGCCGGCGGGACTGCACGATGATGATGACGAGCCCGACGAGGATCGCGCCGAACGCCGCCCACACGTTCGTCCGGATTCCGAAGAATATCTCGCTCGGGTCGATCCGGATCGACTCGAAGTAGCTGCGGCCGACGCCGTACCAGATGAGGTACAGGCCGAGCACCTTGCCCCACTGGAGGCGCCAGGCGCCCGCGATGGGCGCCGTGACGTCGACGCCGACGAACGGGATCGTGACTGTGCCGAGCCGCCAGCGGCGTTCGACATACAGGAGAACGGCGATGCCGATCAGGTTCCAGATGATTTCATACAGGAACGTGGGTTGGAACAGCGTGCCGGCGGGGAGTCCGGCCGGGAATGCCGGATTCGTTGCCTCGATTTCCAGTCCCCACGGAAGGTTCGTCGGAAGTCCGAACAGCTCGTGGTTGACGTAGTTTCCAAGCCGGCCGAACGCCTGCGCGAGCAGAAGGGCCGGGGCGACCGCGTCAGCGAAGCTCCAGAACCGCACGCCGGCGAGGCGGCATCCGATGAGCGTGCCCACGGCCCCGAGAATGAGCGCACCGAAAATCGCCATGCCGCCCTCCCAGATGTAGAGGGTCTTCAGCAGGTCCTTTCCCGAACCAAAGTAGTCATCCGGGTGCGTCACCACGTGGAAGATCCGGCCGCCGACGATTCCGAACGGCACGGCCCAGAGCGCGATGTCCAGAACGACCCCTGCGTCGGCCCCGCGCTGCTTGAGGCGGTATGCGGTCAGGACTGTCGCGGCGATGATGCCGGCAAGGATGCACAGCGCGTAGGTGTGGATGGGGATGGGGATCGTGACCCAGGTCAGTCCGATGTCGTGCAGCCAGGTGCCGAAGTTGAAGACCTGCCACGAGTAGTCAGGGCTGGGGATGCTTGCGGGAAGCTGGGCCAGGGTACCGAACACTTTCCGTTGTGCCTTTCGAAGAGGGAGCGAGCTAGATCAGCCTAGTACCGACCGACAGCGCGGATGCCGTGCGAGCGAGCTCGGCCACCCCGCCCGTGTCAAGTGCGGAGACGAGCGCGGAGCCGACGATCGCGCCGTCCGCGTAGTCAAGGATCTCGCGAACCTGACGCGCGGAGGAGATGCCGAGGCCGACGCACGCACGCTTTGCGCCGGCGTCGCGCAGGCGGCCGACGAGTGCGCGGGCCGCGCTGTCCACTTCGGATCGCGCTCCCGTGATGCCCATGGTCGATACGGCGTAGACGAAACCCCGGGACGACTCGGTGATCATGCGCAACCGTTGATCCGTCGACGAAGGTGCTGCAAGGAATATCCGGTCGAGTCCGGTGCGGTCGGAGGCGGCGAACCAGTCCGCGGCGTCATCCGGGATGAGGTCGGGCGTGATGATTCCTGAACCGCCCGCAGCCACCAGATCGTCGGCGAACCGGTCGACTCCGTACTGGAGCACCGGATTCCAGTACGTCATGAGCACAACGGGAACACGAACCCGCGCCGAAATCGCGTGCACCGCCTCGAATGCGTGGGCGAGGCGGAATCCGCCAGCCAGCGCCGACTGGGTGGCCTTCTGGATGACGGGACCGTCCATGACCGGGTCGGAATACGGCAGCCCGAGCTCGAGAATATCGACGCCGTTCTCGGCGATCGCGACGGCAGCATCAATGCTCGTCGCGAGGTCCGGGAAGCCGACGGGCAGGTAGCCGATGAGAGCACCGCCCGATGCCTTTTTTGAGTCGATCGCCGCGCCCACGGCGTCGGGGGTGGGATTCACGATCGGTCCACAAGGTCGAACCACTCGCCCGCGGTTTCCATGTCCTTGTCTCCTCGACCGCTCAGGCTGACCAGAATCGTCGCGTCCGGGCCGAGCTCCCTGCCCAGGTTGATGGTTCCGGCGAGCGCGTGCGCGGACTCGATGGCGGGAATGATCCCCTCGGTGCGGGCAAGGAGACGGAACGCATCCATCGCCGCGGTGTCGGTGATCGGCAGGTACCGAGCCCGGGCGATGTCGGCGAGCCACGCGTGCTCCGGTCCCACCCCGGGGTAGTCGAGTCCCGCGGAAATGGAGTGCGACTCGATCGTCTGGCCGTCGTCATCCTGAAGCAGGTAGGACCTGGCGCCGTGCAGGATGCCTGGACGCCCCTTCGAGATCGTCGCGGCATGGCGTGGGGTGTCGGCGCCGTCACCCGCCGCCTCGAATCCGTACAGGGCGACGGACTCGTCATCGAGGAACGCATCGAAAATCCCGATCGCGTTCGAACCTCCGCCAACGCACGCCGCCACGGCATCCGGGAGGGCGCCCGTGAGGTCGAGGACCTGCTGCCGCGCCTCGTCCCCGATGATTTTCTGGAAATCCCGGACCATGGCGGGGAACGGGTGCGGGCCCGCGACGGTGCCGAAAATGTAGTTGGTGGTCGCGACGTTCGTGACCCAGTCGCGCATCGCCTCGTTGATGGCGTCCTTGAGCGTTCGTGAACCGGTGGTGACCGGGATGACCTCCGCGCCCAGGAGGCGCATGCGCGCGACGTTCAACGCCTGACGCTGCGTATCGACCTCGCCCATGTACACGACGCACTCCATGCCCATGAGCGCGGCAGCGGTGGCCGTCGCCACACCGTGCTGCCCCGCGCCGGTCTCCGCGATCACCCGATGCTTCCCGATCCGTTTCGTGAGGAGTGCCTGGCCGAGCACATTGTTGATTTTGTGGGACCCCGTGTGGTTCAAATCTTCGCGTTTCAGGATGACGCGCGCGCCGCCGGCGTGTTCGGCAAAACGGGGCACCTCGGTGATGATCGACGGCCGACCGGTGTACGTTGCACCCAGTTTCGCGAATTCTGCCGCGAACGCCGGATCGGCTTTCGCCGCATCGTACTCGGCGGTGAGCTCGTCGAGCGCCTCCACGAGCGATTCGGGGACGAACCGACCGCCATAGTCGCCGAAGTAGGGCCCTGAGGCATCCCTGAGCCCCATCAGACGGCCAGGAACTCTGCGAGAGTCGCGATCGGGTCCGCGGTGACGAGCGCTTCGCCGATGAGAACGACATCCGCCCCGGCATTCCGATAGCGCGCCACGTCGGCGGCCGAGGACACGGCGGATTCCGCGACCGTGATGGTCCCGGCGGGCACGCGATCGACGAGGCGGCCGAACAGTTCCCGATCGAGTTCGAAGGTCGTGAGGTTGCGCGCGTTGATCCCGATGAGCTTCGCGCCGATGTCTGCGGCCCAGGCCACCTCGTCGGCGTCGTGAGCTTCGACGAGCGCCGTCATGCCCAGGTCGTCCACGAGGCGGTACAGCGCGCCCAGGTCGGCCTGATCCAGCGCGGAGGCCATCAGAAGGATGAGGTCGGCCCCCGCCGCCCTCGCCTCGAACACCTGATACGGCAGGACGATGAAGTCCTTGCGCAACACGGGGACATCGACGGCGGCACGCACGGCTTCCAGGTCCGCGAGGGAGCCGCCGAACTGGCGCTCCTCGGTGAGTACGCTGATGGCGCTTGCGCCGCCCTGAACGTACCGCGTGGCGAGAGCTGCCGGGTCGGCGATATCCGACAGGTGACCGCGCGAGGGGCTCGCCCGTTTGATCTCGGCGATGATCTTCACGCGGTCGGCCGGCGCGAGCGCGGCGAGAGCGTCGCGCGCGGGTGCAGCCGCCGCGGCCGCTTTTTCCACTTCCGCCTGAGGGCGAATTGCGCTTCTCGCCGTGGCGTCAGCGACGGCCCCGGCGATGAGTTGCCTCAGCACGTGCCTAGTGGGTCTGCTTGGGCACGAATTTCGGCCCGGCGATGCCCCAGCCCGCCTTCGCCATAATCCACCCGACGATGGGGCCGACGACCACGAGCGCGATGGAAAGCCAGATGAGCCACAGTGAGGCGAACCAGAACGCGATGGTGCCCAGCAGAAAGGCGATCATCATGATGATCACGGCCGTCCATGCTGCGGGCGAGTGCCCGTGGCCCGGGTCGGAGATGTCTGCGCTGCTCATGTCGCTCCAGTGAATCGTGTCGGACTTAAGTCCCCGCCAGTCTAACCGTACCGAAGCGCTGCGCCGACTAGCGGGAGGTCGGGTCCGAGCCTCCGCTGAGTTCATCCCAGTCGGATACCGCACCGCGCGACTTTTCGCCGCGAACGCCCGATGCATCCTGATCCTCGGGCTCAAAGCGCACCACGTCGAAACGGCGGCCCACGGCAGGCCACAGGCGGCCGGTCACGGCGACCGCAATCCCGAGAACGCACAGCAGTGCGCCAGCACCGAGCGTCACGAACGGCCACGCGCCAGGCGTGTTCGATGCGATGAGCGCCTGGACCGAATCGAGTCCGGCGACGCTCGTGGCCTTCGTAACGGCGGCCTCGACGGCGGCCGCCGGCGCGCCGAGGGCCAGAACGGCCGACAACACGATGCTGGCCCCGAGAAGCACGTCGAGCACGGCAAGGACGGCGCGGAAGAACGTGCCGGAAATCGCCATTGCTCCGAACGCGGCGGCGGCGGCGATCGCGAGAGCCGCGACGGCGGGCGCACTCACGTCACCGGCGACCTGGAGCGGAGGGTGCTGCGCGGACTGTCCGGCGAGAGTCACCACGAACCAGGGTTGCGACCAGCCGAGGAGGGCCAGCCCGGCGAGCAGAATGCCGCCGAAAATGCTGGCGGTGCGCAGGGTGCGCGGGTTCATTCGGTGACCCTGCGCATCCGGTTCGCGACCGCCACCGCACGCAGCGGTGCCGCGGCCTTATTGTGCGACTCCGCGTACTCCGACGCCGGGTCCGAGTCCGCGACGATACCGGCTCCCGCCTGCACCCTGGCCACCCCCCGCGATATCGTCGCCGTGCGGATCGCGATGGCAAGGTCGACGTCTCCCGAGAATCCGAAGTACCCGACGACGCCGCCGTACAGCCCGCGCGCTGCCGGCTCCAGCTCGTCGATGATCTCCAGCGCTCTCGGTTTCGGCGCGCCGGACAGGGTTCCCGCGGGGAACGTGGCACGGAACACGTCGATCGGGCCCATCCCCTGCCGCACATCCCCTTCGACGGAGGACACGAGATGCATGATGTGGCTGAACCGTTCGACCTGCATGAACTCGGTGACCTCGACGGTTCCCGGTTCGCACACCTTCTGGAGGTCGTTGCGGGCGAGATCCACGAGCATGAGGTGCTCTGCGCGTTCCTTGTCGTCGTCGGCGAGCTCCGCGGCCAGATCCAGATCATGCTCCGGAGTGTTCCCCCTGGGGCGGGAACCGGCGATCGGGTGCATGTACGCCCGGCCGCCCTCCACCTTCACGAGGGCCTCTGGCGAGGACCCGACGACCCAGTACGGTTCGCCGTCGGGCTCCGCGAGCGACAGGAAATACATGTACGGGCTGGGGTTGAGCGCGCGGAGGATGCGATACACGTCGATGGGTTCCGCCTCGACGTCATGGTCGAATCGCTGAGACAGCACGATTTGAAAGACGTCGCCCTCGCGGACATACCGCTTCGACGCCTCCACGCCGGCACGGAACGTCGCTTCGTCGACCCGGGGGCGCGGCTCGGGCTCCACCGTCAGGTCCACGTGCGCCACCCACGGCTCCGAGCGCGCCGCAAGGCGGGATTGCAGCGAATCGAGCGCCTCGCCGGCATCGCGCCACATCGTGTCGGCGTCGTCCGTCCCGTCGTTCAGGACCGTCACGACGAGCAGCAGCGCGCCCGTTCGGTGGTCCACGACGACGAGCTCGCGAACGAAGGACAGCGCCTGGCCCGGGATGTCGAAGTCCGCTTCGGGCGGATCGGGCAGCCGCTCGATCTGCCGCACGGCATCCCAGCCGACGAATCCGATGAGGCCGCCGGTCAGGGGCGGCTGGCCCGCAATGCGCGGCGTGCTCCAGCGCGCGTGGAGTTCGCGGATCGCCTCGAGTGGCGCGCCAGGCTCCGACACACCGAATGCGCGTTCGGCGGAGAGCCCGTAGTCCAGCCACAAGGCCCGGTCGCCGGCCTGGGTCAGGACCCCGAAACTGGAGACCCCGATGAAGGAGTAGCGTGACCAGATTCCGCCCTGCTCCGCCGACTCGAGCAGGAACGAACCCGGCGCCCCCGCCGCGAGTTTCCGGTAAATGCCCACGGGCGACTCGCTGTCCGCGAACAGCTCGCGGATGACCGGGACGACGCGATGCCCGGCCAGCAGGCCATCGAATTCCGCTCGAGTCGTCACGGCTGGTCACCGGCATCGTCGAAGCAGCTGTGGGCTCCCGTGTGGCATGCGGCGCCCACGGGCTCCACGGTGATCAGGAGCGCGTCGGAGTCGCAGTCGAGGGCCGCTGAGCTCACCCGGAGCCGATTGCCCGACGTGTCGCCTTTCCTCCAGTATTCCCGCCGAGACCGCGACCAGAACGTCACGCGGCCTTCCCGGAGAGTGCGCCGCAGTGCTTCCGCATCCATCCAGGCGAGCATGAGAACGTCCCGCGAGCCCTTTTCCTGAATGATGGCGGGGAGCAGGCCATCGGCACCGAACCGTGCCTGCCGGACGAGGCTGTCGGACTCGTGCGCACTCATGCCGTCTCCCTCACCGTGATGCCGTCGCCGGCAAGCGACCGCTTGACCGCGGCGACCGTCAGATCTCCATTGTGGAACACGGATGCCGCGAGCACCGCATCTGCCCCGGCCTGCACGGCCGGCGCGAAGTCGCGTGCGGCGCCCGCTCCCCCGGAGGCAATGATCGGCGCGCTGCTCACCGCGCGGACGGCGGCGATCAGCTCGAGATCGAACCCGGCCTTCGTGCCGTCCGCGTCGATGGAGTTCACGAGCAGTTCTCCAGCGCCGCGGCGCACCGACTCTGCCGCCCACTCGATGGCATCGAGTTCCGTTTCCGTGCGGCCGCCGTGCGTGGTCACCACGAATCGCCCCCCCGAGCGTTTCACGTCGAGGGACAGCACGAGCACCTGGGCGCCGAACCGATCCGCGATGTCGTCGATGAGCGACGGCCGGGCGATTGCGGCGCTGTTCACGCCCACCTTGTCTGCGCCGACGGAAAGCAGCCTCGCCACATCCTCGACGGTGCGAACTCCGCCGCCGACCGTCAACGGGATGAAGACCTGTTCGGCGGTTCTCGTGACGATGTCCCACGCGGTCTGGCGATTGTCGACGGTCGCATTCACATCGAGGAAGGTCAGCTCATCCGCCCCCTGCTCGAAGTAGCGGCGCGACAGCTCGACCGGGTCCCCCGCATCCCGAAGCCCGCGGAAGTTGACGCCCTTCACGACCCGACCGTCTGCGACGTCAAGGCACGGGATCACGCGAACCGGGAGCGTCATCAGATCCGCGCTGCGTGGATCGAGCTGACCAGAATCGCGCGGGCACCCAACTCGTACAGCTCGTCCATGATCGCGTTGGTTCTCGCGCGCGGAACCATGACCCGCACGGCGACCCACTCCGAGTCCCTGAGGGGCGATACCGTGGGCGACTCGAGGCCCGGGGTGATCGCGGATGCCTGCTCGACGAGCGAGGCGGGCAGGTCGTAGTCCATGAGCACGTACTGGCGGGCGACGAGCACGCCCTGGATGCGCCGCTGGAACGTCGCGAGTCCCGGCAAGGTTGCTCCCGAACTGATCAGCACGGCGGTGGATTCCAGGATGACCGGCCCGAACACGTCGAGTCCCTGCTGCCGCAGCGTCGTCCCGGTGGACACGACATCGGCGACCGCGTCCGCGACGCCGAGCTGCACCGCCGACTCGACAGCGCCATCCAGTGTCACGAGGCGGGCGTCGATGCCCTCCCGGGAAAGGAACGCACCGACCAAACCGGGATAACTTGTCGCGATGCGCACTCCGGCAAGGTCAGCAAGCGAGGAGAATCGGCCCGTCGGGCCCGCAAAGCGGAACGTCGACTCGGCGAAATCGAGGCCCGCGATCTCGGTCGCGCTCGACCCGGAATCCAGGAGGAGGTCCCGCCCGGTGATGCCGACATCCAGGGCGCCGGAACCGACATAGGTCGCAATATCCCGCGGGCGAAGGTAGAAGAACTCGGCGCCGTTCGCGGGGTCGAAGACGATGAGCTCCTTCGGATCGCGCCGGGTGACGTACCCGGCTTCCGCGAGCATTTGCGTTGCCGTGTCGGAGAGCATTCCCTTGTTCGGGATGGCGATTCTGAGCATGCGTGTTCTCTTCTCCCGCCGTCTGGGCTCTCAGAGCGGCGTGGTCGTACGTCCAGGGCGAGGGCGCGATCACAAATGTCGGTAGACATCCTCGGTGGTCAAACCCCTGGCCAGCATGAGCACCTGAACGTGGTAGAGGAGTTGCGAGAGCTCCTCGGCGGTGCGGTCGGCGCTTTCGTGCTCCGCCGCCATCCAGGATTCCGCTGCCTCCTCGACAAGCTTCTTCCCGATGGCGTGAACGCCCTCATCGAGCCGCTGCACCGTCCCGGAACCCGGCTGCCGGGCCGCTGCCTTTTCGGACAGCTCGGCGAACAACTCGTCGAAAGTTTTCACAACCCCAAGGGTACCGGTTAGGAAACGCCCAGCAGGTCTATGACGAAGATCAGCGTGCGCCCGGAAAGGGCATGCCCTCCGCCCGCCGGGCCGTACGCCAAATGCGGCGGGATGACGAGTTCGCGGCGGCCCCCGACGCGCATCCCTGGGATGCCCTCCTGCCAGCCGGCGATGAGGCCCCGCAATGGGAACGTGATCGTCTGGTCTCTGGACCAGCTGGAGTCGAACTCTTCCCCGGTCTCGAAGTCGACTCCCACGTAGTGCACCTCGACGGTGGCGCCGGGCATCGCCTCCGCGCCGGAGCCCACGTCGATGTCCCTCGTCTCGAGAACGCTCGGCGCGTCGGCGCCGTGGAAATCAACCTCGGGCTTGGTCCTGTTGAACTCTGTCATGAATCCATCAAAGCAGAACTAGTGCACGTGCGGCGCTGCCGCGGCCCGCAGTGCGGCGATGTTCCCCGCAGCATCATCCGCGTTGAACACGCTCGATCCGGCGACGAACGTGTCCGCCCCCGCCTCGGCCGCGATGGCGATGGAGCGCACATCCACCCCGCCATCCACCTGCAGCCACACGTCGAGGCCGCGTCGGCGCACCTCCCCGGAGAGCGCGGCAAGCTTTGGCATGACCGATTCGATGAAACTCTGTCCGCCGAATCCCGGCTCGACGGTCATGACCAGAATCTGGTCGAATTCGTCGAGCAGCTCGAGGTACGGTTCGATCGGCGTGCCCGGTTTCACGGCAAGTCCCGCGCGGGAGCCGATTTCGCGGAGCCGGCGAGCGACGCCGACCGCGTCCGCCGCCGCTTCGGCATGGAATGTCACGGAGTACGCGCCGAGTTCGGCGTAACCGGGTGCCCACCGGTCCGGGTCCTCGATCATGAGGTGCACATCGAGCGGGATCGGCGAGACATCCTGGATTCGGCCCACCATTTGCGGGCCGAACGTGAGGTTCGGGACGAAATGGTTGTCCATGACATCGACATGCACCAGATCGGCGCTGTCGATGCGGGCGATGTCCCGCTCGAGGTTGACGAAGTCCGCCGCGAGGATGCTGGGGTTGATGCGGGCCGGCATGCGGCAAGCCTACCGGTGTCCCCCATCCTCGCGCGGCTTCTCCAGCAGCGCGATGAACATGGCGTCCGTGCCATGGATGTGCGGCCACAACTGCGCCGCCCCGTTACCGCGCACGTCCGGATCGCGCCCGGCGATGTCCGCGAGGATGGCGGGGGTGTCCAGGAGGACCAGGCCGCACTTTTGCACGGCATGGGCGACGGCGACGCGGGTTTCTGCGAGGTGCGGCGAGCACGTGACGTACGCGAGCAGGCCGCCCGGTTTCAGCGCCGCGGCCGCGGCCGAGACGAGCTCGAGCTGCAGCCCGGTGAGCGAAGGCAGATCGGACAGCTGCTTTCGCCAGCGCGCCTCCGGGCGCCTCCGTAGAGCGCCGAGACCCGTGCAGGGCGCGTCCAGAAGAACCCGGTCGAGAGTTCCCGCGAGTTGGTGGCCGAGCGTGCGCCCATCGTCCTCGAGCACTTGCGGAGCGTCGTCGAACACCGCGAGGGCGTTGCGGACCAGTCCTGCCCTGGCTGGCGACAACTCGTTCGCCACGAGGGTCGCGCCGCCCGCCAGCGCCTCCGCCGCCAGAAGCGCGGCCTTTCCGCCCGGGCCCGCGCACAGGTCGAGCCACCGTTCGCCGCGTTCGATCGGCCTCGCCCGGCTGAGCGCGAGTGCGGCGAGTTGGGAACCCTCATCCTGCACCCTGGCGCGTCCGTCGCGCACCGCCGCGAGCCGTGACGGATCCCCTCCGCTGCTGTGCGCCGCCACGGGCGAAAGATCGCCGGGCCTCGTGCCGTCCAGTTCCTCGCGGAGCGCAAGACCGGGGAGAGCGGCAAGGGTAACCCCGGGTGCGGCATTGTCGGCCGAAAGCAGCTTGTCGAGGTCCTCGTCCCGGCCGTCGGCGGCGAGCGCCTGCCGAAACGCCCGAACAATCCACACCGGATGCGAAAACTCGGCCGCCAGTCGGTCGTCGGCACTCGACTGTTCGCCGATCACGAGGGACCGCCACTCGTCGGGCGCGGTGCGAGTGATGGTTCGCAGGACGCCGTTCACGAACCCTGTCGCCGAGCGCGAACCGACGAGCCGGGCGAGCGACACCGCCTCATCCACCGCGGCGTGCTGCGCCACCCGCAGGGACAGCAGTTGGTGAGTGGCGAGTCGCAGCACGTCCAGGATGGGCGGGTCGATCCGCTCCAGGGGCCGCCCTGCGGCGCGTTCGATCACGCGATCGTAGAGTCCCTGTTGGCGCAGGGTGCCGTAGGTGAGTTCCGTCGCGAGTGCGGCATCCGCACCGTGGAGCTTTGCCCGCTCGAGCTTCACGGGCAGCAGCAGGTTGGCGTAGGCATCCGATTCGGAAACGGCTCTGATTACCTCGAACGCCACGCGGCGCGCCGGTTGCACCGCCGAACTCATGTGGCGGCCGTTTCGGCATCGCTGCGGCGGCCGCGCCACCAGTCCGCGGCCGGCATCGGCCGCTTGCCGGCCGGTTGCACGGTGAGCAGTTCGATCGGCTCCGAAGCCGTGCCGACGAACACGCGCTTGCCGTCGGCCGAAATCCGACCGACCGTGAGCCGTGGCGTGTCGCGGGCACGTGCCGCATCGATGATTTTCAGCCGGTCGCCGTCCACGATCGTGAATGCCCCGGGTTCGGGGGTGACCCCGCGGATACGGTTGTGCACCGTCGCGGCGGTGCCGGCCCAGTCGACGCGGCCATCCTCGATGGTGAGTTTCGGCGCGAACGTGACGTCTCCGGATTGTTCGGACGCGCGGGCGGTGCCGGTGCCCAGCGCATCCATCACGCCCACGAGCAACTCCGCGCCCGACACGGACAGGGATTCCAGGAGGTGACCGGCGGTTTCGTTTCGTCCGATCGCCTGAGTCATCGTCCCGAGGATCGGGCCGGCGTCCAGCTCCTCCACGAGCTGGAACACGCTCGCGCCGGTCACGTCGTCGCCCGCGATGATCGCCCGCTGCACCGGTGCCGCGCCGCGCCAGCGCGGCAGGACGGAAAAATGCAGGTTGATCCAGCCCAGTTCCGGCGCCGAAAGCAGCGGCTCGCGAACCAGTCCGCCGTACGCGACGATCACGCCGAGATCCGGTTGAAGCCGAAGGATTCGCTCTGTCGGTTCCCCCGCGAGGGAATTGGCGGCGATCACGGGGATGTCCAGCTGTTCTGCGGCGCGAGCAACCGGGGTTGGGGTTCGGATGCGCTTTCGTCCGAGCAGGGCGTCCTCGCGGGTGATGACGGCGGCGATGTCGTGGCCGCTGCGGGCGATTGCGAGGAGGCTCGGGACCGCTGCGGCGGGGCTGCCCGCGAACACGACGCGCAAATTCGTCACGGGTGCCCCTACAGTTGCTCGAACGGTTCGAGGTCGTCGAACCGGACTCTCAGTGTAGGCGCTGGAGCTGGAGCACCGGCAGCAGGCACCCGCTTGCGCCGCGACGTCGCATTGCGGATCACTTCGGCACGCAATGCTGCCGCGACAGCGGCGCCGCGGGAATAGTCGAACCGCACGATGGCGCGCACGTGCCCCGCTTCCGTCTCCGTCGGGCCGAGGACGTCAACGCCATCCAGTCCTGCCACGCTGGAGAGTGCCCGCTGGGTGGATTCGGCGTCGCCGGACACGGTGGCGACCCGCACCGCCGGCGGGAATCGGAGGCGGCGGCGGTCGGCGAGCTCCCCCCGCGCGAATTCGCCGAGCTGCCACGTCGCGAGTGCTCCGCCGAGCGGCCCGCCCACCCCGACGAGGATGCTTGGGGCGCCGTCCGCGGCCAGGGCGATCGCGTTGGACCACCAGCGCAGGCAATCCTCGCCGACGCGCAGGCTCTCCCGCGCCAGCATCCGCTCGCCGTCCAGAAGCACGACCGCCCGGTAGCCGCCCGCGGCGATGGGTTCCGCGCCGCGCGTCGCGATCACCAGGGCCGGGCGGGCGCTGACGTCGAGGATCGGGCGTTCACCGTCGGCAATGATGACCGGAACCCCGGGGAATGCACGCCCGAGGTCCTCTGCGGTGCGCGTCGCACCCTGCCCCTGGATGCGGAACCTGGTGGCCGCGCATTCGGCGCAGCGCCACCGGGCGGCGATCGCACCGCACCAGGAGCAGGAGGGCGCCGCACGGGAGGTTTTCAGGCCAAGCGGCCCGTTGCAGCGGGCGCAGCGGGCCACCACTCCGCACGAATCGCACACGATCCGCGGGGCATAGCCGGGTCGGGCGACCTGGATGAGCACGGGGCCGTGCTCGAGCGCCGATCTGGCCTCACGCCAGGCGCTGGAGGGGATGCGCGCCTTCGCGGCCACCGCATCCTCCGCGTGCTGCTGCGCGGTGGGAATGACCTTCGGAAGGTACCGTTTCGCGGGCGCGAGCGCCGTGCACCAGCCCAACTGGACGAGACGTTCGACCTCGACGGTTCTCGCGTGGTTCAGGAACACGAGCGCGCACTGCTGCTGTTCCTGACGGATAAGCGCCGCATCCCTGCTGTGCGCGTACGGTGCGAGCGGTTCCGCCAGGACCGGGTCGCCGTCGTTCCACAGAGCGATGAGCGACAGGTTCTTCGCGGGGGCGTACACGGCGGATCGGTTTCCCACGATGACTCGCGGGGTGTCATCCAGGCACGCGAGGTGCGCACGGTAGCGGTCGGCGTTCGGCTGGCGCGCGTCGACTCGGACGATGCGCTCCGCGGGAAGGCTGGCGTTCAGCGCGACCTCGAGCTGTGCCTGGTCCCGGTAGTCGGGCACCACGAGGATCGCGGTGCCCGCCGTGAGGGCACGGGAGGCGAGTGCCGCCATGGTGACCGCCCACTGCCCGATCCACTGTCCGCCCACCTCGACGAGCCGAGGGATGGCTTCCACGGCAAGCCGGGCGGAGTCCGCGATCGCCTGATCGATGGCCGCGGTGCCGTACTCGTCGACGGTGACCGGGGCGACCTCGCCGGGCGCTGGCGCCTCGCCGCGGTGCGCAACCCAGGCTTTTTCCACGCGAACCTGGCGTTTGGGCACGGCGATCCGCACGATGTCGCTGGCGCTGCCTGCCGCACGGTCGGCAACGGTGCGGGCGAGCGCGTACACCTCGGGCGTGAGCACGGAAACAGCAGAGACGACCGAATCCAGTTCACTCAGCACACCCTTGTAGTCGACGCTCGACACCACCTCGATGACGAATCCGTCGGAGATCCGATTCGCGGACCTCAGCGGCACGCGCACCCGGCAACCGGCACGGACCTCGGCCACCTGATCCGCGGGGATCCGGTAGTCGAACAGCCGGTCGAGCTGCGGGAGCGGCGAATCGATCAGCACCCGCGCGATGGATGCCGCGGGCATGCCTACAACCCGGCCTCGGCGCGCAAGGCGTCCACGCGATCCAGACGTTCCCACGTGAAGTCCGGCAGTTCGCGCCCGAAATGCCCGTACGTGGCGGTCTGGCGGTAGATCGGCCTCAGCAGATCCAGATCCCGGATGATCGCCGAGGGGCGCAGGTCGAACACGCTCCGGATCGCGCGAAGGATCGTGTCATCGTCGACCGTGCCCGTGCCGAACGATTCGACGTAGAGGCCGACGGGCGCCGCCTTGCCGATCGCGTACGCGACCTGAACCTCGAGCCTCTCGGCGAGCCCGGCCGCGACCGCGTTCTTGGCCACCCAGCGCATCGCATACGCGGCAGAGCGGTCCACCTTGGACGGGTCCTTGCCGCTGAACGCGCCGCCGCCGTGCCTGCTTGCGCCGCCGTACGTGTCGACGATGATCTTGCGGCCGGTGAGCCCGGCGTCGCCCTGCGGTCCGCCGATCTCGAATCGTCCGGATGGATTGATGAGGATTCGGGTCGACGCGGTGTCCAGGTCGGCAAGCCCGAGGACGGGTTCGATCACGTGGGCGGCAATGTCGGCGCGCAGCGTCGCGTCCGACACTTCCGGTCCGTGCTGCGTCGAGAGCACGACGGTGTCCACCGCCCGCGCGACATCACCCTCATAGCCGATCGTCACCTGAGTTTTGCCATCCGGTCGCAGGTAGGCGAGGTCGCCGTTCCTGCGCACGGCCGCCAGCCGCTCTGCGAGGCGATGCGCGAGCCAGATCGGAAGCGGCATGTACTCGGGTGTTTCGGTCGTGGCGAAACCGAACATCGTGCCCTGGTCGCCCGCACCCTGCCGGTCGAGGGGGTCATGGTCCGAACCTTCGCGAACCTCCAGCGCACGATCCACCCCGGCCGCGATATCCGGCGACTGATTGCCAATGGACACCGCGACGCCGCACGACTTGCCGTCGAACCCGACCGCGGAAGACGTGTAGCCGATTTCGGTGATGATGTCGCGCACGAGCTGCGGTATCTCGACGTAGCCGTCGCACGTGACCTCGCCGGCGATGTGCACGAGACCGGTCGTCACCATGGTTTCCACGGCGACGCGGCTGCCGGAATCCACGGTGAGTAGCGCGTCGAGGATTCCGTCCGAGACCTGGTCGCAAATCTTGTCCGGATGCCCTTCGGTGACGGATTCGCTCGTGAACAGTCGGAGAGAATTACCCAAGGTGTGCCAATCAGGTGGAAGTGTTTCGGGACGTTCAGGTCAGCAGGTCGAGGATACGACCGGCCACCGACGGCTTCGTCCCCGAAGCCTCCATCACTATATCGCCGGCCCGATCCAGCACCACGACCGAGTTGTCGTCGGTGCCGAAACCCATCGTCCAGCCCACCCTGTTGACGACAAGAAGATCGCAGCCTTTCCGCCTGATCTTCTCGCGTCCACGTTCGAGCAATGCCGCATCGTCGCTGTCGGTTTCCGCTGCAAAGCCGATCACCACCTGGTCCGGCCGCTTCGATTCCGCGAGGGCCGCGAGGATGTCCCGGGTTTTCACGAGCCGCAGCGTCAGTTCGTCGCCCTGCACGTCCTTTTTGAGCTTTGCTGGCGATACCGCATCCGGCCGGTAATCGGCGACGGCGGCAGCCATGATGACCACGTCGGCATTCGGGGACGCGCTGAGAGTTGCGTCCGCGAGTTCGTCGGCCGAACTCACGGCGACGGCGGTCACGGCGCGCGGCACCGGGACGTCCAGGTTCGCGCCGATGAGCGTAACGCTCGCCCCCCTGGCGGCGGCGGCGGCGGCGATCGCCACGCCCTGCTTGCCGCTGGAGCGGTTCCCGATGAATCGCACCGGATCTATCGGTTCGCGCGTGCCGCCGGCGGTCACGAGAATCCGCTTGCCGGCCAGGTCCCGCGGGCCGAGCGCAGCCGTCACGGCGTCGACTATCTCCTCCGGCTCGGCCATCCTGCCCGGTCCGCTGTCCGTGCCGGTCAGCTGGCCGGTCGCCGGGCCCACGATGATGACACCGCGCTGCCTCAGCGTCGCGACATTGTGCACGGTGGCCGCGTTGTGCCACATTTCGGTGTGCATGGCGGGGGCGATCACGAGCGGAGCGGTACTCGCCAGAATGGTGGTTCCGAGCAGATCATCGGCGAGGCCGGCAGCCAGTCGCGCGATCGTATTCGCGGTCGCCGGGGCGAGCACGATCACGTCGGCGGACTGCCCGATCGCCACGTGCCTCACCTGCGCGACGCCCTCGAACAGCTCGTGGCTCACCGGATTGCGGCTGATCGCTTCCAGGGTGGGCATTCCGACAAATCGGAGCGCAGACTCGGTTGCGACGACGTGGACGTCATGGCCCTCCAGCACGAGGGCGCGGATGACGGCCACCGCCTTGTATGCGGCGATCCCGCCGGTGACGCCGACGACGACGTTCAACTGGCCCCGCTCACGTTCGCCCACTGTGCAGTCGAGCTCCTTGCGGTCCAGAGAGTTCCCGGGGAATCTACTCGGCGAGAGGTTTGACGACGAGCTTGCCCTCGTTGATCTCGCGCATCGCCACGGACAGCGGTTTGTCATCGATCGTCGAATCCACGAGCGGCCCGACGTTGTTGTACAGGCTTCCCTCGTGCAGGTCCGCGTAATAGTCGTTGATCTGCCGTGCCCGCTTGGACGCGAAGATGACGAGAGCGTACTTCGAGTCGACCTTGGTCAACAGTTCGTCAATGGGCGGGTCGATGATGCCCTTGGCGCGGTCAACCATGTCTAAACTCCTTAGTGTTCGTCGTGAATCGCCATCAAGTCTACGACCTCCTGCGCCGCCTGGCTGACGTCGCTGTTCACGACCCGGTAATCGAACTCGTCCTGGGCGGCCAATTCGACTTTCGCCGTCTCCAGCCTGCGGGACTGCTCAGCCGTGTCCTCCGTGCCCCGGCCGATGAGCCTGCGCACAAGTTCCTCCCAGCTCGGCGGCAGCAGAAACACGAGAATCGCGTCCGGCATGACCGCCTTGACGGCTCTGGCACCCTGGAGATCGATTTCTAGGAGCACGCTCCTGCCCTCCGCAAGGGCAGACTCGATCGGTGCGCGCGGCGTCCCATACCGGTACGCATTGTGAACGGTCGCGGTTTCCAGCATGGCGCCCGCGCGAATCATGCGGTCGAACTCATCGTCGGACACGAACCGGTAGTCGACGCCGTCGACCTCGCCGGGCCTCGGCGGCCGGGTCGTGGCGGAAACCGACAGCAGGACGTTCGGGTGGTGCTCGCGAATATGGCGCGAAACCGCGCCCTTGCCGACGGCGGTGGGGCCGGCAAGGACGACAAGATGGGACGACGCTGGCGCTGATCCGCGCCGTTCGCGGCGAGCGAGCCAGTCCCGCAGGATGACGCGCTGCCGCACCCCGAGCCCGCCGACGCGCTTGGATTCCGAGATTCCGAGCTCAGCGAGGATCCGGGCAGAACGCACGGGTCCGAGCCCCGGGATGCTGGAGACGAGTTCGCGGACCCGGAGGGTCGCTTCCGCGCTGCCGGGGTTTGCCCACCCCGCCTCGAGCACCTCGCTGGGGCTTCTGCGCCGCTCGGCAATCGACCGTTTGACCTCGGCGCGGGCACGGCGCGCTGCGACCGCGGCATGGGATGCCGCGACACGGTCGACTTCCGGCGGGGTTACGCGAGGCATTCCGACAACTCCCCTGCTGCACGCGACATGGCCTCGGCGATCCGGCCCGGCCCTGCTGACAGCACGCCGCGGGAGACCGCGACGATTGTCACCGGGGTCAGCGGCCCGAAGCGTGTGCGAATTTCGGCGAATTTCGCGCCCTGAAACCCGAACCCCGGCGCGAGCACGGTGGTCGAGGGTGCAGCGGCGAGCTCCTCGAGCGATATCCCGTAGGAGTCGGCGGACACGGTCGCGCCCAGAACCACTCCCAGCGAACCCACGCGATCGCCCGCGGCACCGTTGATGGCATTCACCTCTTTGACAATAGCGGCGGCCACCGTTTCTCCGGCATACTCCCCCGTGGCGACACGGGCCGTCTGGATGCTCGTCGCCTCCGGGTTCGAGGTGGCGGCGAGAACGAACAGGCCCTTGCCTGTGGATTGCGCGAGCGCGATCGGCTCCGCGATCGATCCGACCCCCTGATACGCGCTGATCGTCATGGCGTGGGCCTCGAGCGTGCTTCCCGGCGTCAACCACGCCTGACCGTACGCCTCCACCGAGGTGCCGAGATCGCCGCGTTTCACATCGGCGATCACGAGAAGGTTCGCCTGGCGCGCACGGTCGAGGATCTGCTCGAGTGCCGAGTATCCGGCGGAACCGTGCCTCTCGAAGAACGCCACCTGGGGTTTCACGATTCCCACAACGCCGTCTGCCGCATCCACCACCCTGAGCCCGAATTCGCGCAGGCCCTCCGCGGAATCCGGCAGCCCCCACTCGTCGAGGAGAAACGGATGCGGATCGATGCCCACGCAAAGCTGGCCGCGCTCCGCAAACGCGGCGGCGAGCCTGTCGCCAAACGCGCGCTCAGACATGATCTGCCACCCGGAACGCCTCGCGCCCACGCTCCCGTTCGAGCCGCTCTGCGCGGTCGAGCGCGTAATCCTGAAGCGACCGGACGGTGAATCCCTCGCGAATTGCTTCCACCGAGGACACCGCGGCGCCCAGTTGGGCGATGGTCGTGAACAGCGCCTTGTCCGCGGCGACCGTCGCGGTTCGAATTTCGTAGCCGTCGGCGCGGGCGGTTCGACCGCTGGGCGTGTTGATCACGATGTCGACCTCCCCCGCCGTGATGAGGTCGACGATTGTGCGCGGGTCGCTGTCCGGGGTTTCGGCGTCGGACTGCTTCCGGACGATGCGCGCGTCAATGCCGTTGCGGGCGAGCACTTCCGCTGTTCCCTGCGTCGCGAGGATGGCGAACCCCAATTGCTGAAGGCGGAGCACGGGGAGCACGATCGCGCGCTTATCGCGATCCGCCACGGAGACGAACACCGTTCCGCTCCCCGGCAGGCCGCCGTAGGCGGCCGCCTGGCTCTTGGCGAAAGCCTTCGGGAAATTGGAGTCGATTCCCATCACTTCGCCGGTGGAGCGCATCTCGGGCCCCAGGATGGAGTCGACGATTTTCCCTTCCGCGGTGCGGAATCGACGGAACGGCAGCACGGCTTCCTTCACGGCGACCGGCGAATCCATGGGAACGTGCAGGCCGTCCACGGCCGGCAGCATCCCCTCGCCGATGAGCGAACGGATGCTGGAGCCCACCATGAGGAGCGCCGCAGCCTTCGCGAGCGGAATTCCCAGAGCCTTGGACACGAAGGGAACGGTTCGCGAGGCCCGCGGATTCGCCTCGAGCACGTACAGCACGCCCTGGCCGATCGCGAACTGGACGTTCAGGAGCCCGCAAACGCCGACCCCCCTCGCGATCGCTTCCGTCGCGTCGCGAATCCCGTCGATCATGGTGCGGCCGAGCGTCACCGGCGGGAGGGTGCAGGAGGAATCTCCCGAGTGGATCCCGGCCTCCTCGAGGTGCTCCATGACGCCGCCAATGTAGAGCTCGTCGCCGTCGAACAGGGCGTCGACGTCGATCTCGATCGCGTCGTCGAGGAATCGGTCGACCAGGAGCGGCAGCTCCGGCGAGATGATGACCTGGTCCGCGACCCGGTCGAAATATCCGCGAAGCGTTTCGGCGTCGTAAACGATCTCCATGCCGCGTCCGCCGAGCACGAAGGAGGGCCGCACGAGGACCGGATAGCCGATCTCGTCCGCGACGGCGATCGCGGTGTCCAGATCCGTGGCCGTGCCGTTGCGCGGCGCGAGAAGCCCGGCCTCGCCGAGGATCCGCGAGAAGAAGCCCCGCTCCTCGGCGAGATCGATCGCCGTCGGCGACGTTCCGAGGATGGGCACCCCTGCGGCCTCCAGTCCCTTCGCGAGCCCGAGCGCCGTCTGGCCGCCGAGCTGCACGACGACGCCGACGAGTTCGCCGCTGGCACGTTCGGCATCGATCACCGCGAGCACATCTTCGAGGGTGAGCGGTTCGAAATAGAGCCGGTCGCTCGTGTCGTAGTCGGTGGACACCGTCTCGGGGTTGCAGTTGATCATGATCGTTTCGAATCCGGCATCCGAGAGCGCGAATGCGGCATGCACGCACGAGTAGTCGAATTCGACCCCCTGCCCGATTCGGTTCGGGCCCGACCCCAGAATCACCACCTTGCGCCGATCGCTCGGCTCGACCTCGGTCTCGTCGTCGTAGCTCGAGTAGTGGTACGGGGTGAGCGCGGGGAACTCGCCCGCGCACGTGTCGACCGTCTTGAACACGGGCCGAACACCTTCGTGATGGCGGATGGCGCGGACCGCCGCCTCATCCAGGCCGCGAAGCTCGGCGAGCTGAGCATCGCTGAACCCGTGGTCCTTCGCCCGGCGCAGCACGTCGCGATCGAGCGCCTCTGCCGCGCGCACCTCGTGGGCGATCTCGTTGATCAGGGCGATCTGGTCGAGAAACCACGGGTCGATGCCCGTCGCCGAAAACACGTCGTCGATCGTCGCGCCGGCCCGCAGCGCCTGCTGCACCGTCACGATGCGGCCATCCGTGGGGATGCTCGCCTTCGCAAGCAGTTCCGCCGTGTCGCCGGGGGAACCGGCCCAGTGGAAACTCGAGCCCCGTTTCTCCAGTGACCGGAGCGCTTTTTGCAGCGCCGACGCGTAGTTGCGGCCGATCGCCATCGCCTCGCCGACCGACTTCATGGTGGTGGTCAGGGTCGGATCGGCGGCGGGGAACTTTTCGAACGCGAACCGCGGCACCTTTACGACGACGTAATCGAGCGTCGGTTCGAAGCTCGCCGGGGTCACGCGCGTGATGTCGTTGGGGATCTCATCCAGACGGTAGCCGATCGCCAGCTTCGCCGCGATCTTCGCGATCGGGAACCCGGTGGCCTTGCTCGCGAGGGCGCTCGAACGCGAAACCCGCGGGTTCATTTCGATCACGATCACGCGGCCGTTCGACGGGTCGACCGCGAACTGGATGTTGCACCCGCCCGTGTCGACACCCACGAGCCTGATGATGTCGATTCCGATGTCGCGCAGGTTCTGGAATTCCCGATCGGTGAGCGTGAGAGCGGGCGCGACCGTAATCGAATCGCCCGTGTGCACCCCCACCGGGTCGACGTTCTCGATCGAACACACCACGACGGTGTTGTCCGAGTTGTCCCGCATGAGCTCGAGTTCGTATTCCTTCCAGCCCAGAATCGATTCCTCCAGGAGCACCTCGCTCGTCGGCGACTGGTGCAGCCCATCCGAGACCATGCGGACGAGTTCGTCGCGAGTGTGGGCGAAACCGCTGCCGAGGCCGCCCATCGTGAAGGATGGCCGGATGGCGAGCGGATACCCGAGATCTTCCGCGAAGTCGATCGCCTCCGCCACGGTGTGCGCGATGTGCGATCGGGCAACGTCGGCCCCGGCCTCGATGACGAGGTCCTTGAACAGCTGCCGATCCTCGCCCTTGCGGATGGCGTCCAGGTTCGCGCCGATCAGCTCGACGCCGTACTTTTCGAGTATCCCGTGCTCGTGCAGCTCGACCGCGGCGTTCAGCGCGGTCTGGCCGCCGAGCGTCGGCAGAATCGCATCCGGGCGTTCCTTCACGATGATCGATTCGATGACTTCCCACGTGATGGGCTCCACATAGGTGGCATCCGCAAAATCCGGGTCCGTCATGATCGTCGCGGGGTTCGAATTGATGAGGATGACGCGCACGCCCTCCTCGCGCAGCACTCGGCACGCCTGGGTGCCCGAATAGTCGAATTCGCAGGCCTGGCCGATCACGATCGGGCCGGACCCGATGACGAGGACGGAGCGGATGTCGTCGCGCTTGGGCATCAGCTTTGGGCTTTCTTCGTCATGACCAGATCCCGGAATCGGTCGAACAGGTAGTTCGCATCGTGCGGGCCCGCTGCCGCCTCTGGGTGGTACTGGACGGAGAACGCCGGAATGTCCAGCGCCCGCAGGCCCTCCACGACGTTGTCATTGAGGTTCACGTGGCTCACCTCCACGCGGCCGAAACCCGCGGGCGACAGCGTGACCTCGCCGATCGGCGCGTCAACCGCGAAGCCATGGTTGTGGGCGGTGATTTCCGTCCTTCCGGTGGCGCGATCGAGCACCGGCTGGTTGATTCCGCGATGGCCGAACGGGAGCTTGTACGTGCCGAATCCGAGCGCGCGGCCGAGCAGTTGGTTGCCGAAGCAGATTCCGAAGAACGGCACGCCGGCACGAAGCACCTCCCGCAGAAGTTCGACATGGCGGTCCGAAGCACCGGGATCTCCCGGCCCGTTCGAGAAGAAGACGGCATCCGGCCCGAGGGCGAAAATCTCCGGCGCCGTAATCGACTGCGGAACCACGAGAACGTCGAATCCGCGTTCGGTGAGGTAACGCAGCGTCGAGGATTTCACTCCGAGGTCGAGCACGACCACGGTTCCCATCGACTCGCCGCGGGCCGGAAGCCGATCGAGTTCGGCGATGGATACGCGTTCGGAAAGGTTCTGCCCCGCCATCTCTTCGCTGCCCAGCACTGCCGCAAGCTGCTCTGCGGCCGAGCGCCCCACGTCCCGTCCGGAGAAGATCCCCCCGCGCATGACGCCGACCGACCGCAGCCTCCGCGTCACGGCCCGCGTGTCGATGCCGCTGATTCCCACAATGCTCTCCCGGTCGAGCGCCGCGTCCAGGCTCTCGGTCGCCCGATGACTGGACACCGTGCGGGACGGATCTCGCACCACGAATCCGGCAACCCAGATTCGAGCCGACTCGGCATCCTCATCGTTGACCCCGGTGTTCCCGATGTGCGGCGCCGTCATGAGCACGATTTGACCCGCGTAGGACGGGTCCGTGATCGTCTCCTGATACCCGGTCATTCCGGTGGAGAACACGACCTCGCCGAGCGCCGTGCCCAGCGCGCCGTGCGCGCGGCCCTCGTAGCGGGAACCATCCTCCAGAACCAGAACTGCCGCTTCCGCGTGCCGTGTCATTGCCCGACCTCCACGAGTGCCGCGGCGGCGGCCACAAACTCGCCTGGGTCATCATCCAGCCGGAAGTACGTGTCCACGTCACGCTCGCCCCAGAGCCAGGAAATCACCACGAGGCCGCGTTTCTCCACGGCCTTGTCGATGGTCCAGGTGGCTCGCTGCACGGCGCGCAGCTCATGCCGCGGGATGAAGAATGGTTCGCGGCCGGTGAGGCCGACCGTGATTCCCGCCGGGGCGACGCGGATCTCCGCCCGCGAGCGGAACCCGAGTCCTCTCGCGGTCACGCGCTCGAGCGGCTGCTGGAAGTCGGTTGTTGCGACGTACAGGCCGTGTGCCGTGGCGAGCACATCTCCCGGTGCCGCGGGGACCGGCGGAAGGTCACCCAGATCGCCCTGCGCCCGGGAGCGCGCGCGCCAGCCGAGGTACATGCCGACAATTGCCAGCACGAAGACCGCGCCGATGATGATGCTGGGAAGATACCTATCCACGACTCTCGCTCCCGCCCTTTCCTCTGCTGATCGCAACCTGCTCGACGCTGCGGAGTTCGCCGTCCAGCACGGTCGGGTAACCGTGGTGGATCGTCGCCACGACGCGCCCGGGAAGCGTCATCCCCAGGTACGGCGAGTTCGCGGATCGGCCCCGCAAATCTCCTCTCGCGAACTCCCGGCGCGCCGCCGGGTCCACGAGCGTGATGTGCGCGGGGGCGCCCTGGGCGATTCCCCGGTCGTATCCGGCGACTCTGCCGATCTCTGCGGGCACACGCGAGAAAACCCGCGCGACATCCGCCCATCCGAGTATGCCGGATTCGATGAGCGCGGACTGGACCACCGACAGGGCCGACTCCAAACCGACCATCCCGAATGCGGCGTCCGCCCACGCGCAATCCTTGTCCTCGACCGGATGCGGCGCGTGGTCTGTCGCGATGATGTCGATCGTGCCGTCCGCGAGACCCGCGCGAAGCGCTTCGACGTCGGCCTGGTTCCGCAGGGGCGGGTTGACCTTGAACCGCGCATCATAGGAACGGGCGAGGTCCTCGGTCAGGAGCAGGTGGTGCGGGGTGACCTCCGCCGTCACCCGGATTCCCCGCGCCTTCGCCCACCGGACGACATCCACGGAGCCCGCTGTGGACACGTGGCACACGTGAAGCCTCGCTCCCACGTGTTCGGCCAGCAGCACATCGCGGGCGATGATCGCCTCCTCGGCGACCGCCGGCCATCCCTCGAGCCCCAGCTCGCTGCTGAGCGCCCCCTCGTTCATTTGGGCGTCCTCGGTCAGCCGCGGCTCCTGGGCGTGCTGGGCGACCACGCCGTCGAACGTCGTGACGTATTCGAGCGCGCGTCTCATGAGGACGGCATCCGACACGCACTTCCCATCGTCGGAGAAGACCCGCACCTTCGCCCGCGATTGGGCCATGGCGCCGATTTCGGCGAGCTGTCCTCCGGCGAGGCCGATCGTCACGGCACCGACGGGACGCACGGTCACGTAGCCGGCGTCCTCGCCGAGCGCCTGCACCTGTTCGACGACGCCCGCCGTGTCCGCCACGGGTGACGTGTTCGCCATCGCGTGCACCGCCGTGAAACCGCCGGCTGCTGCCGCCCTGGACCCGGTGAGCACGGTTTCGCTGTGCTCGAAGCCCGGTTCGCGCAAGTGCGTGTGCAGGTCGACCAGTCCGGGCAGCGCGAGGAGCCCCGCCCCGTCGATGGGCAGCGCTTTCGCGTCGGACAGCCCCGTGCCGAGTTCCGCGACGATTCCGTCGGACACCAGGATGTCCGTCGACGTTCCGTCGGCGAGCACGACGCCCGAAATAAGTATCCGCTGGCTCATATCGCCCCCTCCATCGCGCCGGCCAGCAGCAGGTAGAGCACGGCCATCCTGACCGACACCCCGTTTGCGACCTGTTCGCGCACGGTGGAACGCGGGGAATCCGCCGCGCCCGCCGAAATTTCCAGCCCCCGGTTCATGGGCCCCGGGTGCATCACCATGGTGGATTCGGGAAGCCGCGCCAGCCGCTCGTCGTCGAGCCCCCACTGCCGGGAATATTCCCTCGCGTTCGGGAAGAATGCGTCGTGCATCCGCTCGGCCTGGATGCGCAGCATCATGACGACGTCCGGGCCGGCCGACAGCGCGTTGTCCAGGTCGTAGCCCACCACGACCGGCCACTCCCCGATGGCCAGGGGCATGAGCGTCGCCGGCGCCACGAGGCTCACGTGCGCTCCCAGGCACGTGAGAAGCCACACGTTGGAGCGGGCCACGCGGGAGTGCAGGATATCGCCGACGATCGTGACGCTGCATCCCTCCAGGCTCTTGCCGCGAGCCGCCTGCCCGTGAATTCTGCGCCGAATCGTGAACGCATCCAGCAGGGCCTGAGTGGGGTGTTCGTGGGTGCCGTCACCGGCATTCACGATTCCCGCATCAATCCAGCCGCTGCGCGCGAGCACCTCGGGCGCACCGGAGGATTGGTGCCGAATGATCACCGCATCCGCGCCCATCGCGGCGAGGGTCTGCGCGGTATCCTTCAAACTTTCCCCCTTGGACACGCTCGAGCCCTTCGCGCTGAAGTTGATGACGTCCGCGCTCAGCCGTTTCGCCGCCGCTTCGAACGAAATGCGCGTGCGCGTGGAGTCTTCGTAGAACAGGTTGACGACGGTCTTGCCGCGCAGGACGGGAAGCCGCGGGACTTCCCGCGTCGCGACATCCGCCATGTCCTCGGCCACGTCGAGGATCTGAATCGCCTGGTCGCGCGTGATGCCGCGCGTGCTGAGCAGATGTCTCATGGTTCGATCGTCACCTCCTCTACCCCGTCGATCTCCGCCACGCGGACGTGAATGCGTTCGGCGAGCGAACTGGGCAGATTCTTTCCCACGAAGTCGGCGCGGATGGGCAGTTCGCGGTGGCCGCGATCCACCAGCACGGCAAGCCGCACCGCGCGGGGTCGACCGAGATCGACCATGGCATCCAGCGCCGCCCGGACGGTGCGGCCGGAAAACAGGACGTCGTCGACGAGAACCACCGTCTTGCCGTCGATCCCGCCTGCGGGAATCCTGGTGGGGCTCGGCGTCCGGGTCAGGTTGCGTCCCAAATCGTCCCGGTACATCGTGATGTCGAGCGTGCCGACCGTGCCGCTGCCCGGTTCGATCGAATCGAGGATCGCGCCGATGCGCTCGGCGAGAATGACCCCGCGCGTGGGAATTCCGAGAATTACGAGATCGGATCCGCCGTGATTGGATTCGAGGATTTCGTGCGAAATCCGGGTCAAGGCCCGAGAGATATCAGCGTGCTGCAGCACGACGCGCGGCGGCATTCTGACCTCCTTCCCCGCCTCTCCGGACGGCTGTTAAAGGATGTCTTCCGTTGACAACTATAGCCCCGCTCACACCCGGGTCTGTGCGATGCGCCCCAGCAGTCCGTTCACGAACCCGGCCGAATCCTCCGTGCTGTAGGTGCGCGCGGCAGCGACCGCTTCGGAAATCGCGACGCCATCCGGAACCGCGGGGTTGAACATCAACTCCCAGATTCCGATGCGCACGATGGCCCGGTCGATCGCCGGCATTCTGCTGATCGTCCAGCCCTGCATGTAGGTCGCGATGAGTTCGTCGATTTCGCTCAGGTGCGCTTCGACGCCCTCTGAGATCTCCCGCGCGTACTCCCAGGAGGTCGCCCGGCCCGGTTCTGCGGCGGCGCGAGCCGCTGCACCCGCGATGGCGGCGGTCAGCGTCTCCGATCGAACGTCAGCGCCGTACAGGAGGTCGAGGGCACGCTTGCGTGCTTTTGTGCGTGCGCTCATCGGCCCGACTGCCCGGTCAGTCGTTCACGCGGCCGAGGTAATCGCCCGTCCGCGTGTCCACCTTGACCTTGGTGTTCTCCTCGATGAAGAGCGGCACCTGGATCTGGTACCCGGTTTCCACCGTCGCGGGTTTCGTGCCGCCGGTGGAGCGGTCGCCCTGAAGGCCCGGATCCGTCTGGGTGATTTCGAGCACGACGGAGGCGGGGAGCTCCACGTAGAGCGGTTCGCCGTCGTGCAGCGCGATCGTCACGCTCTGGTTCTCGAGCATGAAGTTCGGGGCATCGCCGACCTGTTCCTCGCTCAGGGTGATCTGGGTGTAGTCGGATTCGTTCATGAAGACGTAGCCCGCGCCGTCCTTGTACAGGTACTGGTAGTCGGAACGGTCGACGGTTTCGAGCTCCACCTTCGCGCCGGCGTTGAACGTACGGTCGATGGTTTTGCCGGTGCGCACGTTCTTGACCTTCGTGCGCACGAACGCGCCACCCTTGCCGGGCTTCACGTGCTGGAATTCTATGACGGTCCAGAGCCCGCCATCCATGTTGAGCACAACGCCGTTCCGAATGTCTGCAGTAGAAGCCATGACCCCAAGTTTATGGGGTCATGCCGAACGTCGACGCACCAGCTCGAGGGCGAGCAGGTAGGAGTCGAAGCCGAGACCGGCGATCACGCCCGTCGCGACGCCGGAGATGACGCTCGTGTGCCGGAACTCCTCGCGCGCGTGCGGGTTGGAAAGATGGACTTCGATGAGGATGAGCCCTGCCGCCGTGACGAGCGCCACAGCGTCGCGGAGCGCGTACGAGTAGTGGGTGAACGCGGCCGGGTTCAGGATGACATGGGACCGGGTGTCCACCGCTTCGTGCAGCCATCCGATCAGCTCGGCCTCGTCGTCGCTTTGCCGCAGCTCCACGGTGAGGTCCCCCGCGGCCGCGAGCAGTTGCCCGCGCAGGTCGTCAAGGCTCTGCGAGCCGTACACGTCGGGTTCCCTGCTGCCCAGGCGAGACAAATTAGGGCCATTCAGTACGAGTACACGCGTCATGCCTGCAACTCTAACTGCCGACTTCCTGCCACGCGGCGAAGAGCAACGACTCGTCCGGTCCGGCCAAAATGGTGGGGCGTGCGACATCGTCGAGGATGACGAACCTGAGCAGGTCGCCGCGCGCCTTCTTGTCCCGCTTCATGACGCTCGCCAGCGTATTCCAGCGCCCGAGGGGGTAGGTGACCGGCAGACCGAGGGATTCCAGGATCGTGCGGTGGCGGTCGACAACGTCATCGCCCAGCCGGCCGGCGAGCCTCGCGAGTTCGGCGGCGAACACCATCCCGACGGCCACGGCATCGCCGTGGCGCCAGCGAAAACGCTCCGCGTATTCGATCGCGTGGCCGACCGTGTGCCCGTAGTTCAGGATTTCCCGGATGCCGGCCTCCCGGAAATCCTCGCCGACGACGTTCGCCTTCACGGCGACGGCGAGTTCGACGAGGCGGCGGAACTCCTCGGATTCGGTATCGGTTGCCGCGTCGACGTCGCGCTCGATGATGTCGAGGATTTCCGGGTCGGCGATGAAACCGCACTTCACGATTTCGGCGAATCCGGCGAGGGTATCGCGCCGGTCCAGCCCCGCGAGGATGTCGAGGTCGGCGAGGACGGAGGACGGCTGGTAGAACGACCCCACCAGGTTCTTCCCTTCCGAGGTGTTGATCCCGGTCTTTCCGCCGATCGACGCGTCCACCATGCCGAGCACGGTTGTGGGCACCTGGATGAGCGTGACGCCGCGCAGCCAGGTCGCCGCGACGAACCCGGCGAGGTCGGTCGCGGCTCCGCCGCCGAACCCGATGATGGCATCCGACCGGGTGAAGTCCGCGGTGCCGAGGATTTGCCAGCAGAACGCCGCGACTTCGACGCGTTTGGCCGCTTCGCCGTCCGGAATTTCGGCGAGAAGCACCTCGTAGTTCGGCGACAGTTGCTCGCGCAGGATGCCGGCGATGCTCGCCAGGGACGGTTGGTGGACGATGAGCACTTTCTGCACCGCCGCACCGAGGTGCGACGACAAGTCGGGCAGGATGCCTCGCCCGATGTGCACCTCGTAGGGTGCGGCGCCGGACACGGTGATCGCTCTCAACTGCCCTCCTCCAGTCTCTGAACCCACTCGGCAAGTTCGTGGGCGATGGATCGCGCCGGGCGATCCGAGGTGTCGACGGTTCGTGTGGCGAGGCGTTCGTACACGTCCTTCCGCTCGGCGACGATCCGCTTCCACGATTCGATGCCGCCGAGCAGAAGCGGCCGCGTTGAACCCTGAATCCTGCTGTCGACCGCCTCGGGCGACACGGTCACGTGCACCACGCGCACCGAGGCGAGCTCTTTTTGCGTGTCCGAATTGAGGACCGCTCCGCCGCCGAGCGCCACGACGGCGCGCTCCGTGAGCGCCTGTGCCACCTCGATGCGTTCCGCCGCCCGAAACCATTCCTCGCCGCGCTCGGCGAAGATCGTGGCGATGGGGCCGTGCTTTGCCGCGATCCGGCGGTCCGTGTCCACGAACGGAACGCGCAGAAGTTTGGCCACGATCTTTCCCAGCACGCTCTTGCCAGCCCCGGGAGGGCCAATCACGACGAGATACGGGGTCGATCCGGTCATGTCGCGTCGGACGCGTGTTCTGACTGCGCGGTGGCCGACATCCGCAGGTTCTCGGGGATCGCATCGAGGTAGCTGCGCACGTTTCGCCGGGTCTCCGCGAGCGAATCCCCGCCGAACTTCTCCAGCAGCGAATTGGCGAGAACCAGCGCGACCATCGCCTCCGCGACGATGCCCGACGCGGGGACCGCGCAGACGTCCGAACGCTGGTGGTGAGCTTCGGCGGCAACGCCCGTGGCGACATCGATCGTGCGCAACGCGTGCGGGACGGTGGAGATGGGTTTCATTCCGGCGCGAACGCGGAGCACGCTTCCCGTGCTCATTCCGCCCTCTGTGCCTCCCGCCCGATCGGTGGAACGCGCAATGCCGGATTCGGTCGTGAACAGCTCGTCGTGCGCTTTCGACCCTCGCCTCGTGGTCGTCAGGAACCCATCGCCGACCTCGACCCCCTTGATCGCCTGGATGCCCATGATGGCGGAGGCGAGTTGGGCGTCGAGTCGCCGGTCCCAGTGGGCGTAGGAACCGAGCCCCGGCGGCAGACCGAACGCGAGGACCTCGATCACGCCGCCGAGCGTGTCACCATCCTTCTGGGCGGAATCCACTTCGGCGACCATGAGGGCGCTCGTGTCCGGATCCGCGCACCGGAGCGGGTCTTCATCGAGTCTCGCGACATCATCCGGCCCCGGGAGCGGCGTGCTTTCCGGAACGCGCACGGTGCCGATGGACAGCGTGTGGCTGAGGACGCTGACGCCGAATTCGGCCAGAAACGCGCGCGCGATGGCCCCCAGAGCGACCCGCGCGGCGGTTTCGCGCGCGCTGGCCCGCTCGAGAACGTTCCTGGCCTCCTCGAAACCGTACTTCTGCATGCCGACCAGATCGGCGTGGCCCGGTCTCGGCCGGGTGAGCGGGGCCCCTCGACCTTTCGGCAGGGTCGCGGGATCCACGGGCTCCGCGCTCATGACGTCGACCCAGCGCGGCCACTCGCTGTTGCCGATGCGCAGCGCAATCGGACTTCCCATCGTGAGCCCGAATCGGATTCCGCCGGAAATTGTCAGTTCGTCTTCCTCGAACTTCTGGCGGGCTCCGCGCCCGTAGCCGAGCCTCCGGCGGGCGAGATCCGCGCGAATGTCGGCAAGGCCGACCGGAACGCCCGCGGGCATCCCCTCCAGGATGGCGAGGAGTTCCGGGCCGTGCGATTCCCCTGCCGTGAGCCATCGAAGCATGGTCTCATCCTCCCATGCTCAGACCGGGCCGAGCGCCGCTGACCTCATCGCACCGAGCACGTCGGCCTCGCCGGGGAGCTCGCGCTCTGGGTCGCCCGCCACAAAAATGCGCACTTGAATCAACGCCTGATACAGAAGCATTCCCAGCCCGTTGTTCGCGACGCCCCCTGCTGCCTCGAGCCAATGCCGGGCGATCGGCGTTGGCCAGGGCTCGTAAGCAATGTCGACGAGGGGAACTGTCGCGCGAATCGCGGCCGGGAACTCCCGCGGCAGCGGGGCGGTGCCGGGGAGCGCGCTCACCACGACGTCGAGGTCCTCCGGCAGAACGTCCGGGCCTCCGACGGCAAGTGCCACCCCCAGTTGATCGGCGAGGGCCAGCAATCCCGTCGACTTTTCCGGGGAACGCGTCGACACGGTGATCTCGCTCGCGCCGCAGTTCGCGAGTGCGACGATGAGCGACCCGGCCGTTGCGCCACCGCCCAGGATGAGTGCGTGACGCAGCGTACCGGAAACCGACTCGCGGAGCAGCCGTTCTGCACCGAACACATCGGTGTTGAACCCCGCACGTCCGCCTTCGGTGAAGAGCACCGTGTTGACGGCGCCGACGAGCCTGGACACGCCATCCTGCTCAGCCAGGTACGGCACAACCTCGCGCTTGAGCGGCATGGTCAGGGACAGGCCCCGCCAGGAGCCGCCGCATCCGTCCAAAAACGCGCCCAGTTCGCCCGACGCGACCTCCACGGCGTCGTAGGTCCAGTCCAGGCCGAGCGCCCGATACGCGGCCCGGTGGATGGCGGGCGATTTCGAGTGCGCGATGGGCGAACCGAGAACGGCGAGTCGGTTTCGGCCGTCAGCCACAGTTCGGGCTTTGCGACGTTCGGCACCACTCCTGCAACTGACGAACCGCCGCCTCGTGCTGGGCCAGCGTGACGGAGAACACGGTCTCCCCCGTGTCCAAGTTCACCGGGACGAAGTAGAACCACGGACCGTCCGCCGGGTGCAACGCCGCGTCGATAGCGAGGTCTCCCGCTGCCCCGATCGGCCCGATCGGCAGTCCCGGATTCGCGTAGGTGTTGTACTTGTTCGATGCGTCGGCACGCTCGGCGGCCGTCGTCCACACGGTGTGGGTCCTCCCCGTGCCGTAGGACACGGTGGCGTCGGATTCCAAATGCCAGCCATTCTCCAACCGGTTGGTGAACACTCGCGACACCTTGTAGAAGTCCTTCGAGTCGCGCCCGGCTTCACGCTGAATGATGGAAGCGAGCGTGAGAACCTTGAGGCGGTCGGCCGGGGCTACCCCGGCGGCATCCAGCGACGTGAACGTGCGATTCACGAGGGTGGTGAGGACGCTGCGGGCATCCACTCCCGGGTCGAACTTGTAGGTGGCGGGGAACAGGTAGCCTTCCAGACTTGGCGCGTCTGCCGCCACACCGTAACTGGTGGGGTCTTTCGCGGCGGCCACGAAATCCGAAACCGGCAGGTTTGTCGCCGTGGACAGGATGTCGAATACCTGATCGATGCTCTTGCCCTCGGGAATGAGGGCGGTATGCTCCACCCTCTTCGATGGATCCTGAATCGCGGCGAGGGCCGCGGCTGAGCTCATTTTCTCGGCAAGCACGTAGTAACCGGGAAAAAACTCCACTGGCGGCTTCTGTGCCAGAAGCAGGTTGTAGAACGTGTCGAAGCTTTTGATCACACCGGCATTGAGGAGCGAATTGGTGACCTCAACCCCCGTGTCGCCGCTGGCGATCACGATCGTTGCCTGTCCGGTACCCTGGCCCTCGTAGTCGGGAGGCGGAAGTTCCCAGCCCAGCACCTTGCGGATTTGCGGTTCGAAATTGAGCCACGCGTAGCCCGCTCCTCCCCCGGCGAGGCCAAGGATCACGACGACAGCGACGAGCCAGCCGATCCAGCGGCGCCGCGTGCGCGGGGCATCGCCGCCGGCTCCCGCCACCGGTTTCGAACCGCCCGGCTTCCGCGGCGCCTTCGGCGGCCGTGATGGTGAGCCTCGGCGGGCCGCGGACCGGGAATTTTCGGCCGCTCGGGCTTCCCGGCGGGACTGCGGGGCGGGCGAGGCACCAGACGCATCGGCCGGCGATCCTTCGGGCTGCGAGGAGAAAATCTCCTCCCAACGGGGTTCGTCTGCCACGATTCGCTATCCTTCGGTCGGGATGATGAGTTCGCCCGGCGGGTTGCCGCCAGCACGTTCCGCATCGATGGCGTGTTGCAAAATTATAGTGGCGGCCACCTGATCGATGACCGGACGCGAACTGCGAGTGGTCCGACCCGCCTCGTGAAGGGATCGCTGTGCTGCCACGGTGGAGAGGCGCTCGTCGACGAGCCGCACGGGGCGACCGGATGCATCGCCGAGTGCCGTCGCGAAGTCGCGCGCGTCCTGCGTTGACGCGGTGCGGGCACCGGAAAGCGACAGCGGCAGCCCGACCACAAACTCCAGGATGTCGTCGGCATCGGCAATCCTGGCGAGTGCCCCAATATCGCCCTTCCCGCGCGTGAGCGTGACCACCGGGCTCACCAGCAACCCGTCAGGGTCACACCGCGCAACTCCGATTCGTGCGCGTCCGACGTCAATGCCGAGACGCACACCCGTACGAAACGTCACGCGGGCAGGGCCTCTGCCACGGCAGCGAGTGCGGCGTCGATCGCCGCCACATCGGTGCCACCGCCCTGCGCAAGATCATCCTTGCCGCCTCCGCCCCCGCCGAGAACTCCCGCGGCAAGCCTGGACAGCGGGCCGGCCTTCACTCCCGCATTCCGTGCCGCCTCGTTCGTCACGACAATCACCACGGCTTTGCCTTGCCCGCCGCTGGAGGCAACCTCGGCGGCAAGACTGACGACGCTCGGCTCGCTGCCCAGTCGACTCCGCACGGTCGTCGCGAGCGTACGAACGTCATCCGCGGAAGCGACGGTGCCAAGGTTCCCGATGACCCGCACGATCCCGCCCGTCCGGGTTGCCGAGTCGAGGAGCGAAGGCACGCGCTGGGTGAGGACTTCGGACTGGAAGTCGGCGATTTTCTTTTCCGCTGCTTTCAGGTTGGCCAGGAGTTCGGCGATGCGTTCGGGCAGCAACTCGCGCGGCGTCTTGAGCTCCGCGCTCAACTGGGACACGATCGCGCGCTCGAGCGCCAGGTCTTTGAAACCCTCGATCCCGACGAGAGATTCGATCCTTCGGTTGCTGGATCCAATCGAGGACTCACTCACCAAATTGATCAGCCCGATCTCGGCACTGCGCGCCACGTGGGTGCCGGCGCACAGTTCGCGCGACCACGGGCCGCCGATGTCGACGACACGCACGGTCTGACCGTACTTTTCGCCGAACAGGGCCATGGCGCCCAGGGCCTTCGCCTCGTCGAGCGGCATGACGCGCGTCTCGACGTCAAGGTTGCGGCGGATGGCAGCATTGGAGATCTCTTCGATTTCGCTGCGCGTTTCCCGCGACAGAGCCTGATTCCAGTTGAAGTCCAGGCGCATGTACCCGGCCTTGTTGTAGGAACCCGCCTGGTGCGCCTGCGGACCGAGAACCTCGCGCAGCGCGGCGTGGATCACATGGGTGGCCGAGTGCGCCTGCGTTGCGCCTCTGCGCCATTCGGGGTCCACCACGCTTGTCGCGGTGTCACCGACGCCGACCTCGCCGTGCGAAACTTCCACCTTGTGGCTGATGAGCCCCTTTACGGGCCGCTGCACGTCCAGAACGTCGAGCTCGAAACCGGTGCCCACGATCCGCCCGGAATCGGCCTCCTGCCCTCCGGACTCCGGATACAGGGACGTTTCAGCGAGGATGATGTCGGCGATCTCCCCCGCCGACGCGCGCTGCACGGACTCCCCACCGACGATGATGCCGAGCACGGTGCTGTCGGTGTCGAGGAACTCGTAGCCTGTGAAGAGAGTTTCGCCCTTGGCCCGGAACGAGCTGTACACCGAGAGGTCGGCGAGAAGCGTCTTCTTGGAGCGCGCGTCCGCTTTCGCCCGATCCCGCTGCTGCGCCATGAGCGTGTCGAATGCGGCGCGGTCAACGTTGAGCCCCGCTTCCTGAGCCATTTCCACGGTCAAGTCGATGGGAAACCCGAACGTGTCGTGCAATTGAAACGCGACGTCCCCCTCGAGTTGCGCTTTGCCGGATTTGCGCACCGTGGCGACCGCGACATCGAGGATGCTCGTGCCGCTCTCCAGCGTCTTCAGGAACGTTTCCTCTTCTCCGTACGCGAGCCGCCCGATCCTGTCGAAGTCGGTTTCCACTTCCGGGTACGCAGACTTCATGGCATCGCGGGAGGCGGGGAACAATTCGGGGAACGTCGCAACGTCCACGTCGAGGAGCCGCATCGCCCGCACGCTTCGACGCAGAAGCCGGCGCAGGATGTATCCGCGACCCTCGTTGGAGGGCGTGACGCCGTCCGCCATGAGCATGAGCGAGGACCGGACGTGGTCCGCGACGACGCGCATCCGCACATCGTCGTCGTGGTCGGCACCGTACTTTTTGCCCGAAATTTCCGACGCGCGATCCAGCACGGGACGCACCTGGTCGATTTCGTAGAGGTTCTCTACCCCCTGCTTGATGAATGCGACTCGTTCGAGGCCCATTCCGGTGTCGATGTTCTTCCTGGGAAGTTCGCCGAGGATTTCGAAGTCATGTGCGCCAATGGATGCGCCGCGCAGCCACTGCATGAACACGAGGTTCCAGATTTCAATGTAGCGATTGTCATCGGCGGCCGGACCGCCGTCGCGCCCGTAGGCGGGGCCGCGGTCGAAGAAGATCTCGGAGTCGGGGCCGGCGGGCCCCGGGGTTCCCATCGACCAGTAATTGTCGGCCTTGCCCATCCGTTGGATTCGCTCGTCGGGCAGACCGGCCGTCTTTTTCCAGTACGCCGCGGCGTCGTCGTCGTCCTGATAGACCGTGATCCACAGGTCCTTCTCCTCGAAGCCGTAGCCTCCGTCGGCTTCCGGGGTCGTCAGCAGCTCCCAGGCATACGCGATCGCCTGTTCCTTGAAATAGTCGCCGAACGAGAAGTTTCCTGCCATTTGAAAGAACGTGCCGTGGCGGGTGGTCTTGCCAACCTCATCGATATCGAGGGTCCTGATGCACTTCTGCACGCTCGTCGCGCGCGGGTACGGCGCTGGCACAAGGCCAGTGAGGTACGGCACGAACGGAACCATTCCCGCGACCGTGAACAGCAACGTGGGGTCGTCGCTCACCAGCGAGGCCGAGGGCACGATGGTATGCCCGCGCTGCCCGAAAAAATCGAGCCAGCGACGTCGAATCTCAGCGGTCTGCACTAGGTACTCTGCACCAGGCGGATCGGATTACTTGCGCTTGGTGAAGTCGGCGATCGCGTCCTCAGCATCGGCAACGGCCGCACGAAGCTCCGCCTCACGCGCCTTGTACCCGTCGACGACGGCGCCGCCGAACTCACGAGCCTTCGCATCAACATCCTCGAAGAACCGTCGGCCTTCCGGCGTCTTGTTCACCTGGTGGGCGACCACGAAACCGACCCCGATTCCGACGATGAGCCACACAATTTTCTTCATGAGCATTGCTCCTTCACGTTTGAGCCGCAGGGGTTGTCAAGCCTACCCAGAAAGCCTGAAGGGCTAACGGGCGGCGTAGTACTCGACGACGAGCTGAACTTCGCACGTGATCGGCACTTCGGCGCGCTTCGGGCGACGAACCAGCCGGGCTTGAAGCCGGTCGAGCTCAACCTCAAGGTAGGCGGGAACCTTCGGAAGGACCTCGGCGTGTCCGCCGGCAGCCGCGACCTGGAACGGGTCCATCTGCTCGCTCTTGGGGTGAACGTGGATGAGCTGTCCGGGCTTCACGCGGAACGATGGGCGGTCCACGCGGGCACCGTCGACCATGATGTGGCGATGCACGATCTGCTGACGCGCCTGCGCGGTCGTGCGCGCAAATCCGGCACGGACGACGAGGGCATCCAGCCGCATTTCCAGCAGCTCGACGAGGTTCTCACCGGTCAGGCCATTGGCGCGACGCGCTTCCTGGAACACGATCTTGAGTTGAGCTTCGCGGATGCCGTACTGGGCGCGCAGTCGCTGCTTCTCGCGCAGCCGCACCGCGTAGTCGCTGTCCGTCTTGCGGCGGGTGCGGCCGTGCTCGCCCGGGCCGTAGGGGCGCTTCTCGAGGTAACGGGCCGCCTTCGGCGTGAGCGGGATGCCCAACGCGCGGGAGAGGCGGGTCTTGCTGCGTGTACGTGACTTGGTAGACACGGTGTCCTTTCGGTACTGATGTTCATCGGTCTTCTGGGGTGGGCGTTCACCATTCGTGCAGCGTGAAACGCCCAAAAATCGTGAAGAGGGATGGTGCCGCGGAAACCATTCGGCTAATGAACGATTCCTCCAGGCTTGGGATCCGCTGCAGCCGTGCGCGGAATCCCCCTGTCGGCGGACTCAAGGATAGCAGATCAGCGGCCCCGGATGATGCGCCTCAGCTTCTGGAGGCGCGCGGACACGTCGCGCTCGTTTCCGTGGTCGGTGGGTTCGTAATACACGGCTCCCCGCAACTCGTCCGGCGCGTAGTCCTGCTCCAGCACGCCGATCTCGGCATCGTGCGGGTATTTGTAGCCCATGCCGTGCCCGAGCTTCTTCGCACCCGGGTAGTGGGCGTCGCGAAGGTGCGCGGGAACCCTCCCGATCCGGCCGTTTCGGACATCCGCTATCGCCTTGTCGATGGCGACATACGCAGCGTTGGATTTCGGTGCCATCGCGAGGTAAACGACCGCCTCGGCGAGCGGAATGCGCCCCTCCGGCATCCCGATGAACTGCACGGCATCGGCGGCGGCGACCGCCACGACGAGCGCCTGCGGGTCAGCGAGCCCGACATCCTCGGCAGCGAGCACGATGATGCGCCGGGCGATGAACCGCGGATCCTCCCCCGCTTCGATCATTCGCGCAAGGTAGTGCAGCGACGCGTCGACGTCGGAGCCGCGCACGGACTTGATGAACGCGCTGATGACGTCGTAGTGTTCGTCCCCCTGGCGGTCGTAGCGGAGCAGTGCGCGATCCACGGCGGAGGAAACGATCTCCGGCGTGACGAGCGGTTTCCCCTCGGCCGTTGCGGCCCTCGCGGACGCTGCGGCCGCTTCGAGCGCGGTGAGCGCCCGCCGCGCGTCGCCCGACGCCAGCCGAATGAGGGCTGCGCGCGCGTCGGCCGCCACCTCCACCGCGCCATCGAGTCCTCGCGGTTCCGCCACCGCGCGGTCGATGACGGTGCCGAGGTCCTCGTCGGTCAGCGCTTCGAGGGTGAGCAGCAGCGACCGTGACAGCAGGGGCGAGATGACGGAGAACGACGGATTCTCGGTGGTCGCGGCGACCAGGATGATCCAGCCGTTTTCCACGCCGGGCAGCAGGGCATCCTGCTGCGACTTGGAGAATCGATGGATCTCGTCCAGGAACAGGACAGTGGACAGGCCGTACACCTCGCGTGAGGAGAGCGCCTGCTGCAGGACATCGCGCACATCCTTGACGCCGGCTGAGACTGCGGAGAGCTCCACGAACTTTCGGCCGGAACTCTGCGCGATGGTTTTCGCAATCGTGGTTTTTCCCGTTCCCGGTGGCCCCCAGAGGATCACCGAGGTCGCGCCGGTCTCCCCCGTGGGGTCGCCGGCCAGGGTGACCAGGGGCGATCCCGGCCCGAGCAAATGTTTCTGGCCGATCAGCTCGTCGAGGGTGCGCGGTCGCATCCGCACCGCGAGGGGGCTGGATCCGCTGCGCAGTCCTGGCGAGTCGACCATAGTGGCCATGGTAGTTGCGGTGGCCGCGCGAATCGGCACGCGGTGCTGGGGCAGGTAATGTACTTCTGGGCGAAACACCCCGATTGGTGAAGGAGCAACGTGGCACGCAGCAGGAACGCCGAACGTGAGGCGCGCGAAGCGCGAACGAGGCTTCGCCGTTTCACCGCCCGCCAGTCGGTGCACGAGCATCAGGTCGGTCGGCGCCGGCGCGACAACATTTTCGCCATTGGCGGAGCGGTCATTGTCGCCATCCTCGCCACCCTCACCCAGGTGGTGTATTTCGAGGCCGGGCCGGGAGCGCCGGTCCCGACGCCTTCCCCAACCTCATCCGTCGATCCGACGACGGGCCACAACATCGGCAACATCCCGAATCCCGCCACGGCGGAAGGGCGCACGTGGACCGGTTCGCTCACCCTCAACGACATTAACCTCGGCATCGCACTGGATGGTGCCAAAGCGCCGCAGGCCGTTGCGGTATTCGTGCAGGAGGTGAAGGACGGCTACTTCACGGGCAAGACCTGCCATCGCCTGACCACGGGCCAAACCAGCCTCATCCAGTGCGGCTCGCTTGGCGGAACCGGCGCCGGTGACCCCAACTTCATGTTCGGGCCCATCGAGAACGCACCGGCAGACGCGGTGTATCCGGCGGGGACGATAGCGATGGCTCGTGCCGGCGGGGCCGCGTATTCCCAGGGGCACCAATTCTTCATCATGCTCTCCGATGGAACTCTCCCCAACGACGCGGCAGGCGGGTACACGGTGTTCGGCTCGGTCACGAGCGGACTCTCCTCGGTGATCTCCCAGATTGCGGATGCCGGCACGAAGGACGGTTCGGCTGACGGCCAGCCGGCCGTACCGACCAGCATTACAGGCGTCACCATCAAGTAGGTGCTGGCCCAACCGATTCACCGCGTGCAATAGGCTGGAGCACGGCCGGCGGGATTATTGATTCAGCGGGCACCGGCAGACGAATCAACAGGGATGGAACAGGTGGCGGATACGCAGGCACCGTGGGGCCGCGTCGACGAGACGGGCACCGTTTTCGTGCGCACGGCGGACGGCGAACGTGCGGTCGGGCAGTATCCGGATGGCACTCCCGACGAAGCGCTCGCCTACTTCGAACGGAAGTTCACCGAGCTTGCCGGTCAGGTCACCCTGCTGGAGCAGCGCATCAAGCGCGGTACGCCGGGCGGCGAAATCGGCAAGGCCGTCGCGAGCCTGCGAGCGACCATCGCCGACGCCAATGCTGTCGGCGACCTCGCGTCTCTCGAGGCGCGACTGGACGCCCTGCAGGGTTCAGTGGACAAACTCACCGAGGAGCAGGCCGCCGAGGCAAAAGCCGCGGTAGAGGCCGCACTGGCCGAACGCACAGCGCTCGTGGAAGAAGTCGAGGCGCTGTCCGCTCAGGATTTCTCGAAAGTGCAGTGGAAGCAGGTAAGCGCGAGCCTCGACGCGCTGTTCGAGCGCTGGCAGAAACATCAGCACGACGGCCCGCGGCTTCCGAAGAGCGAGAGCAACGAGTTGTGGAAGCGTTTCCGCGCTGCCCGGACGACAATCGAAACGCATCGGAAAGCATTTTTCGCCGAACTCGACTCCGCGCACAAGGACGTGCGCATCCGCAAGCAGGAACTGGTGGAGAAGGCGGAAGCGCTCGCGCCGAAGGGCGTCGAGGGTATCCCGGCCTACCGCGCGCTGCTGGACGACTGGAAGCGCGCCGGACGGGCGGGGAAGAAGGCGGACGATTCGCTGTGGGCGCGGTTCAAGGCAGCAGGCGACGTGCTGTACGCGGCCAAAGCCGAAATCGACGCGAGAGACGATGCCGAATTTGGTGTGAACCTGGAGAAGAAACTCGCTCTGCTGGATGAGGCGGAACCCCTGCTGTCCGAAAAGGACCGGGATGTCGCCAGAGAGACGCTCCTGTCGATCCAGACGCGCTGGGACAGCATCGGCAAAGTTCCCAGAGACAAGGTCAAACCGGTCGAAGAGCGGATGCGCAAGGTCGAATCTGCTGTGCGCAAACTCGATGAGGACTACTGGCATCGAAACAACCCGGAAAAGAAGGCCCGCAGCGAGGGGCTCGCGAACCAGTTGGAGGAGTCGATCGCCAGGCTGAAAACGGAGTTGGAATCCGCGACTGCCGACGGAGACGCGAAGAAGATCGCCGAAGCGCAGGAAGCCCTCGACGCCCAGAAGGCGTGGCTCGACGCCCTGAACTGAGCGGCGGTCCCCGCCGACTTTCCACAGGCGCAGATTTCCACACTTTTCCCCCGCGTGCGAGAACGCGGCGGCGGCACATTCCATCATGGAGCCATGCGCATCCCAACCGTGCTCTCCGGCGCCGAGCTTCCGGAGCAGGAGCTCATTTCCGCCACGCTGGACGGAGAACTTCAGCGCGTCGGCGACGCGTTCTGCCCCGTCGACACCGTGGTGGGCGTCTCCCAGCGCGCCGCCGCTGTCGCTTCGGGTGCACCGGACTGGACCATCGCGGAGCGCCTCACCGCCGCGTGGATATTCGGTGCCACCCTCCACATCCCGCGGCCCCTCCAGTTGTGCGTGGACTCCCGCACTCGTCTGCATCCGATTTCGACGCGATTCATCATCTACCGCGAAGTGGTCATCGATGACGAGGAGCTGACGGTGCTCGGCGGGATGCCGGTGACCTCGGCATTGCGGACCGCGATCGATCTCGCACGATTCACCGAGCACTTCTCGACGCAGCACGCCACGATCGTTTCCCGGCTTGCCACCCTCGGAAAATTCGGCCTTGCGGAGTGTGCTTCCACCATCAACGCCAGAAGAAACCTGCCCAACAAACACCTCGCGCTGGGCAGGCTGGAAAGCTCTCTCGGCGGCTAACCTGCGTTCACCCGGTAGACGTCGTAGACCTGGTCCACCCGCCGTACCGCGTTGAGGACTCGATCAAGGTGGGTCGTGTCCCCGGTTTCGAACACGAACCGGCTGAGCGCGAGACGGTCGCTGGAGGTCTGCACGGATGCGGAAAGGATGTTCACCTTGTGCTCGGAAAGCACCCTCGTCACGTCCGACAGCAGGCCGGCCCGGTCGAGCGCCTCCACCTGAATCTGCACCCGAAAGACGTTTTTCGCGGTCGGCGCCCACTCGACGTCGATCATCCGCTCCGGTTGGGCCACGAGCGAGGCGACATTCGAACACTCGGCCTGATGCACTGAGACGCCGGATCCGCGCGTGACGAACCCGACGATCGGGTCCCCCGGCACGGGAGTGCAGCACTTGGCCAGCTTCACCAGGATGTCCGGCGCGCCGCGAACGAGAACACCCGACTCGGCATTCCGCAGTTGCCGCACCCGCCCGGTGACCGGGATCGGAAAGTCGGACTCGTCGTTTTCCGACTCGGACTGCAGGTTCTGGGCGACCTTCTCCAGCACCGACTGGGTGGACACGTGCCCTTCACCCACCGCCGCGTAGAGCGCAGACACATCCTCGTAACGCATTTGAGCCGCGACTTCGTTGAACGAGTTCTGGCTCATGAGTTTCTGCAGCGGCATGTTCTGCTTTCGCATGGCCCGGGCTATCGCATCCTTGCCCTGCTCGACGGCTTCCTCTCGGCGTTCCTTCGTGAACCACTGCTTGATCTTGTTGCGCGCGCGGGGGCTCTTCACGAACATCAGCCAGTCCTTGCTGGGCCCTGCGTCCGGATTCTTCGAGGTAAACACTTCGACCACTTCGCCGCTGGTCAGGACGCTGTCGAGAGGCACGAGCCTGCCGTTGACTTTGGCCCCCATCGTTCTGTGGCCGATTTCGGTGTGCACGGCGTAGGCGAAGTCCACCGGGGTCGCGCCGGCCGGCAATCCGATCACCTTGCCCTGGGGGGTGAAGACATACACCTCTTTCGCACCGATTTCGAACCTCAGCGACTCGAGGAATTCGCCGGGGTCGCTGGTTTCGGCCTGCCAGTCGGTGATGTGCGCGAGCCAGGCCATGTCGGTGTCGGGTGCCAGAACTCCGTCGGCACCCTTGCCTCCGGCCACGCGCTCCTTGTACTTCCAGTGCGCCGCGACGCCGAATTCGGCCCGTTGGTGCATTTCGTCCGTGCGGATCTGCAGTTCGACCGCGCGGCCGTGCGGTCCGATCACCGTGGTGTGCAGCGACTGGTAGAGGTTGAACTTCGGCGTGGCGATGTAGTCCTTGAAGCGTCCGGGGATGGGGTTCCATCTGGCGTGGATTGCCCCGAGCACCGCGTAGCAATCGCGAACGGAATTCACCAGGACGCGAATCCCGACGAGGTCGTAGATTTCGTCGAACTCGCGGCCGCGAATCACCATTTTCTGGTAAATCGAGTAGTACTGCTTGGGGCGGCCGGCAACCGTTCCGCGGATCTTCGCGGCTTTCAAGTCCTCGGTGACCGCGGCGATCACTTCCTGGACGAACTCTTCACGCTGCGGGGACCGCTCCTTCACGAGCCCCTCGATTTCCACGTACAGCTTCGGGTAGAGCACGGCGAAGGACAGATCCTCCAACTCCCACTTGATGGCCTGGATTCCGAGGCGGTGGGCCAGCGGCGCGTAAATCTCCAGTGTTTCCTGAGCTTTGCGCGCAGCCGATTCCGGCGAAACGAAACCCCAGGTCCGCGCGTTGTGCAGGCGATCGGCGAGCTTGATGACGAGAACCCGGATATCCTTCGACATGGCGACGACCATCTTGCGCACGGTCTCGGCCTGCGCGCTGTCCCCGTACTTGAGCTTGTCGAGTTTCGTGACACCGTCCACGAGCATGGCGATTTCGTCGCCGAAGTCCTCCCGCACCCGCTCCAGGGTGTATTCGGTGTCCTCCACCGTGTCGTGCAGGAGCGCTGCCGCGATCGTCACCGGGCCGATTCCGAGGTCGGCGAGAATCTGCGCGACGGCGATGGGGTGGGTGATGTACGGTTCGCCGCTGCGGCGTAGCTGGCCCTCGTGCGCCCGATCTGCTGCCCGGTATGCGCGCTCGATGATGCCGAGGTCGGCTTTGGGGTGCTGGGTGCGCACCGTCTTGATGAGGCGGTCAACCGCCCCGGCCGGCTGTGCTTTGGAAAACAGCCTCGGCAACAGGTTTCTGCGTGACGGGCCCGCGGGCGCGGCGACTGGTTCCGCAATGGCGGTATCCGCAGCGGCGGGCGCGGCCGCAGGAGGCTTCGTCTCAGTCATGGCGCCTCCTCCCCTGCAAAGCTAGCATTCAGCGCTGGGAGTCGACCGCGTTTCCTGAGGCTTATTCTGCGGTGACCGCCGACTTGCTGCGAGCCTGCAGGATCTTCTTCTCGTTTTTGCTGATCGCGCTTTCCGAACTGCGCAGGTGAGCGTACAGCGGTGCCGCGATGAAAATCGTCGAGTACGTGCCGACGAGCATTCCGATGAACAGTGCGAGGGAAATGTCCCGAAGCGTCCCCGCCCCGAGGAGCGCAGCGCCGATGAACAGGATCCCGCCGACCGGAAGAAGCGCGACAACAGACGTGTTGATGGACCTCACGAGCGTCTGGTTGACGGCGAGGTTAACGGATTCAGAGAACGTTCTGCGCGAGTCAGCCCCGTCCTCTGACGTATTTTCACGAATTTTGTCGAACACCACGACGGTGTCGTAGAGCGAGTACCCGAGGATCGTCAGGAACCCGATGACCGCGGCGGGGGTCACCTCAAACTGCAGAACTCCATAGACTCCCGCCGTGATCACGAGGTCGTGCAGCAGCGCGATCATGGCCGCGAGCGACATCTTCCAGGTTCGGAAATAGATTGCCATGACGATCGCGGCGAGCACGAGGAACGTGATGAGTCCGCGGATCGCGGTACTCGTGATGTCGGCCCCCCACGTAGCCCCGATGTACGACGCGGTCACATCCTCTGGCGCGAGCTGGTACGCGGCGGCAAGCGCGTCCCTCACCTGGTCGTTCTGGGCGTTCGTCAACTGGTCGGTCTGGATCCGCACCGAGTTGCCGCCAATGATCGTCACCCGGGGGTTTGCGGACGGAACTTCCTTGACTACGGCATCCGAGGCGAATTTCTGGTTCAGGTTCGTCGTGCGGCTGATTTCGAATTGCGAACCGCCGCTGAATTCGATGCCGAATTCGAATCCGCCCCTCAGCAGGGTGATTCCGAGCGCCAAGGCGATCATGACGAACGCGATCGTGTACCAGAGGTACTTCTTGCCGACGAAATCGTACGAGCGCTTGCCGGTATACAGGTCGTTGCCGAACTGGGAGAAGCTGGCCATCAGGAATCCTTCCCCTTGGTTCGTGCCGACGATTTCTGGGGGTTTGCCGCGGCGAGTTCGGCCGCCTTGCGTTCCGCGATCGTTTGGCGGCGTGCGGCCTCTTTGCCTGCTGCGATTCCCTTGCCGCTCTTCGTGGTGGGCACGGGCTCGCGGAACTGCGCGCGCCCGCGATAGACGGCTCCGAGCGCGCGCGGATCCAGGCCGCTGAACCGGTGCCCGCCGCCGAAGAATTCGGTGTTCGCGAGCAATTGCAGCATCGGGTGGGTGAACATTGTCACGACGAGGACGTCGACGATTGTCGTGAGCCCGAGCGTCAGCGCGAATCCGCGGACGTTTCCGACCGCGAGCAGGAACAGCACGATCGCGGCGAGGAAGTTCACGGCATCCGAGGCGAAAATCGTTCGGAGGGCACGCTTCCATCCCGCTTCGACGGCGGAAACCAGAACCCGGCCATCCCGAAGCTCGTCGCGTATTCGTTCGAAGTAGACGATGAACGAGTCTGCGGTGATACCGATCGCCACGATCAAACCCGCGACGCCGGCAAGGGACAGCCGATACCCTTCCCGCCAGCCCAAAATGGTCACGATGAGGTACGTGATGGAGAACGCCACGACGAGGGACGCGACGGTCACGAGTCCGAGGGTTCGATACTGCAGCAGCGAGTACCCGATGACGAGGATCAACCCGATTGCTCCGGCCAGGAGGCCGCTGAGGAGCTGGGTCGTGCCGAGCGTCGCCGTGATGGTGTCCTTGCTCTGGACCAGGAAGCCGATCGGGAGGGCGCCGAACTTGAGCTGGTCGGCGAGGGTCTTGGACGTTTCCTGGGTGAACGACCCGGTGATCTGCGGCTTGCCATCCGTAATGACGGCGTTGACCGTCGGCGCCGAAATGACCTTTCCGTCAAGCACGATCGCGAATTGGTGGCGAGCGCCGGTGAGGCCGAAGAGGCGGGTCGTGACCGTGCCGAATTCCCTGGCACCCTCGGCGTCGAACACGATGTTGACGCCCCACTGGTTCGTGCTCACGCCCTGGCTGTTGGCGACGAGCCCGTTTGTGGCGTCCTTGATCCGCTCACCGGAAACCTCGACGGGGCCGAGGATGTACTTGTAGTCGGGAATCGCGTCGTTCAGGGTGCCGTTGATTTCGCACGTGATGAGCGGCTTGTCGGCGGGGGCGACGTTCGTGTTGGCCTTGTCGAGGCTCGCGCAGTTGAACGAGTCGAATTCCTTCTGAAGCGCGGGGGTCACCCACGCCGGGTCGCTCCCATTGCTCGGACTCACGGACGGCTCGGGCGCCGGGGAGGCAGAGGGCGCCGCGGAATCGGAAGCCCCGGGCGACGGCGTGGGGGACGGAGTATTGCCCACCGTCGACACGGCTGCGGCGTCAGACTGGATAACCGCCCTGAACTCCAGTTTCGCCGAGGACTCGATCCGGTCGATCGTGGCCTGATCGGGGATGCCCGGGAGCGATACCACGACGTTCTTGTTGCCCTGGGTATTGATTTCCGATTCGGAAACCCCGGCGGCATCGATGCGCTGGCGGATGATGGACACGGCCTGATTGAGCTGGTCGGTGCTGACCGATTGGCCGCTCGCCAGCTTGGGGGCGAGGATGATCTGCGTTCCACCCTTGAGGTCGAGCGCGAGTTGCGGCAGCCACGTTCCCTTGGCGAACAGCACCCCGGCCCCGTTGATTGCAATGAGCGCGACGATGATCACCATGAGCCAGGTGAGCGAACGCCATGCTTTCTTCACCGGGGTTGAGCGTGCCGCCACGTGTGACTCTGCTTTCTAACGGGAACAGGTAAAAGGGATGTCCGGCGACTATTCGGAGTCGGCCGAAGGCTTCTTGCGTGTCGGCTTCTTCGTGCGCTCGCCGAATTCCGGCTCCGCCATCGGCGTCGAGCTCGACGTGTTCAATTCGGGTGCGGCCTCTGCATCCTCTGTCGGCTCCTCCGGAACGACCGGGTCGACGGCCTTCAACAGAACCTGGCGGTGAAGCTTGATGACCGTCTTCGGGGCAACTTCCACATACGCCATGTTGTCGTCTTCATCGATGGACACGAGCGTGCCGTACAGGCCGAAGTTCGTCATGACCTCAACGCCCGGAAGCAGGGTCGCCAGACGCTCAGCGGCATCCCGCTGGCGCTTCTTCGAGCTGCGGTACTGGAAGAAAATAAACACGGCCAAGACGACCGCGATAAGAATGAGGGTGTAATCCATGGTGGCGTTAGGCCTTCCGGGGTTGTGTGCGTAGCCGATTCACGAGTTTTCAGCGCGACAGGACATCGCGAGGGTGTTATGGCCAGATTGAATTATAGGTCATCACCGAAGAGGTCATTGGACTGCCGGGTGAGGCCAAGATGTTGCCAGGCCTGTTTCGTCGCCACCCGGCCCCGCGGAGTTCGGGTCAGCAGGCCGATCCGGACGAGGAACGGTTCCACCACCGATTCAATCGTTTCTGCTTCCTCCCCCACCGAAACCGCGAGCGTGTTCAGCCCGACCGGTCCTCCATCGAATCGGCTGACGATCGCGCTCAGCACGGCCCGGTCGAGGCGATCGAGACCGAACTCGTCCACGTCGTACAGTTCGAGCGCCGCGCGCACGGCGGCCAGCCCGTCGGAGTCGTGCACGAGCGAATAGTCGCGCACCCGGCGCAGCAGCCGGTTCGCGATGCGCGGGGTTCCTCTGCTGCGCCCGGCGATCTCCGTGGTCGACTTCGCGTCGACGTCGAGCGCGAGCAATCCGGCTGCACGCACAAGCACCTGTTCGAGCTCGACCGTTTCGTAAAACTCCAGGTGCGCGGTGAACCCGAACCGGTCCCGCAGCGGATTCGGGAGCAAACCGGAGCGGGTGGTGGCTCCGATGAGGGTGAAGGGGGCGAGGTCGAGAGGGATCGACGTGGCCCCTGCGCCCTTTCCGACCATGATGTCGATGCGGAAATCCTCCATCGCGAGGTACAGCATTTCCTCGGCGGAGCGGGCCATCCGGTGGATTTCGTCGATGAACAGGATTTCTCCGGGCAACAGGGACGAGAGAACGGCGGCGAGGTCGCCCGCGTGCTGGATGGCGGGGCCGCTCGTGATGCGCAGCGGGCGCCCGCTCTCCTCGGCCACGATCATGGCGAGGGTCGTCTTGCCGAGCCCCGGCGGCCCGGCGAGCAGGATGTGGTCGGGAGCGCGGTTCTGCATCCGCGCGGCATCCAGGAGCAGTTGCAGCTGCGCCCGCACTTTCTGCTGTCCGACAAATTCGGCGAGCGTTTTCGGCCGAAGCGCTCCCTCGAATGCGAGCTCGACGTCGGACTCCGGCATCGGCCGCACGATCGCCGAGGGCTGGTCGTCGTCAGGAGTCATCGTGACCCCTGATTCGAGGTTGGCCCAAGCTGGGCGAGTGCGTGGCGAAGCAAGTGAGGCACCGACTCCCGCTCGCTCTCCGCTGCTGTCGCGATGGCGTCGTCGACCGCCTGTGCGGCGACCCGCTCCGACCAGCCGAGGCCGACGAGGGCGATGATCACGTTGTGTGCGATGGTTGGCGCAGCGCCCGGTACACGGTCGCCGCTGGCCGCAGTGGCCTTCATTTTCCCGGCGAGCGAAACCACGATGAGTTTTGCCGTCTTGGGGCCGATGCCGGAAACCTTGCGGAACGCCACATCATCCTCGTTCGCGACCGCGGCGGCGATCTCTGCCGGGGTGAGCGCGGCGAGCACGGCCATGGCCGACTTCGGGCCGACTCCGCTCACGCCGCGGAGGAGATCGAAGACCTCTTTGCCCTCGTCGCCGGCGAAGCCGTACAGGGCGAGTTCGTCCTCCCGCACCACGAGTGCGGTGCGGAGTTTCGCCTCGGAGCCGATCCGAAGTTCCTGCGCGTGCGCCGGGGTCACCGCGACCTGCAGACCCACTCCCCCCACCTCGATGATCACGGTCGTGCCTGCCACGGCAAGCACGGTTCCACTCAGCGACGCGATCATTCGTCCAGCCTAGGGCGGGCCGGTGTCCTTCCCGTCGACCGTTCAGCGGCGCGCCACGCCTCCTGTGCGGGAGTCAGGGTCCCGGTGGGCGCGGGCGGCGCGAAACCCTGCCGCCAGGCGTGGCAGATCGCCAGGGCGAGCGCATCCGACGCGTCGGCCGGTGTCGGTACGGCATCGAGGCGGAGGATCCGGGCGACCATCGCGCCAAGCTGCTTCTTGTTCGCGCCCCCGTGCCCGGTGAGCGCGGCCTTCACTTCGGTCGGCGTGTGAAGGCCGACAGCAAGGTTGCGCCGCGCCGACAGCAGCAATGCCACGCCGCTGGCCTGGGCCACGCCCATGACGGAGTGGAGGTTCTGCTGGGCGAAAACCCGCTCGAGTGCGACCGCGGCCGGTTCGAACTCGTCGAGAATCGCCTCAAGCCCGGCTCCGATGTCCAGGAGGCGCCGCTCAAGCGGGGCGGCCTTGTCCGTCCGGATGACATCCACGGCAACCAGGGTGGCTGTGCGGTCCGGCGACACATCGACGACGCCGACACCGCACCGGGTCAATCCGGGGTCGATGCCCAGCACGCGAAGCGTCATGCGCAGCTCAGGGATTACTCGTCGTCGGCATCCAGCACCGCCTGCACGTCGGGCGGGATGTGGAAGTTCGCGAAAATGTTCTGCACGTCGTCGCTGTCCTCGAGCGCGTCGATGAGGCGGAAGACTTTTCTGGCCGTTTCGGCATCTACTTCCACGCTCACGTTGGGCACGAATTCCGCTTCCGCGGAGTCGTAGTCGATCCCTGCCTCCTGCAGCGCGGTCCGGGCAGCCACCAGGTGCGAGGGATCCGTGATGACCTCGAATCCACCGCCCTGGTCGTTGACTTCCTCTGCGCCGGCATCCAGTACGGCCATGAGGATGTCGTCCTCGGTGACCCCGTCCGCCTTCGTGATCGAGATGACCCCTTTGCGGTTGAAGTTGTAGGCGACGCTTCCCGGATCGGCCATGGTCCCGCCGTTGCGGGACATGATGGTCCGCACCTCAGCGGCGGCACGGTTTCGGTTGTCGGTGAGGCACTCCACGAGGAGGGCAACGCCGTTCGGGCCGTACCCTTCGTACATGATCGTCTGGTAGTCGATCGACTCGCCGGTGAGCCCTGCGCCGCGCTTGACGGCGCGATCGATGTTGTCGTTGGGCACGCTCGTCTTTTTCGCCTTCTGGATGGCGTCCACGAGCGTCGGGTTGCCGGAGAGGTCCGCTCCGCCGATCTTGGCGGCGACTTCGATGTTCTTGATGAGTTTCGCGAAAGACTTCGCGCGACGCGCATCGATGACGGCCTTCTTGTGTTTGGTGGTCGCCCACTTCGAATGCCCACTCACGACGCGCTCCTCACCATCAACACCGCACACCTCTCGTTTGGTTAGTCGATTCTATCCGGCGATCCGCACGCCCGCCCTCCGCAGCTCGATCCCGGCAAGCCTGCGGATGGCCTCCAGATCGCCGGCGCGCCACGCCTCCACGGGGCGCGCATCCGCCGCGGCAAGTTCCGTCCTCGTGCCCGTCACGAGCGCCCGGAGCGCGAGCAGGTCCGGCCCGTCGTCGAGTTTCGCCAGGCGGCTCGCCTGGGTCGCACGCCGGGCGAATCGGATCCGCCTGGTCAGCCAGAACCAGCCGACGGCGAGGACGATCACTGCCCCGACGACGACGCCGACGACGAACGCTGTCGTCGTGATGAAGGATGCCGTGGTCTGCCCCATGCTCTCGAGGATTCCCCCCGTTCCGCTCGCGGCGTCGAACGGCTGGCGGATCGCCGTGCCGATGAACGGAGCGTTTTCGAGCACGCCCGCAACATCCGTCATGGCGCCCCGAAACCCGGCCCCGGCTGACTCCAGCTGGCGCCCGACCTCCGCGGCGGTCGCGATCGCCGACCCGACGAAGGTTCCGAGCCAGATTCCGAACCAGATCAGGGCGACGGCAAGGATGTCCACCAGAATTTGCAGGATGCGGCGTGCCGGATAGTCCGAGTAGATTTTCATGCCCCCAGCATGGCACCGCGCGCAGGGAGCTCAGCGGTTCGCGCGCACCCGTTCCAGAAAGTACCTGTGGAAGCGGTGGTCCTCGGTCATTTCCGGATGAAAGGACGTTCCGAGAAGGCTGCCCTGTTCGACCGCGACGACGCGGCCATCATCGAGCGTGGCCAGCGCCGTCACCGTCGAACCGACCCGTTCGACGACGGGCGCCCTGATGAACACCGCGTGGAGCGGCGGTGCGCCGATGGCCGGGACGTCGAGGTCGACCTCGAAGGAATCGGTTTGCGAACCGAACGCGTTCCGCCGCACGTCGATGTCGATTCCGCCGAGACTCTTCTGCCCTTCAATGCCGTCCAGGATGTTCGTGGAGAGCATGATGAGGCCGGCGCACGTGCCATACACGGGAAGCCCTGACGCGATGGCCTGCTTCAGCGGGTCGCGAAGCCCGAACGTGCGGGAAAGCTTGTCCATGACGCTTGACTCGCCGCCGGGGATGACGAGCCCGTCGATTTCGGGCAGTTCGCTCGCGCGGCGAAGCGGAATGGCATCCGCCCCGAAACCGCGAAGAACCGTGAGGTGTTCGCGGAAATCACCCTGAAGTGCGAGGACTCCGATGCGCAGTGCTGACGTTTTCGTGACCTACCAGCCGCGCTCGGCCAGCCGATGCGGTGCGGGCAGATCGGACACGTTGATCCCGACCATCGCCTCTCCGAGGCCTCTGGACACCTCCGCGAGGACCGCAGCATCGTCGTAGAACGTCGTCGCCTTGACAATTGCGGCGGCGCGTTGCGCTGGATTGCCCGACTTGAAGATTCCGGATCCCACGAACACGCCGTCGGCGCCCAGCTGCATCATGAGCGCGGCGTCGGCCGGGGTCGCGACGCCGCCGGCGGTGAACAGGACGACGGGGAGTTTTCCGGTTTCGGCGACTTCCGCAACGAGGTCGTACGGTGCCTGGAGCTCCTTCGCGGCGACGTACAGCTCATCCTTCGACTTCGACTTGAGCGCGTTGATCTCGCCGAGGATCGTGCGGATGTGCTTCGTCGCCTCCGAGACGTCGCCGGTCCCTGCCTCGCCCTTGGAGCGGATCATGGCCGCGCCCTCCGAGATGCGGCGGAGCGCCTCGCCGAGGTTGGTGGCACCGCACACGAACGGAATCGTGAACTTCCACTTGTCGATGTGGTTGGAGTAGTCGGCGGGGCTCAGCACCTCGGATTCGTCGACGTAGTCGACTTTGAGGGCCTCGAGGATCTGCGCCTCGACGAAGTGGCCGATGCGCGCTTTCGCCATCACGGGGATGGAGACCGCATTGATGATTCCGTCGATGAGGTCCGGGTCGCTCATCCGGGCGACGCCGCCCTGGGAGCGGATGTCCGCCGGAACCCGCTCGAGCGCCATGACAGCGACCGCGCCGGCGTCTTCGGCGATTTTCGCCTGATCGGCCGTAACAACGTCCATGATGACACCGCCCTTGAGCATTTCGGCGAGCCCGCGCTTGACGCGGCTCGTGCCCTGTTCTGCGGTGGATTTGTCGTTCTTAGCCATGCCTCTATTCTATGTCGGCCACGCGTCGGCGATTTCCCGCCGGACCTCGCCGAGCAGCTTCGGAAGCGCCTTCGTTTCGGCGACGATGGGGAAGAAGTTCGAATCCAGCGCCCAGCGCGGAACGATGTGCTGGTGCAGGTGGGCCGCGATTCCCGCGCCGGCAATGCGTCCCTGGTTCATTCCGAGGTTGAATCCGTCGCAGTTCGACACGTCCCTCGTCACGGTCATCGCGGTCTGCGTGAGGCTCGCGATCTCGTTCACCTCCTCGGCGTTCGCGTCGTCATACAACGCAACATGCCGATACGGGCATACGAGAAGGTGCCCCGAGTTGTAGGGGAACAGGTTCAACAGCACGTAGGCGTGCTCGCCGCGGGCGACGATGAGCGCTTTCTCGTCGTCCATACCGGGGGCGGCGCAAAACGGGCAGGTGTGCTCGTCGGGTTGCGTCTGATCCTGCACGTACACGAGGCGGTGCGGCGTCCACAGCCGCTGGAACGCATCCGGAACCCCGGCGAAGTCGGCGGAATCTTCCATGTCAGACCTGCGCGTGCTCGGCGATGGCGGTCGTGATGCGTTCGATCGCCTCGGCCACGGGAATGCCGTTCTCCTGATGGCCGTCGCGGAAGCGGAAACTCACGGCACCCGCGGCGCGGTCTTCCTCCCCTGCGATGAGTTGGAACGGGATTTTCTGCAGCGTCGCGTTGCGGATCTTCTTCGGCATCCGGTCGTTGGAGAAGTCCACCTCGGCGCGCACGCCGGCCGCCTTCAGCTGATCGATAACGCCGCTCAGGTAGTCGTAATACTCTTCGGCGACCGGGATGCCGATCGCCTGCACCGGGGACAACCACACTGGGAACGCCCCCGCGAAGTGTTCGAGCAGGATGGCGAAGAACCGGTCGATGGATCCCATAAGCGCACGGTGGATCATGACCGGGCGCTGTCGGGTGCCGTCCGCCGCGGTGTATTCGAGCCCGAACCGCTCCGGCAGGTTGAAGTCCACCTGCACGGTCGAAAGCTGCCACGAACGTCCGATGGCGTCGCGCGTTTTCAGGTCGATCTTCGGCCCGTAGAACGCCGCTTCGCCCGGCTGTTCCGTGACTTTGAGCCCGCTTGCGTGAGCGACCCGCCGCAGCGATTCCGTTGCCGCGTCCCAGTTCTCATCCGATCCGATCCACTTGGATTTTTCGTCGTCCCGCAGGGAGAGCTCGAGCTCGAATTCGGTGAGCCCGTAGTCGCGCAGCAGGCCGAGGACGAATTCGAGAACGCGGGTGGACTCTTCCTCCAGTTGCTCGGGCGCCACGAAGATGTGGGCGTCGTCCTGGGTGAATCCGCGAACCCTGGTGAGGCCGTGCAGCGCGCCGGAGAGTTCGTTTCGGTACACCGTGCCGAATTCGCTGAGCCGCATCGGCAGGTCGCGGTAGCTTCGGCCGCGTTCGCGGTAGATCAGGATGTGCATGGGGCAGTTCATGGGCTTGAGGTAGTAGTCCTGCCCCTGCCTGGTGATGTTCCCGTCGGCGTCGCGCTCTTCATCCATGTGGATGGGCGGGAACATGCCCTCGGCGTAGGTGACGAGGTGGTTGCTTTCCACGAAGAGGTCGGCTTTCGTGATGTGCGGCGTGTACACGTACGAGTAGCCGGCTTCGCGGTTGCGCCGAAGGGAGTGCTGTTCGATCTCCTGCCGCACGACCCCGCCGCGCGGATGCCACACGGCAAGGCCCGAGCCGATTTCGGTGGGAAACGAGAACAGGTCGAGCTCGACGCCGAGTTTGCGGTGGTCGCGCCTGGCGGCCTCCTCCATCCGGGTCTGGTATTCGCGCAGCTCGTCCTTGGTCGGCCACGCCGTGCCGTAGACGCGCTGCAACTGCTTGTTTTCCTGCGATCCGCGCCAGTAGGCCGCGGCGATTCTGGTGAGCGCAAATCCGTTGCCGATCAGTCGGGTGCTTGGCAGGTGCGGCCCGCGGCACAGGTCCTTCCACACGGTTTCGCCGGTCTTGGCGTCGACGTTGTCGTAAATGGTGAGCTCGGCTCCCCCGACCTCCACCGATTCGTCCTCGGCGTGGTTTCCGCCCTTCAAACCGATGAGTTCGAGCTTGTACGGCTCAGCGGCGAGCTCGTTTCGTGCCTCAGCTTCCGTGAC
>CALMSL010000160.1 GCA_937872445.1 uncultured Microbacteriaceae bacterium | reverse complement strand
CAGCGACGGGTCGAGCAACTGCTCCACCGAGGCATAAAAGGCGTCGAGATCGGCATGCAGGATCGTGGCGGGACTTTCCATTCCGGCAGCCTTCGCAACGCTTGGATGGGGCGGAACATAATAGGAACAAACGACATTGCAGTCAACCGCTTCGGCATGGCCGTGGATTCCTGGAAGCCAGCTGGGTCGGCGGGATCGGGGGGGGCCTCATCGTACTGTACCTGGGCGTCATGGTCGTCATCACGATGGTGACGCTGGCTCGCTGCAATAATCCACCGGGCCTGGAAGTGGAGGTAGACCCGCCGCCTGCGTGCCGCGTGGGACAGGATGTCACCCTGACGGTGCGGGTCCGCAACACGCTCCCGACGGCGCGGAAGCTGACGAGCGTGGACTTTGCCGCGAGTTACCTCGCGGGCTTGGTTGTGAAGCAAGTTGACCCGAAACCGGTCGAGCAGGCAACGAAGCCGACACTCGGTCAGTTCGTGCATCGGATGGATGTCCCGCTCGCCGCGGGGGCGGAGCAGACGGTGAACTTCGTGCTGCATGGGGCGAAGGCCGGTGACTTCGGTGGCGATGTGACGGTGTACGTGGACGGTGGCAACTTCCGGTACATCGCGAAGCCGGTGCGAACTGTTGTGACCGCGAGTTAGAGTCCGATCGGAGGGGATGGTCGCTCGGGACCGGTCGCGGGAGGTGGCGGATGGCGGCGAATAAGACGCGGACGGCTTCTGAAATGCTCCAGGATGACCGAGCGATCAATGCGGCGGTGCGCCGGGCGACTCGGGCGGCCGCGGCGAAGCCGCGGAAAGCAGCAGGCAAGGGCCGGGCGCGAAGGTGAGCGGCGCAGGCTCGTGCCGCGGCCGGACCGCGCCGTCAAAGGACCTGCAGCCCAACCGCTTTCAAGTATGCGAAGGTCGGATCGTAAAACTCTGCCGCGCGCGTTGGGTCGTTTGACGCACCCTCCGGAACGACGATAACCATGCCCTGCCTTGCCCGCGTCAGGAGGACGCGATACGCGTTCTTCAAGTAGCTCTGCCGTTCGAGTTGCTTAACTCGCTGCCACTTCTTGCCCTTGAACCCAAAATGGCCCCATCGCCCCTCATTCCAGCGGAAGTCCCCATCCCACACGACCGCCGCCCAATCGAGTTCCAGCCCCTGCACGTCGAACTCCGTGGCCGCATCTTCGAGGTAGTAGGAAGAACGCACATCGTCCTTCGGGCCGAGAAACCAGTGAATGGGGTTCATCGGCGCCCTGACGTCGATCGCGTGCGGCTTGAGGCGCTGCGCCTGCGATGAGACAACCAGCCCGTATCGCTCGCTGCCGCGCGCCTTGGCGCGGAGCCAGCCTCTAGCCTTGTCCAGGTCTCGCGTCAGCACGATCGGGTAGCGGCCCGCAATCTCCTCGTGAAGGCGACGAGCTTCGTCTTTCTCGTGGTCAAGAAGCGCCTTCACAAATGCGGACACGTTTTCGGCTCGGAACGATCGCATCGAGACACCGAGGTGCAGCCCATCGTCCACATGAACATTGGGACGCGGACGGAGCGCTTCGAGCACCTTGCCCGCCCCGTACTCCGTATCACGAAGCCTTGAGGAGATGTGGACGTGCCAACCGGCGAACGACCGCAGGACCGAGTCGATCCACTCGCCGATGCCCGCTTCTCCGGTATTGATCTCTTGCCCGCCGCCTACGAGGCACACGACGACAGCCCAATCGTGATGACGGTCCATACAGGAGAGCAGAAACTCCGGCTCGGACTTGTCGAAGTTCGGCCGCTTCTTCTTGCGGAGCATGAATCCCGCGGTCTGCTCGAGATTCCAAGCCCGCTGCGCCTCATCGAAGAGGGCGACATGTTCGATTGGGGGGCCGGGATCAGCGATGCAGTCATCCCGAAAGTGGTGAACATTCTGAAGGAATGCCTTGACCTCGCTCCTCGCCTGACCAAGCTTGAGGTCTCTGCTCTGTTCGCGTTCACGCCGCACCTTGTCGCGGGCGAGAGCTTCGCGCAGGATCGCCACGAGCGGGCCGTTGCCCGAAAGGAACACGCTGTAAAGCTCACTGTTCTTGTCAAAGTGCTGTGTGGCGATGTTGAGCCCAACAAGCGTCTTGCCCGCACCCGGCACTCCTGTCACGAAGCAGACCGCCTTATGCGATTCCGCCCGCGCCGAACGGATGATTCGGCTGATCGCCTCCGAAGTGTGCGCGAGGTTCGTTGCGCCGGCGTCGCTGCGGGAACTGTCGCCGACCGAGTGGCCGCCGTAAAGGGCGAGCGCAGCCTCAACGATCGTCGGCGTCGGACTGTAGCGGCCGGTTTCCCACTGCTGTGCGTTGATCGCAGACGGCGCCGTGTCGAATGCGAGAGCCCGCTCCATCGCTTGGGACAGGCTGTCTGCACCGACCAGGATCGGTCGTAACACGGCATCACCGTGTTCGGTGGTATCGATCGCTATCAGCTCGTTTGCGGCATGAGTCGCAATGAGTATCGGGACCACGGTCTTGTCATGCGTCGTCTGATGAAAGTTCTTGAGATCGAGCGCATAGTCCCAGACTTGATCGATCGCGCTCCCAGAGAACTTCGATTCACCGACCTTGAACTCCATCACGAAGACGGCGTGGCGAAGCACTACGACCGCGTCGATCCGCTTGCCCACTCGCGGTACGGTGAATTCGAGGTAGACCTTGCCTGCTTCGGCTCGGTGAGGCTGAAGCGCGGTTCGGAGGATTCGAATCTCTTCGATCCACGCGTCGCGTTGGGTCGGCTCGATGCCGAATGAACTGTTCACGGTGAGCGTGCCCAGCACGGCCTCGGTGCTGCGACCGAGGAACCCGGCGATGGACTCGCTGTAGAACGCTCGCTTGATCACGGCGTGGCGCTCTCAGATACCGGGGCGCTCTTGCGGACGGACATGAGGATGATGGAGTAGCCGGCAGCGCCGCCGCGGACGCGGAAGTTCATGCCCTTCTGGAGTGCGAGGCCCTCGCGGTGGGACATTTCGGGGTAGGAGAGGATGTGGGAGCGGCGGGGGATTGGGGGCAGGGTACCAGGTGGTCGGCGTCGGTTGTTTGCGGGGCGAGGATGTTCGGTTCGTCCGCCCCTGCCGGGGCGGGGGACTTTGCTCCGGACTTTCCAGGGGTTCCGTTCGCCCTGCCGGGCTCACTCCACCCCTGGCTACGTTCGTTGGCCCCTCCGGGGCCCATCGCGTCGATCTCGGCGATGTATTCGAGGGCGCCCTGTTCCATCGTGTCGGTGAGGTGCTCGATGAACCAGGAGCCGCCGAGGGGGTCGGTGACGCGGGTGACGCCGGTTTCGTGGGCGAGGATCTGCTGGGTGCGGAGGGCGACGGTGACGGCTTGCTCGGTAGGGAGGCCGAGGGTCTCGTCCATGGAATCGGTGTGGAGGGACTGGCAGCCGCCCAGGACGCCGGCCATGGCCTGATAGGCGACGCGGACGATGTTGTTCAGGGGCTGCTGCTCGGTGAGCGAGCAACCGGCGGTCTGGACGTGGGTCTTCATGTACCACGACTTCTCAGACTTGGCGCCGTAGCGGTCC
>CALMSL010000159.1 GCA_937872445.1 uncultured Microbacteriaceae bacterium | reverse complement strand
AGCAGGTAGAGCGCGTAACTGGCAACCCAGATTCGCAAGGTAACGCCAATCCGTCTGGCCCACGGGGTGAACAGGAAAGCAAAGAATCCGCCGACGACCACGACGAGAACGACGATCCCGGTCGGCCCCGGCATCCAGAACCCGGCGCCCTGCACCCACGGCGTGAACGGGACGAGCTCCTGGTAGCCGAGGTACGGCGCGCGCCAGGCGAGTTCCGTGTCGGTGTAAGCGCTGAATGATCCGGTCGCCATCCACGCCATGAACGGCCAGGCGAGCCCCATGAGCCCGCTGAACACCATGACGCCCAGAAGCAGAATCCGCTCCCACAGCGGAAACGGGTCGCGCGATCGGGTGAGGAAACGGTGCACGGCGTGCAGGGCGAGGGCGAGCGCGAACGCCAGCCCGCTCGGCCGGGTGAGCGCCATGAGCGCAATGACCGGAATGAGCACGACATAACGGCGCTGCACGAGCAGGAACAGCGCGAGCGCGAGGAGGAACACGTGCATGGACTCCGCATAGGAGACCTGAAGGATCGGCGAGAGCGGCGCCACGCAGAAGATGACGACGGCGAACAAAGTGGTTTCGCTTGGGAGCATCAGACGCAGGAGCCGGTACACCATGAGCGCTGCGCCGAGGGAGAACGCGACGGACACGAACACCGAGAGCGGCGCCCACGGCAGGCCGGTGATGACCATGAACCCGCGCACGAGCAGCGGATACCCGGGCATGAACGCCCACGCGTTCTCCATGACGTGCCCGCCCACCGTCATGGGCAACGTGGACGGATAGCCGGATGCGGCGACGATGTGATACCAGGTGCTGTCCCACAACTGGGCGAAGGACAGGTAGTCGGGATGCGCCCCCGTCCACGCGTTCGAGGGCTGCCGCGCCGCGAACCACAGCAGGATACCCGTGGTGACGACGCGGGACAGCGCCCACACCACGATGACGCGGAGCCACCACGGTGTCAGGCGGTAGCGGATCCGCACGATCCGGCGCAGAGGCTGGCGGGCGAGGCTCGGCTGGTTGTTCGCCGGTTCGAGAGGAGCGTGGTTCACGCGCCCGTCAGCCACGCCCTCAGTCCCTGCTCGCACTGCGTGATCTGCGCCGGCAACGCGTCGCCCGGCCCGTAGTTGACGGCGGGGATGCAGAGGGCGGAAAACCGCGCGACGTCGGTCCAGCCGTACTTCGGCTGCGCCCGCCCGCCGACAGCCTTCAGAAAGTCCTGCGCGAGAGGAGCGTCCAGACCGGGGCGCGCGCCCTCCGCGAGATCGGTGACCTCGAACATGAGCTCATCAAGGTCCGCGAACAGCTCCCGTACGTGCGCTGCCGCCTCCTCGCCGGTTCGATTCGGCGCGAAACGGTAGTTGATGGTGACCGTGCATTCATCCGGGATCACGTTGCTCGCCACCCCGCCCGTGATGCCGACGGCATTCAGCGACTCGCGGTACACGAGGCCCTCGACCTCCACCTCGCGTGGCTCGTACGCAGCGAGCCGTTCGAGGATCGGGGAGGCCGCGTGGATGGCGTTGCGGCCGACCCAGGCGCGCGCCGAGTGCGCCCGCACGCCGCGCGTGGTCAACTCGATGCGGAGCGTGCCGTTGCAGCCGCCCTCGATCATCGCGTTCGTGGGTTCGCCGAGGATCGCGAAGTCGCCCTGAAGCAGATCCGGCCGGGTGCGGGCCAGCCTGCCGAGGCCGTTCAGCTCGGAGGCGACCTCCTCGTGGTCGTACCAGATCCAGGTCACGTCGAACAGCGGCTCGGAGAGTTCGGCGGCAAGTTTGAGTTGCACCGCGACGCCCGCCTTCATGTCCACGGTGCCCCGCCCGACAAGTTCGGCCCCGTCGAAGCGGCTGGGAAAATTGTTGTTCACCGGGACGGTGTCCAGGTGTCCGGCGATCACCACCCGCCGATCGCGGCCGAGGTTGGTGCGGGCGACAACGGCATCCTGGTCGCGGATCACCTCGAGGTGCGCGCACGCGGCGACCGCAGCTTCGACTGCGTCCGCGATCTGCTTCTCGTTGCCCGACACCGACTCGATATCGCACAGGGCCCTCGTGATGTCGATCGAGGAGGAGGTCAGGTCGAGGGTCGGCAC
>CALMSL010000158.1 GCA_937872445.1 uncultured Microbacteriaceae bacterium | reverse complement strand
ACAGAAACGCTCCGGTACCCTTGACAGGAGAAAGGTGCCGGGCTCAACGCCCGGATCGCTCATGGACTTCAAGCGCTTCCTCCGCGGCCCGTTCCTCTACATCGTGCTCGCGGTCATCGTCGTCTCCGTGGGCTTCAGCCTGCTCACCAGCTCCGGATTCCGCAGCATCACCACGCAGCAAGGCCTCGAACTTCTCTCCAACGGCAAAGTCGACTCCGCCACCATCGTCGACACCGAACAGCGCGTCGACCTCGTCCTCAAGAAAGCCGGCCCTGAAGGCAAACAGGTCCAGTTCTACTACGCCCAACCGCGCGGCAGCGAAGTGGTCAGCGCCGTCACCAACGCCGGCCTCTCCAAATTCGACGACCAGGTCGACAAAGGCAACTGGCTCACCTCCATGCTGGGCCTCCTCATCCCCTTCATCTTCATCGGCATCATCTTCTGGTTCCTGCTGTCCCGGATGCAGGGCGGCGGCAACAAGATCATGCAGTTCGGCAAATCCAAAGCCAAACTCGTCTCCAAAGAAACCCCCCAGGTCACCTTCGACGACGTCGCCGGAGCCGACGAAGCCGTCGAAGAACTCCACGAAATCAAAGACTTCCTGAAAGACCCCACCAAGTTCCAGGCCGTCGGCGCCCGCATCCCCAAAGGCGTACTCCTGTACGGCCCCCCAGGAACCGGCAAAACCCTCCTCGCCCGCGCCGTCGCCGGCGAAGCAGGCGTACCCTTCTACTCCATCTCCGGATCCGACTTCGTCGAAATGTTCGTCGGCGTCGGCGCCAGCCGCGTGCGCGACCTGTTCGAACAAGCCAAAGCGAACGCGCCCGCCATCATCTTCGTCGACGAAATCGACGCCGTCGGACGTCACCGCGGCGCCGGCATGGGCGGCGGCCACGACGAACGCGAACAAACCCTCAACCAGCTCCTCGTCGAAATGGACGGCTTCGACGTCAAAACCAACGTCATCCTCATCGCCGCCACCAACCGGCCCGACATCCTCGACCCCGCCCTGCTGCGCCCCGGCCGCTTCGACCGCCAGATCGGCGTGGATGCCCCCGACCTGCTCGGCCGCAAAAAAATCCTCGAAGTGCACGCCAAAGGCAAACCCATGGCCAAAAGCGTCGACCTCGAAGTGCTCGCCCGCAAAACCCCCGGCTTCACCGGCGCCGACCTCGCCAACGTGCTCAACGAGGCCGCACTCCTCACCGCCCGGTCGGATGCCCAGCTCATCGACAACCGCGCCCTCGACGAAGCCGTCGACCGCGTCATGGCCGGACCGCAGCGCCGCACCCGCGTCATGCGCGACGAAGAGAAACTCACCACCGCGTACCACGAAGGCGGCCACGCGCTCGCCGCGGCATCCATGCGCCACACCGACCCCGTCACCAAAGTCACCATTCTGCCGCGCGGCCGCGCCCTCGGCTACACCATGGTCATGCCGCTCGAAGACCGCTACTCGGTGACCCGCAACGAACTCCTCGACCAGCTCACCTACGCCATGGGCGGCCGCGTCGCCGAAGAAATCGTGTTCCACGACCCCACCACCGGCGCCTCCAACGACATCGAAAAAGCCACCGAGATCGCCCGCAAAATGGTCACCGAATACGGCATGAGCTCGGATGTCGGACCCATCAAACTCGGCCAGTCCAGCGGCGAAGTGTTCATGGGCCGCGACATGGGCCACGGCCGCGACTACTCCGACGGCCTCGCCGAAAAAGTCGACGCCGAAGTGCGGAAGCTCATCGAGCAGGCCCACGACGAAGCGTGGAAAGTGCTCAACGACAACCGCGACATCCTCGACAAACTCGCCAGCGAACTGCTCGAGAAGGAAACCCTCGACCACAACCAGCTCGCCGAAATCTTCAAAAAAGTGAAGAAACTCCCCGCCCGCCCGCAATGGCTCTCCAGCGTCGACCGGCCGGTGTCCAAGAAACCGCCCGTCGCGGTGCCGTCCAAGGTGGCCACCGACAAGGGCGTCGTCGACGGCGGAGCCGACTCGGGCTCCGGCAAACCCAAGCGCGCCCCCCGCCGCAAAGCACCCGGAATAGCAACGGCATAACCCTCGAGCCATGGCCGCCGACAACGCCGCAGGGGATGGTGCGCGAATCGACACCGCACGCATCCGCGCGGCCGTTGGCGAACTGCTCGCCGCCATCGGCGAAGACCCCGCGCGCCCCGGACTCGTCGACACCCCCGCCCGCGTCGCCGAAAGCTACACCGAATTCTTCTCCGGGGTCGGCGAAAACCCGCTCGCGCACCTGGCCGAAACCGAAACGCTGGAAGATGCCGGCCACCGCGAAGGCGAACTCGTCATGATGCGCGGAATCGACTTCCGGTCCATGTGCGAACACCACCTGCTGCCCTTCACCGGGGTCGCCCACATCGCCTACCTCCCCCGCGACCGGGTCGTCGGGCTCGGCAACCTGGCCCGCGTCGTCGAAACCCTCGCCTCCCGCCCGCAACTGCAGGAACGGCTCACCGAACAGGTCGCCGACGCGATCGACGCCGGACTGAACCCGCTCGGCGTCCTCGTCGTGCTCGAGGCGGCGCACGGATGCGTTAACTCGCGCGGCCCGCGCCAGACGCGCAGCACCACCGTCACCGTCGCCACCCGCGGTGCGCTCACCGATCCCGCAGCCCGTGCTGAAGCGATCTCGTTCATCGGGGAGAATTAGGTCATGGCACACGTGAGGCGATCCCACTCCGCGGTGACGGGCGACATGCCCATCATCATGGGCATCCTCAACGTCACCCCCGACTCGTTCAGCGACGGCGGCCTCTACAACACGTTCGACGACGCCGTCGACCACGCCGTGCACTTGATCGCGGCCGGGGCGACCGTCATCGACGTCGGCGGCGAATCCACCCGGCCCGGCGCGGAACGCCTCGACGTGGAAATGGAGCAGTCGCGCGTGGTGCCGGTCATCCGCGAACTCGTCGCCCGGGACGTGCCGGTGAGCATCGACACCATGAACGCCTCCACCGCCGCCACCGCGATCGACCTCGGCGCGGTGCTCGTCAACGACGTCTCCGGCGGGCTCGCCGACCGGGACATGCCGAGGCTCATCGCCGAAAGCGGCATCGAATACGTCGTCATGCACTGGCGCGGCCACAGCGCCAACATGGACTCCGCCGCCGTCTACACGGATGTCGTCCGTGACGTGCGCAACGAACTGAAGTACCGCATCGCCGAACTCATCATCGCCGGCGTCCGCCCCGACCGCATCATCCTCGACCCCGGCCTCGGATTCGCGAAAACCGCGCACCATAACTGGCAACTGCTCGGACGCCTGCGCGACCTGGAAACGCTCGGGCACCGCGTGCTCATCGGGGCGTCGCGCAAGAGATTCCTCGGCGAACTGCTCCCGGAGGGGGCACCGACCCGCGACCGCGACCCGGCCACCGCCACCATCAGCGCGCTCGCCGCCGAATCCGGAGTGTGGGGCGTTCGCGTGCACGACGTCGCCGGCACCCTCGCCGCACTCGAAACCTGGGAAGCCTGGAACGCCGGGCGGGCGCCCGCGCCGCGCGCCCTCGGGAGCGGCACGTGAACGAAGACCGGCTCACCCTCACCGGCCTGCGCGCGACAGGGCACCACGGCGTGTTCGACCATGAGCGGCGCGACGGCCAGGAGTTCGTCGTCGACCTCAGCATCGCCACCGACTTCGCCGCCGCAGCCGGCACGGACGACCTCGCGAACACCATCCACTACGGCATCCTCGCCGAACAGGTGACCGCGGCGATCGAACGCGACCCCGTCGACCTCATCGAAACCCTCGCCGAACGCATCGCCGGCGTCGTGCTCGACTACCCGGCCGCCGCATCCGTGACCGTCACCGTGCACAAACCGCACGCCCCCATCACCGTGCCGTTCGACGACGTGGCCGTGACCATCACCCGGAGCCGGCCGTGAACCGGATGCGCGGGACCGCGAACGGCGTGGCCGGGAGCCGCGCATGACCCGGATGCGCGTGATGCTGCCCGCCGTGATCGCGCTTGGCAGCAACCAGGGAGACCGGGAGGCGCTGCTGCGCGAAGCCGTACGCGACATCGACGCACTCGACGGGGTGCGGGTGACCGCCGCCTCCGGCATCGTGGAAACCCCGGCGCTGAAACTGCACGGCGTCGACGAGACCGCGCCGAGCTACCTGAACGCGGTCGTGCTCGCCCGCGCCGCGCTCAACCCCGAAGAGCTGCTCGCCGCCCTGCACGGGATCGAGGCGCGGCTCGGGCGCGTGCGCGACGAAGTGTGGGGGGATCGCACGATCGACCTCGACCTCATCGACTTCGGCGCGCTCACCCGGCACACTGATGAGATCACGCTGCCGCATCCGCGGGCCTGGCAGCGCGCGTTCGTGCTCGCCCCGTGGCTGCAGGTGCAGCCGGATGCGGTGCTTCCCGGGCATGGTCGTGTTGATGCGCTGCTCGCCGCCGCCACCGACCGGGTGACCGAGTACCCGGCTGCGCCCCTGTTCGCCGCGGACACCGCAGACAGCACGGAACGGGCGGCGCGGTGAAACGCACGAAAGTCACGACGCTCATCGTGCTCGGTGTGATCGGCGCCGCCGTCGGCGCACTCGGCGAACTCGCGCTCCAAACCAGCGGCCGGCCGATCTTCCCGCCGCCCGTCACACTCGCCATCGCGCTCGCCGTCATCGGCGGCATCGTCGTCAGCCTGGCGATCCCCATCCGCCGCATGACCAGAACCACGAGCGCCCCCCGCGTGGACCCGTTCTATGCGACCCGTGTCGTGATGCTCGCAAAAGCGAGCGCGGTCACCGGTTCCCTCATGGCGGGAGTGGGGATCGGCGTGCTCGCGTACCTGCTGACCCGATCCATCATCACTGTAGGCTCGGTGGCGCAGGCGATCGCGACGATCGTCGGGGCCGGTGTTCTCCTCGCCGGGGGGTTGCTCGCCGAACACATGTGCAGCATCCCGCCGCACGATGACGACGACAACGACCCAGGCAAGGAACCGGTCCAGGCCTGACCGACACAGTGCAACCCGCAAGGACCCCCATGGCAGAACGACTTGAACTTCCCGACGGCGACTGGCAGCGCGTCTCCCCGCGCCTCGTGGTCTCCGAGTATGTGAGCACGGTCGTGTCGACGGCCGTGTTCGCGATCGCCGTCACCGTCGGCATGCTTCTCTTCTGGCCGCCCCTCGTGTGGCTGTACATTCCGGTCGGCGTGATCGCCCTCATCGCGCTCGTGATCATCCCCCGCCGGGTGCGGTCGATCGGGTACCAGCTGCGCGACGACGACCTGCTGTTTCGCCGCGGCATCCTGTACCAGCGATTCGTCGCGGTGCCGTACGGGCGGATGCAGCTCGTCGACATCAACCGCGGCCCGCTCTCCCGCATGCTTAACCTGAGCGAACTGAAGTTCGTGACGGCGGCCGCGTCCACCGGCGTGACGATCCCCGGCCTTCGCGAAGCGGATGCCGAAACCCTGCGCGACCGGCTCGTGGCGCTCGCGGAAACCCGCCGGGCGGGCCTGTGAGCGACAACCTCCCGCTCCCGCTCCCTGAGCGCCGCCCTGAAGAGGGCGAAGCCTCTCTTCCGTTCCCTGAGGAGCGCGCAGCGCGTCTCGAAGGGGACGAACCAGTGACTTCAGGCTCCCTTCGAGACGCCGACTCCGTCGGCTCCTCAGGGAGCGGAATGGACACAGGCTCCGTCGGCTCCTTCCCCACCGCACGGACGTCCGATGCTGATGCATCGTCCGTTACCGGCGGCGTGGGCCCAGGGAGCGGAACCTCAGGGAACGGGACCGCAGCACACCTCGCGGACGGCGAGTGGCATCGGCTGCATCCGGCGTCGCCGCTGCTCAAGGGCGGGATCGCGCTCATCGCCATCCTCGGTGTCGTGCTCGCGAACATGCGCGAACGCATCTTCGACCTGTTCGTGCCGACGTTTCCGCAGCAGGGCGACCCGGTCGATTACATCGTGAATCACGGCCTCATCTGGTGGGCGCTCGTGGTCGTCGCGGTCATGCTCGTCGTGCTCATCATCGGCTTCTATGCCTCGTGGCGTATGCATCTGTTCCGCATCACCGACGAGGTCGTCGAAGTGCGCAGCGGCATTCTGTTCCGCACCAACCGCAAGTCGCGGCTGGACCGCATCCAGGGCATCAACATCATCCGCCCGTTCTTCGCGCGGCTGTTCGGCGCTGCGAAGCTGGAGATCAACCAGGCCGGCCACGACGCGAACGTGCAGCTCTCCTACCTGAGCTCGGGTGCTGCGGACAACCTCCGGCGGGAAATCCTCCGGCTCGCGTCCGGTACGAGGCAGACAAGCGCGGACAGCGCGGCCGCAACCGGCGCGGCGGGGTCGAGCGTGATCGAGCGGCGGGTCAGCGAATTCCTCGCACCGGAACTGGATCCGGATGCCGCACCGCCGGAGTCCGTCGTCAAACTCGACCTCGGGCGACTCATCGGGTCGATGGCGCTGAGCGGAAGCACCGTGTTCCTCCTCATCGTCGTCGC
>CALMSL010000157.1 GCA_937872445.1 uncultured Microbacteriaceae bacterium | reverse complement strand
CTCACCACGCAAGCACAACACCGGCGTGCCGCGGCACGGCAACACAGGGTGGGCCTTCCCAAGCGATTCTCAAACACCAGACCAGCGCTGAAACACTTGATTTCCCGTGTTCTCAAGGGCTCTGAGCGGCGCGAACCGAGGGGGCGAACCCCGGAGAGGCACGATTCTCGAGGTGCGGTCGCGAAAAATCCGGCGAAGTCTCAAACACGATTGACCACCGAGCGGCGCGTGGAACTGCTCGCGGATTATGAGGCTGGGATGCCCGTCCGAGCCATCGCAGTGAAGTACGGCGTACATCGCGGAACGATTCCGACCTTCGTCCTACGGTCTGGTGGAAGGTTGCGGCCGACAGGGCTGAGCAAGGAGCGCCGAGCTAGCGCGGCCATCCTCTACGGCGACGGCCACACCTTGCAGGAGGTCGCCGAACGTCTCGGCATTGACCCGAAGACCGTGCGCAACGCTGTCATTGCTGAGGGCGCAACCCTTCGTCCCCGAGGAAGGAGGCCAACAACGTGAGACCAGGGCAACAGACCTGAATAGCAGGATCGACACTCCGAAAGTCATAGTGACTGTATTTTGCGCATTTCTAAAGCTCCAGTGCTAGGCTTGTGACGTCACCTAGCGTCAGGCGCATAGATGAACGAGTTGCCCGAACCCTCTCCGTGGTTCAACCGTCACTTCGGAGAGCACCGCCAGGGCGTGATGCTTGCGCTGGTCAGGGCCGGTCGCGCAGCCCACGAGCGTTCCCTCGACGCCAAGACCGGAAGTCAACTGACCTCGAACGAAGCATACGGTGCGTTTTGGGTGATCTTGCCTGAGGAGGTATCGGCCCACCTTGCATTCCTGCCTGGGCGCGAGGTCATCCGGCCGACAGGCAGCCGCTACGACCTGGTGGTGTTCGATGGCACTTTGATCTTTCCAGCGAAGTGTGGACGTGGATCGTCGGGCGCTGACCGAATCAGACTAGGCCGCTCGGATTTCCGTCGCCGAGTGTTCTCGCTTGAAGACGACGCTAGCCGCAACATGCAGGAACAGTTGGAGTTCGAACTAGAACTGGGTGGTGACCTGGACGCTGCTGTCAAGGATGGTTCCTTCGGCTCCGCTACGCGGGTCTCCCTCGTTGCCTACGATGTGTCTGCCCGTGGCGGGCTCCAGCACGTCTACGTCGGCGAGGCGACTCTTGAATCATCCGGGCTCGTCACCTGGCACTATCGCGAGGAATTGCCGCTGCACCTGCTTGACGGAGAAGGAGTTGCCTTGGTTGGTCTTGGCGAGCCTTCCTCTGCACGATTCGATGACGCGCCTCTTCCTGAGAGCGACCTGACGCTTCTGAAGCCGAGCGAACTGCCGATCACCAACGTCGAGGCCGAGGGCGTCCTTGACACGGGAACCGGGGGTGCGTCAGATGATCTCCCGTGATTCGAGCAGACCGGTCGCGCCTCCCACTGATCTTGACATCGCAAGGACCTTCGATGGTGACCGTCTGCGGCAAGCTCGACAGCTCGCGTTGCGCACGAAGCAGAGTCTCGCAGAACCACTAGGCGTCTCGGCCGCCGCTATAGGGCAATATGAATCCGGCGCCACACCACCCCGTGCGGAACTCATCCCGCGTCTAGCTAGAGAACTTGATGTTCCGCGAGAGTTCTTCGCCGCGGGTCGGCCGCTCGCTCGGCTTGAGACAGCCGATGCTTTCTTCCGGAGCCTTCGTTCCACGACGGCAAAACAGCGCGCCAAGGCAGTGTCCTACACGGAGCAACTATGGGAGCTGGTTCATGCAGTCGAGAAGCACGTCCGCTTGCCACCCGTGAACCTGCCAGGCTTCGTTGGCGGTGAGATAGAACCTGGCGTATTCCCAAACGACCCAATAGCGGCCGCACGGGCGCTACGCAAGGCATGGGGGCTGGGCGCGGAACCGATCCCGCATCTCGTGCGCACGATCGAGAATCAGGGCATCGTCGCAGTCTTGGTCCCCTTCGCCGAGAACGAAGTTGCCCGTATCGACGCCTTCTCCACACTTTCGCTGTCGCGACCGATCATCGTCCTGTCACCCGACCGCGCGAACGACATATACCGGCACCGCTTCACCGCTGCACACGAACTCGGACACCTCGTCATGCACGGCGAACTCGCCGGCGGTGACCCCGCATTGGAACGAGAAGCGGACCGATTCGCCGCCGAGTTCCTGACACCAAGTTTGGTGATCCATGACTTACTCCCTCGGCGGATCGACTTTCGAAAGCTGAACCAATTGAGCGAACAATGGGGGGTATCCATCAAGTCCCTCATCTACAGAAGCAGGGAGGTCGGCCTGCTATCCGACGCTACCGCTCGTCGCGCATACATTCAGCTGAATCAGTTCTCAGAGCAAGGTGTGATCGCAACCCAGCCCGTCTACCAATTTCCTGGTGAGGTTCCTTCGCTCCTTCGCCGCGCCGTCGAGATGGCCGAAGCAAACGGCGTCACCATCGCATCCTTGGCCCAGGAACTCGCCTGGAAACCAGTCCAAGTCCGCCGCATGCTCGGCGACGCAGACGAGCGGCCAACTCTAAGACTTGTTTGATTCAGCCCGCCACCCCGGGGCCGTCGATCTATCTGCATCTGTCCGCAACCTTACCCAGTTCCAGGAATAAAGAGGAAACAATGAGTTACCGCAATAAAACCTATGTCGCTTTCGCAAGCGAGGACATCGGCCAGTACCGCCTGATGGAAGCATGGAAAGCAAACCCCAACTTCGACTTCAATTTCTATGATGCGCACGCCCTGTACGTTTCGCGCGATACGAGCCAACCTGAAACGATCAAGCGCAATCTGCGCGAACGAATGAAGAACGCCAAACAGGTGGTTCTTCTCGGCAGTGGTGATGCTAGACGCAAAGGCGGAGACGGTGTCTCATTTCTCGCGCACGAAATTAAGGTCATGATGGAGTTCAATCTTCCGGTGGTCATCGCGAACCTCGATAGTGGTCGCACCGTCAACAGGAACTTCATACCGGCACCGCTATTGAACGCAAACTATTACACGGTGTCAGTGTCGTTCCAGCCTAAGATCATCAAGCACGCGCTCGACAACTACGCAGTCCAGTTCGGGGGCAGCAAAAATTCGGGACCGCACCAGTATCCGTCCGAAACTTACGCGACGCTCGGCCTATAGATGAGAGACCTAGCACACGATCTGCGCACGTGGCGCTTCTGGCGTTGGTTCCTCATCCAGACATTCTCCGCAATTGGAGTTCTCGCGGTCCTTCTGGAACTCACGAGTTTCGTTGTCGGAGTACTTCCCGTCGGGGGGTGGCCTCTCGCAATCATCATCGCGACCGTATCGATCGGGTACGGGCTCGTACGGGCATGGCCGCGTCCGATCAGTCAGGAGTACAACTCGCCCAACACGAGGATCGAGATCGTGAAGGGCGATTTGTTCGCGCAGGATTGCAATATCGTTGTGGGCACGTGCGATACGTTCGATACGTCCGTTCCTAACGTCATCGCGAAGAACAGTGTCCAAGGCCAGGCGCTCGAACGCCTCTACGGTAGCGATACCGATCAACTGGACCGTGAACTCGCTGCGGCACTTCAGGACAAAGCAGTAACGGCAACGATTCAGAAGCCCGGCAAGACCGAGAAATACGGCATTGGGGCCGTGGCGACGCTTCGAAACGGTTCTCATCGCCTCTATTTCTTAGCCTACAGCGAGATGAACGAGGCCAACGAAGCACAGAGTACGCCGGATGGTATCTGGCGAAGCCTTGCATCATTGTGGGAGGAGGTCTCGCGGACTGCGAACGGAACTGCGGTAGCCATACCCGTCATCGGCGGAGGACAGTCCCGGCTATCACAGGTCATGCCGGCGCAAGACTCGATCCGCTTCATCGTGATGTCGTTCATGTTCGCGTCACGCACGAAGAAGGTCTGTGATCAGCTGCGAATAGTGGTGCATCCGAGGGAGTTCGATCGCCTGGACAGGCTCGAACTCCAAGCGTTCCTGTCATCGATGAGGCCGTCGTGAGTGAGTCAGCTATTCGGCTCCCTGACGCGCAGCCGTGCGCGTTCTGCGCCTATCTCGAAGGAAGTCGACCGTTCACCTTCGTGACTAGAAACACGTTGACAGCGGTTATGGTTACGCAGGAACAGCGTGGGAAACCGCACCTTCTCGTCATCCCTACCAGGCACAGAGAAACCATTCTCGACTTGACAGATGATGAGTGTGCGGCGCTCATGGTCGAAGTAAGGAACGCAGCGAGGGCAATCGACGCCGCTTACCAGCGTCCAGGTATCTCCGTCTGGCAGAACAACGGTGAGACCGCAAGCCAGTCGATCAGACACGTTCACTTCCACGTCGCAGGAACCCTAGACTCTGGCGGCACCGAATGGGGGCCCGTGGAAGAGCTCCCACTTGCCAAGACAGAACTGATTGCCAAGCAAGTTCGAGCCCACTGGCCGTCATCGTAGACACCACGTTGACCGGACGAGATCACTAGGGAGCGTTATTCTCCTAACGCCTGGCAGTGGGGCGTTTCGTGTAGCCGTTCAAAGCTATGGCGCGGGCGAAGGGCTAATGATGTTGACATCCACAGGCGTTGGAGCATCGTCCAGGGGAACCGCCCAAGATACGGTGTGAGCGATCGCGAGCAGCGTTAGTCCGACTAGCGCGATCAAGAAGCCGTCACGGAAGACCGTGACCATTGCTCGGCGAGTCCTCGACGTCGTATGCACTGCCAGAACGTACTGTCGAAGCTCCTCTCGGCGGGGATCACGAAGGTGAATAAAGTCTTCTACCTGGACTACTCCAAGGACTTTGTTCGACACGGCAACACCGGCAAAAACCAGAACTGCCATGACGACAATGAGAACGCCGACCAACCAGATGACGAGCAAGCTGGTGGAGTTCGAGGCAACGGCCCAGAGCCGCTCGAACGCGGCAGTGCTCAGTCCGATGGCCGCAATGATTGCTGTGAGTGCGAACTCTGCACGGCGCCGAACCGCTTCGATGCCCGCTGATTCGCTTTTCAGACGCTCGTCATAGGATGAGCGCGCCAAGGCAAGGTTCCGTTTGAGGCACTCGTCTACCCAATTCGTTTTAGGTGCCGCTTCTTTTGGCATCCACACTCTCCGGCCAGCGAAGAGACCCAGCGCCGTACTCGCAACCATGCGAACTTCGGCGAATGCACGTCTTGTCTTGTCGCGAAAAGCCTGCTTTCTCATGTGGCCGCCACGAGTAGATCTGCGAGGGCGTCAGTGACCGCCATGCCCACTCGCGCCGGGAGGAAAAGCCACTGCCCCGATGGGTTCACGTCGAGAAGGTACACCTCACCATCAGGCGTTTGGACCCAATCTTGGCTCGAGTATCCGAGTCCGAGATGACTCGCAATTGTCAGCGCGCCTGTGGGCACCATCGAGCTCTCGTCAGGGGCTTCTATGAATGCAGAATGATTGTGTGAACGCCGCCGCCAATCAGCGGGAGCAGTTAGGTCAACATCTAGCGTTGCCACCCAGGTACGATCGCCGACGGTGACAACGCGAAGATGCTTAGCAGCCGGTATCCGTTCCTGGACAATGAATGGCGCTGCGTTCAGTGCGCTAAGTCGAATGTCTGTAGGCATCATGGACTCGGCGTAGACCGTCATTGTCTCAGCGTCCTGGATGAACTGTCCCGTACCGAGAGGCTTAACAATGACCTCGTTCGAGAAGGAAGTTGCGACTGCCTCGCTACTCGTTGTGACTAGGGTTCTCGGGTATGGAATGCCGAGCCTGACTGCAGCCTTCCATTGCCAGAGCTTCGATTCAGCTCGGCGTAACGCCACTGGGCTTGTTATCCAACTAACTTTGGAGTCATCCAGAAGCCATGAGTACGCCGAATGCCAAGTGCCAAGCTCTAAAGCTCTCAGCGAGCCCGCTTCAACGCCAAGCCCCCAGTCTGCCCGGTGAAGACGTCGTAGCCACCCAAGTCGCGCATCGGTGAGGTCGCGCCAACCGCCATCAACTTTGACGGTGTAACCTTCATCGCTTATCGAAAGACCGCCGCTCATGACTGACTCAAGGTCGAAGATCAGTGGGCGATTTCCGCGCCTTATGAGGGCATTCTCGACAGCGGCGATATGAGGATCATCACGTTCACCGATGAGGATGGGCGCCTTGGAGCTCAACGAGGCCCGACGTAACTTAGGAGGAGTTGCGTGACTGCCTCATCGGTATCTGACGATTCAATCGTCTCTGTGATTGTTGCTGTCCCGCGGACACCATCGACATCGCTTTGCGGGTAGCTTGCTAGCTCGGCAAACAAGGATGCGGGGGCTTCTCTTGTCTGCATTAGTGTTCCATTCGAGAGATCACTATCGGGGAAAACCCGAACCCGTGATCAGATGTCTCGATTGTGTGCGTGAGTGTTGAAGGCTGCGGGCGGGGCCTAGGTTCGGGCTCGTTACGCTGAGTGTCCACTGCAAGCAGTCCGAACAACGACGTGGATGTGTCCATTGGACTCCAATGGCGGTTTACGACAGGGAACTCTTGAATCTTACCGTGGAGGTCGACAACGGTGCAGTGGAGATGTGGGAGGTCTCCTGGATCACAGTGATGTCTCTGGGACAGGAAGCGAGTCGAGCCGGTCAGGTCACTAGCTCGGCCGACTCAATCTTTGTTCTTCGTTCGGGGTGCACGGCGGCTGCTTCCCGCAGACGTGCGCGGCCCAGCAGGATCAGGCTGACGGGTCCCATGATGATGAACTTCATCGTGTTCCACAGGCATAGGAGGACGAGGAGGTTGAGCCATCCGGGTCCGCCGTCTGCGATGAGGGTCGTGAAGGTGCTCGCCGCGAGGAGGTAGGGCATGGCAAGGAGCATCGCCGGCACGCCCCATTTCAGTCCTCGTCGGGTGCGGATGGCGTCGAGGAGGATGTTGGTGGGCATGTAGCGGCGCAGGAATGCGCGGGTGTGGACGCTGAGGTTCCAGAGCTGGCGGATCATGACGGGGGGTTCCTCTCACATGCGCGACGGATCGTCCGAGGCGGTGCGTGTGTGAGTGGCCTTGCGGCCTGCCCCGAGGAGCGTCATATCAAGGAGAAATCCGCCTCATCTACCAAGATACGACGCACCGGCGACATTCGGAAGAGCACCGGGTCACAGGCGCCGGCTCGCACCCTCCCGCCGAACTGTCCGTGACGGAT
>CALMSL010000156.1 GCA_937872445.1 uncultured Microbacteriaceae bacterium | reverse complement strand
ACCAGCCTCTGTAGCTCAATGGAAGAGCAGTTCCGTCCTAAGGAAACGGTTGGGGGTTCGACTCCCTCCAGGGGCACTGCAATCACGAAGCGAAGCATAATTCCGTTTAGGTGGCGTCAAACTTGCTGATACTGATTGGCGCGTCCACATTGGAGTAGGGTCGTGGCAAGCTAACATGAGAGGCTAATTTGGGTACGCTGATTGTTGAGTCCACAAGTATTTCGGGGGTATTGGACTTTCTCAGAGCTAATACATGGCTTGTTCCCGCCTTTCAACGAGACTTCGTATGGTCCGAAGCTGATGTCACGAGCCTGGCGTTGTCCGTAATTGAAGCTCGACCGATAGGCATGGCGACTCTTTGGGAACAACCGGATGATAGCGATCTCCGGCTAGTCCCTGCATCAATTCCTGACACAGTCAATGGTGAGTCAGTGGACGTCAAATTGGCGTCAACCGATGATCGGCCAAAGAAGTTTTACGCCGTGCTCGACGGCCGTCAACGCGCTACTGCCTTAGCTATGGTTTTTGGAGGTCTGCGAGCCACCGATGCAAGGCGGCGGTTTTCCGGCCGGTATTTTCTGGACGTTACTCATCAAGACTCGAGCGAGCGCGTGAAGTATATCCGCGATGCCGAAGTAAAGTCCAAGAACTATGACCAGCTAAGCGTTTGCATTGGGGCGGGATTGTTTCCGCTGGCCACGGACCCCGGGAAAAGCTTGATGGGACAATGGCTTGACTATATTCAAGCAATTCGCAACCCGGATCACTATCCAGGGAATGGGTTGCCTGACCCAGACGAGTTGGAAAGGCGAGATTCAATTCTCAGGAAGGCGTTTCAAGGTATCAACGACACTGTCCTTGCCGTGTACATTGTGCCAGCCGATTACAACCTCGGGGAAATTTGCGAAATTTTTGAAACGCTCAACACCACAGGGACCAAGGTATCGACGGTCGATCTGCTACATAGTTGGCTCTATAACGACACCGTCGACGACGAGAACCCAATCCTTTTGCGGGAATGGATTGACGATCTGGGTCAGCGTGAGGGGGCTGTTGGCTGGGCATCAAAGACCAACCGACCCGAGATTGTGGCGCAGATCGCCACCGCATGCTACGTTGCTCTCGATTCTGAGAAGCCAAGCCCGAGAGCGGTCGGGGGAACGAAGAAAGTTTCCACAATCTCTTCGATTAAAGCTGGAGATTTGCTGGCAACACCGGCCGAATTTTGGAAGGAATTTGTCGAGCACGCACCCGCTATCGCTGGTTACGTGGGTGACTTTCAAGAGTGCGTGAGCAGCTCCAGTTTCCCACTCCTCGATTGCCCTTACCCGGTTACGGTGGCAATGTACGTCGCTTTACGCTGGTACATGGATCACGACAGTCGGTTCTCAGGGCAATGGACTGAGAAGGAATTAAATGCGCTATTTGGCGCATTCTTCTGGCGGAATTCACTTACAGGCCGCTATGACCAGGGTTTTCTTAGTCAAAGCGCGACAGATATGAAGGCATTGAAGGAACTCTTGTTTTTGCGTGCCAAGTCAGCCAACGCGAACGGATGGGCCGCCAATGTCAATAGTGCTCTTGAAAAGCAAATGCGGATGGAAATGCCTACGAAAGGCAATCTATTTGAACAATTACTACACACCAAGCCCGCGGGCGCGCTCGGGCGGGCGCTGACTTTACCAGTTAGAACGCGACCAAGGGTAGATCTACTCGACCCTGACGTTTCAATTGTTTTCCCAAGTGCCAAACCGGTGGAACTTCATCACATTTACCCGCAGGCGTGGTGTGCGAACAATCAACACGGTGCACTTGGTGAAGTGCTTGACTCCAACAAGTCGGAGTTCGACTATGTACGTTCGGTTGCAAATCTCACGCCGTTGACTAGGGAGAGCAACAATCTGTGGAGAGCAAAAACGCCGGGACAGGCTTTGGCTTCTCGAGAAGTTAATTACGAAGTCGCGAGTGCTCGACTGGGCACACATTTCATTTCGGAGGTGGCGTTTAGTGCATTGACCGCGCCAGTTCCGGACCCCCTTAAGTTTTGGGAAGACAGAGCTAGCCAAATTGCTGAATATCTGGTTAGTCGTTGCACAGTGCGTCTCTGAGCCAGAATGTCGATTCAAGTTCAACCTGAAGTCGGGCAACTTGTAGCTCTCGCTCACAATGGTGGGGTTGAGACCACTCTTGAATCGATGGCCGCAATACTGGACCTTGCTGGCGCCGACATTCTGACTGTCGCGCTGGAAGTTCAAAAGTTTGTGGCTACGTTCCAGCTGGAGCTAGAGCCTTCACTTGATCAAGGAACTATCTTGAGTGGCAGAGTACTCCGCCACGCAACCGACGTTTCAACTGTAGTTGCCCGTGTAAATAGGATTCGAGATGAAGGAGAAAGTCAATCAATCGAGTTTAAAAGCTCCTTGTTTTGCTCGATGCGCGAATGGTCTCAAAGCGGGACGTTGGTGGACGTTCCGTCCCTCCCTGGTGAGGTACTAAAGACGATATGTGCATTCTTGAATGGAAGTGGCGGCCAACTACTCATTGGGATCAATGACGACGGAGAGGCATGTGAGGGAATTGCCCTAGACATGAAATTGAAAGGTTGGAACTTCGACAAGTGGCAACTTCACTTGCTTTCTCTAATTCGAGGCCGCTTCTTCGAGGGCGCGGCAATCTTGCCCTATGTCGAAATGGTAGCGACCCAAATTGATTCCAGGTTGGTCGTTCTCGTTAATGTAGTGGCGCGGGAAGCCCGTAGTTTTGTTCGGCGCGAGAACAACAAACCATTCGAGTTCTTCATTCGAAAGGGACCGAGTACGGAGTCCCTAGATCTCCCGACATTCAACGCGCATTTGCGAGCACTGCGCGTGAGTGATCAAACGAAGTAGGCACCTACAACTTCGCTGAACGTCTGACGACTTGAGTTGGCACTCTGCCCACTCGCGATCCGAGTAAGTGCGCGTATTCTCGTAGAAGTGGTCAGGCGATCTGACCGAACGCAGTTCACTCGCGACTGGCCCATTATTGGATACTCCGTAGTGGGTAGCGTGGATCATGTGGACGCCGAACACGACTTCAAGCGAGACGCCGCGAACTCAACGCGCGCGCGATCCGCGACGTCGTGAGCACCGGCATTTTGTGTGGGGCGAGGTGCGAATTTAATAGCCGGTTGATGGCCGCGCCATCATGCTGTCAGATTGAGGCTGACTTGTTCGCCTACTTCAGAGACGAGACAGTAGTTCAGTCTTCTTCGCCGTGAACTCGTCCTCGGTGAGAATCCCGGCGTCGCGAAGTGCGGCAAGTTTCGTGAGGTGTTCTTCCAGATCGGGTTGCGGAGTTTGCGCCGATTCGAGGGGTTTTGGTTCGCGCGGCACAGGCGTCGGGAGCTTGTCTCTGAGCAGCCCCGACAGCTGCGTTAGCGCCTGCTCTGCCAAGGTAGGTGCGACTTCGGTTGTGCCATTCGCCTCGATGGCGTCAGATGAGAGTTCCACGGGAGGTACTTGGCGGCTCTGAAGCATGAGCTCTAGATGCGTGAAAAGCTTTCTCGGCAGCTTGATGAGGGACCTTTTGCCGTCCGCCCAGTCAATGCGAACAACGCGGGGAGGGCGCATCGCTGAATCGATCGTTGCCCCAACTGCCGCGGATGCGGCCTTGCCTAGGAAGCGGGGGAGTACGGCGCCGGTAACTGCTTGCCCAACGGTGCTTATCCTGCTGCTCCTCGGCGCCGACAAAATCTCTTGCCATGCATTGACTTGCTCTTCATCCAGTTTTCGGCCCTTGAAACCCGAGCGGACGACTAGCTCGCTCCCTCTTGCTGTCGACACCGCCGAATTCAAGTAGTGCCCGCCTATAACTCGTCCTGAATCCGCCATGGGATCAGGTTATCCGCTTGGGCCCCACTAATATGACACTTCCTAGAAGAAACATGTCGACCAATCTCATTAGTTGACTAAGCCATCATGCAAGCAGAACTGCCTCAAATCGTGTCCCCTCATGTTTCACAATCGAGTCGAATCGAACCACTTTCTGGTCTTTGGAAGCAGCCAATTCACAGTTCGCCTCCGACGTAACTTTCAGCGCGCCACCACCCGCACCTGCAACGATTGATGGGTGCTAGATTCCCTCCCCATCCTCGACATGTCCGCCCTCGACAACGGCGAGGAGTCGGCACAGCGATTCCGCCAGCAACTGCGCCAAGCCACCCACGAGGTCGGCTTCTTCTACCTCGTCGGGCACGGCATCGACCAGGCGCTCATCGACGACATCCTGGATGTGTCCCGCCGCTTCTTCTCGCTCCCCGAGGAGGAGAAGCTCGCGATCGAGAACATCCACAGCCCGCAGTTCCGCGGATACACGCGCATCGGCCGCGAGCTCACCCACGGCGACGTCGACTGGCGGGAACAGATCGACATCGGCGAAGAGCGCCCCGCCGTCGAGCGTGGCGCGGGCGTCCCCGACTATTGGCGCCTCGAAGGTCCCAACCTGTGGCCGGCCAACTTCCCCGACCTGCAACCCACCGTCACACGCTGGACCACCGAACTCAACGCCCTCGCCCTCCGCCTCCTGCGCACCTGGGCGCTCGCGCTCGGCGCATCCGAGGATGTCTTCGACAGCGCCTTCGCCGACCACCCCTTCTCGCTGGTGAAGATCGTCCGCTACCCGGGCGAGTCAGCGGACGTAACAAAACAAGGCGTTGGCGCCCACCGCGACGGCGGTGTACTCACCCTGCTCCTCGTCGAACCCGACAAGGGCGGCCTGCAGGTCGAACACGGCGGGGAGTGGATCGACGCGCCATCCATCCCCGGCGCCTTCATCGTCAACATCGGCGAGATGCTCGAGCTCGCCACTGACGGTTACCTGAAAGCCACCCTGCACCGGGTCGTCTCGCCGCAGGTCGGCACAGACCGCATCTCCATCCCGTTCTTCTTCAACCCGGCACTGGATGCCACGATGCCGCGGCTCGAACTCGATCCCGCCCTGCACGCGGAGGCCCGCGGCCTGTCCGTCGACCCGACCAACAGTCCCATCCTTGAGACCTACGGCGACAACGCGCTGCGCTACCGACTGCGAGCACACCCGAACGTGGCCGAGATCCACCACGCCGACCTTCTGGGATAACCGCCTCCCGCGGACATCACTGCGTTGGACTCTCCGCGTACTCCAGACTCACTGCGCGCCCAACTCCATCGCGAGCGCGGCCTCCAGCGAGTCCAGCACGAGGTCGAGCCCGACCGCAAACTCGTTGCTGTACTGGTAGCCGGGCTGCATCACGTG
>CALMSL010000155.1 GCA_937872445.1 uncultured Microbacteriaceae bacterium | reverse complement strand
GGTGACAGTTCTAGTCACGCCGCGAGTGCGACGGTCGTGTCCATGATGGCTTCGAATTCGATCGGGGTCAAACGCCCCAATGAGGCCTGTCTGCGACGACGGTGATAGGTGCGCTCGATCCAGGTCACTATCGCGATCCGCAGCTGCTGCCGGGTGGTCCAGGATTGGCGGTCGAGGACATTCTTCTGCAGCAGGGCGAAGAAGCTCTCCATGGCCGCGTTGTCGCCGGCCGCAGCAACTCTTCCCATGGATCCGACCATCCTGTTACGGGTCAGTGCGCGCAGGAACTTCCGGCTGCGAAATTGCGATCCTCTATCGCTATGCACCACGCAGCCGGCGGTGTCACCGCGCATCGCGACCGCGTTTTCGAGCGCTCTGACTGCGAGGTGGGACTTCATCCTCGAGTCGATCGAGTAGCCGACGATCTTGTTCGAGAAGGCGTCCTTGATCGCGCAGAGATAGAGCTTGCCTTCTGCGGTCCTGTGCTCGGTGATGTCGGTCAGCCAGAGCTGGTTCGGCTTGTCGGCGGTGAACTCGTGCCGGATTCGGCCGTCTTCGTCGGTGACAGTGCAGAGGTCGTCGTGGACGGGTGGTCCGGGCTTCTTGCCGTTCTTGCCCTTCTTCTTCCCGAACGCGGACCACCAGCCATTCTCAGACGTGATCTTCCACGCGGTCCGATCCGACATGGCCTCGCCCGCATCACCGGCTTCGTCCGCGAGGAGACGATGCCCGAACTCGGGGTCGTCCCGGTGCGCGTCAAACAGCGCGTTCGCGCGATACGCCTGCACCCGCTCCGCCTGGGTGATCGGGTCGGCCAACCACCGGTAGTAGGGCTGACGAGAGAGCTTGAGAACCCGGCACGTCACCGTGACGGGGATCCCCGCAGCGGCGAGCTCTGTCACGAGCGGGTAGTACCTTTTCCCGGCAGATGCGCCTGCGCGAAATACGCCGCAGCACGGCGGAGTACCTCGTTCTCCTGCTCGAGAAGCCGGTTGCGCTTGCGCAGTTCCCGGACCTCATCGCTCTCCGCACGGGTCACGCCAGGCTGCTCGCCATCCTCGATGCGGGCTTGACGCATCCATTTGTCCAGAGTCCCGACATGGACACCGAAATCTTTCGCGATCTGCGCGAGAGTGACCTCCGGTTCGCGCTGCTGCGCGACACGAACCACGTCGTCGCGGAACTCCTTGGGAAACGGCTTGGGCATAATGACATCCTTCCAGGCCAGCCCTCCGGGCTAGCCACTTCAGATGTCACCTAATCGTGCAGCAGACCCATGGCAGCAAGGGTGCGCTTGATCGTTCCGACAGGATCGCGCAACCTCTGTGATCCGTGTTGCCTGGTGTTCATTGGTGCGCCGAAAGTCCTACCCTGTGTTGCGAGAAGCTCGCTGTGTTCGATGACCCTTTGACCTCTTTACCTTTCGCCGAGTGGGTGTATCGACGCTTCGAGGCAGAGGTGAGTTCCAAAGTTCTTTTGGCAACGAGGTGCGCAAGCTATTTGTTGATGTCTTTAAAGTATTGGATCGCCCAAAGATCTGTCCTGTCCGGATACTCGGCGAGGGTCACGCGTTTAACAATTACTCCATCATCGCCTACATCGAAAGAGCCATAGTCGGAAGTTGCGGCAGTGTTTGTTGCGCCGTTCAGAGCAGCCTGCACGGCCGCGACAGGGTCATTCCCCGTCACGACTAAAACAGACGCTGGATAAGGCGCGCTCCCGAGAGAAAGTTTGTAGTCGCCAGCACACACAACGGTTAGCCCGTTTGCGAGGAACTGGCGACTGAAGGCAGTCGGTGAAATAGGCTCCTTATGGCCGCCATTTATCTGCGCCTGTGTTTGATCCACGACGTTGAGCGAGCACATGGGTGATTGGTTCGCAGCGCACCCACCAAGTGAGGCAACGATGAGGAGTGCGAAAGCTGAAGCCGCAATTGTGCGGGGTTGTCCTTTTCTTACCAAATTCTGTCTGTGGAAGTGGATCATGAGGTCATCCTATTGAAATACTGCGAAGGTGACGGGCGTTTCGCCGCGGGTCGTTGCCATCTGATGAGGGAGTGTCACCATTTGCAGGGCAGATTGCCTCGGAATTGGTCGTCCAATAGTAGCCAAGGGTATTGTTATCGCCGAGTTGATGATTGTGAGTGTCGTAGCGCCGTTGATGGCAGCTTGCTAGCGGTCCGGTCTGGGCAACGACTCGGGCGCCTACCGTACTACTTCCAGTGCTCCACGTCTTGGTGGGCCTACATTCGCATACGGCTGGATGCCCATGGTCTCCTTGAATCCGAGAATCAGGCCGCTCTCGACGGCTTCGCTCGTGCCTTCGGGGAGGAGCTTCCAGGCAATGAGAAGTTGGTCCGCGTCACCGATCTGCCAGACCAACTTTCCGCCATAGTGATTTGCACCGCCTGCGTATCCGTGCTGCTGGAACTCGTAAATCCTCTGTACGAGGCCGTCCCGCTTGCGACTCGTCGCCCGTCGGAGCGGTCCCTTTCCAAAATAGAGAACCTGGACGCCGGGCACCCAGTGTTCTGCTGCTTCGACCGCAGTCCGGATCGTCACACGCGGCTTTGAGTGGTCTTCCTCAGTGAACATCGGCCGTGCCATTGACTCCCGCACGATCGCGTAAACGCCCTCCGCGTCCGGCTCACCCGGCTTGATGATCATGCCCTTGGCCCAAGTCCGGAACGGTGCGAAGCCCACGAAGCCAAAGTTGCGCAAGTCATCGATGGAGTAGGCCACGTTCGAAGCCTATTGTGAGCCGCCGACCTGATCTAGGATCGCCCTATGCGTCGAGTCGCCTCAGATGAGAAGCCACCCGAGCCAGGCGACCTCGAGGAGTTCTTGGCGGAGACCGACAATGTTGACTCAGAGAGCGGACTGAGGGGACTGAGGACTGAGTTGAATGAGCCCGCGGCACTCGACCCGAGCACAGGTGTGGAAAAGAGCCCAGAAGACCGCGGGAAAACCCCCTGAGAGTCCTCCCCCCAACTCGCCACGTTGACTCGCCACATTGGAGCCCAATTCGCCACTAACAAGAATCTCGACCAAGTCACGAAAAGGCCCTTTCATCAGGGATTTTAGGCTCTACTGATAAGTGCCGAAAACCATGCGCCACAACCCGGAGGTCACAGGTTCAAATCCTGTCCCCGCAACCACAGCACCACCGAGAAGGCCCGAAAGTCCGTGCGACTGTCGGGCCTTTTCTCGTGTGTGCGAA
>CALMSL010000154.1 GCA_937872445.1 uncultured Microbacteriaceae bacterium | reverse complement strand
GTTGCGGCGACGTGGCATTCGTCAGGCGTCGACCCCACGCGAACCCGTCGAGAGCCCACAGCCCTTCAAGCAGCTCGGTCATGCTGCGGAGAGCACCCCGCCGCTGGGTCAGGGAGTCGATCTCGCCCGCAATCTCTCCCCAGTCCTTTATCGCATCGAGAAACTCGTCTCCGGCATCAACTCGGTCTGCCGCATGGATGTCGTCGATTGGGATGAGGTTGAAGAATCCAGCACCAGCTACGGTGTTCCATACCTGAGTGCCAGACAGCAGAGGTGTAAACGGAATCGAGTCTTCGTCGTCTCCACGAACTACCTTGATTGCCTGAAATCCGGGCACTCCGTCGAGCCGATCCTCTGCCCAACGCTCGTGCGCGCTCTTGAGCTCCCGCAGGCGGTCGGCGGGGTAGACATCAGGTTGGTCGTCGACCCTCTTGTGATCCTCCGGGCATAGGAGGATGAGGTTCGAGTAGGCGTCGATCGCATCCCGCGCGCCAGCATCACCCCGAGGCCCCGCCTCGCTCTGCGCAATGATGTGTGCCTCTACGCCGAGCACGAGCCCACCCAGATGCGGCGACTCAGCCTGCGCCGTGAGCGGCCGCCTGCACATTGCACACCGATTGTGGGCTCGTCCCCACAGGAGTTTGCGGTCGGCGTCGCGTATCGCCATTGCTACTCGTCGAGCGCGTCGAAGTCGAGCGTCGTGGCCGTGCTGACAGGCGCAGCCGTCCGCCCGGAGTCGAGCAGCTCCGACCAGGACGTGGCGATGCCGTTGAAGGAGATAGCGTCCTTCGTCCAGCCGTTCTTCTCCGCGACCTGGAACAGCAGGTAGGCCAGCTCCTTCACGAGGTCGAGGTCGACCGCGCCATCGGAGCGACGGCTCGCGTCGTACAGGAACGCTCCTGCCGCCGGGATGCCCTTGGTCTCCTGGATGCGGATCGTGTGCTGGAGCGCCTCCCATGCCGAGGTGTGCTGGTCAGTCGTCACGTCGTAGTCGTCGGGCAGGTCGACGGGACGGTAGAGCTGCACCTTGCCCGCGCGGGCACTCAGGATGCCGCCGCGCTCCATCGCCGAGACCGCCGTCGCTCGGGCTCTCGCCAGGTTCTCGGCATCGCCGAACGCCCCGGCGTCGTAGCCGTTGCTGCGATACCAGGCAATAGCGAACCGGGTCGTCGGATCGAAGTCTCCCTCCTGCTCGGTCAGCAGTTCATCCAGCACCTCGTTGATACGGGAGAGCGCCGATCGCACCGTCATCTCTGAGCCGTCCGACTCGATCACCTTCGCGTAGCGGGAGAACACCGCCATGCCCGGCCCGATCGCCGACTGGGGCAGATCGACGGGCGCGATCCCACCCTGCTGTAACTCGCGCAGCGCAGGCCCAAGCTCCCGCTTCATCGCCGCAATGAATCCGCGGCGGTCGGTGATCGGAGCGCCTTCAGGACGGGGGCGGAGAGCGAGGACGACCGAGGAGGCGAGGGCATTCGAACCGGAGGCGATCATCCGATTGCTGAGCTCCGAACGGACTGGCCAAGTAGCGGTAACACTCCAGCCCGCATGGACCATGGAGCCGAGGATCGTCTCCCACCCGGTCGAAGCTTCACCCCCCTCATCGGTCTCAGACTGCTTGAACGCGTAATAGACGGCGATCGGGTAGTCGTCCGATGCCGACTGCCTCGCGTGTTCGAAGACATGCTCAAACCCGGTCTCGAAGAAGTGCTTGGCACCTTCGGAACCACCGTGTCGCCACGGATTCGCAACGAGTTCCTCTGCCTTCGGCACGAGCATGGTGCTGAGCAATTGGTCGTGCTCTGCACGCAACGTTCGCCTCAGCCACACGTAGAAGAAGTCAGATAGATCGGCGTACCCGATGTTGTCGTAGTACGGGGGGTCGGTTGAGATCAGGAAGTTCCTGTAGTTCCGTGACGCGGCGTCGGCGGCGCTTGCTTCGGCGGGCTTCGACGCCGGAAGCCGCTCAATGACCCTTACCACCCACTCGGTGTCTTCGGTGAAATCCCCGCCGGAACCGGCGAAAGGATTCGCTTCCGCGAAGTCCCAGGCCATCGGGATGGCCTGTCGCGCGAACAAGCCACGAACTGATTCCATCTTCGGGCTCGAGTCCCAGCTACAGAGCGACGAGAGCTTGTTCGCCATTCGGCTGATCGGGAACGCCAGGTAGGTTGCAACCGCATCGGCGTAGGCGGTTGCGTCGGTACCGCCCGACTCGAGACGAGTGCCTTCAGAGAACCCCGCGGCAACGGCGTCTGCCAGGACGCGCTCGCGTGCCTCGGCGACAAGGTCGCTGAAGGTCGTCAGCGCGGTCATCTGTCGGTTACTGAACAGGTCGCTGAACCTGGTCAGCCCATATCGGTAGACGTTGATTCGTCCGGGCCAATCGAAGAGCTCCCCGGGCGGCACATCATCCGGCTCGGGGACGGCCGCAGCAGATGCCTGAGCGGCGTCCGCGGCGACATAGGCCCTCGAACGGTCACCAAGCGCGACGGTTGCCATCATCTGGCTGCCGAGACCCACATTCCGACTCGCCTCCCGGACATAGTCAAGGGAGACTGCGGCCCCGCAGGAAATGCAGACGGCACCCTGACGGCCCACCGTTCCATCAGTTGCCGGTGTCGGCCCCGCCTTCGGATCGCGCCCGATCTCGAACTCGACTCGGCCTCCAACGACCTTCGGGACGACGTAGGCTTCCTTGCCCTTCTTCTTCCCGAGCCACCAGGAGCGGACGAGCGGCATCTCAATCCCACATGCCGGGTTCGGGCAGGTGACGGTGCGGGCCCAGATCCAGGCGATGACGGTCGCCTTCGTGCCGTCGGGCAGCGTCGCCTTCGGGTAGAGATGGCCGATGCGCCG
>CALMSL010000153.1 GCA_937872445.1 uncultured Microbacteriaceae bacterium | reverse complement strand
TGCATTGGCCGTGCCGTTCTGAGGGAGGGCGTTGGGATCGAGCGCGGCGGGGGATACGACAGCAGGATTATCCGCAGCAGCCTGTCCCAGGCGCGTCGATATGCTGGCCATGGCATGGTCGCGGCGGGGGCGCTCCCAATCGTCCGGCGTGGGCCCCCCGCGGGCGACCCCCACCCCCACCCGGGGGAGCACGTGTCTAGAGTGTACTTGGGCGTTTGGGGGTCAAAGCCCGGCAGGAGCAGATTCGGGGCGGGTCCCGCCGTTAGAGCTGCCAGATAGTCGAAGACCGTTTCGACTCGGTTCATGCAGAGAAGTACGACGACACCCCCGCCGGTGCTGAGCGCCTCGGCCCGGAGTGATACCTCCTCATCGAGTTCGTCATAGGTCCATTGACGTCCCGATGCAGAGTCTACTAGGGCAATATTCGAGCCTCGCTGGCCCAGAAAGGGTAGATGCATCAGATGATCATTCCGCCATTCACGCCAATTATCTGACCGGTCACGTAACTGGACAGGTCACTCGACAGAAACAGAATTACTTTCGCAATATCTTCTGCCGTTCCTATTCGTCCCATGCCGATGGATGCGACTCGTTCCGCAAAGATCGCCTCTGGGAGCTGTCGTGCCATTTGGGTGTCGATGAATCCTGGCGCAATGGCGTTGACGCGTATCTGTGCGGGCGCCAGTTCCTTCGCTGCCGACTTTGTAAGTCCAACTAGTGCAGCTTTTGAAGATGAGTAGACAATTTGACCAGGGTTTCCTTCGATCCCCACTATTGACGAGACGTTGACGATTGAACCGCCGTGGTGACGTTTCATTAGGCGCGCACCTGCCTGAAGGAAATGAATTGCGGCAAGTGTATTAACCTCAAAGGTCTTCGCAATCGCATCATCCGAAATCATGCCAATTAAGGCATCGTCAAGGATTCCTGCATTGTTTATGAGGATGTCCAGACGTTTGAATTTCGCAAAGACGCTTCGTGCCACGCCACGAATTTGGTTCGGGTCGCGAACATCCGCTTGAAAGCCGGAGTGCTCACCCCCGAAACGATCTCTCAGTTCGGCGGCGCGGGCATCAATTATTGAACTGTCAGAGTTCCCGTGAATTACAACGGTTGCACCGTTCGAGGCAAGAAGTTCGGCCGCACTCCACCCAATTCCTCTGGATGAACCCGATACCAACGCAACTTTCCCACTCAAGTCAATCAAACTCACGCATCGACCCCATACTTCTTGAGGATCTCCTTTGCCGCCTGATAGCTGCTCAGCCCGAGGACATCTTCGGTCTCCAGCATCACCCCAAAGGCATCCTCGATCTCGCTGATGAGTTGCATGTGAGCGACCGAATCCCATTCGTCAATGCCGCGATACGTCAATGAGTCGAAGTCGCTATTGGGGTCGATACCTAAACCTGCAACGAACGCAGCCTTGAGGGCATCCTCCTTAGTCATCGGTAGCCTTTCTTTCGGGTCTCATTTTTCTAGCTTCCCTCTATCCACTAGCCCCACTTGAGCATAGCCGGATTCAATTTGCGCCCTATGTCCTTCAGAACAGGGTATATGGACTGCGACAAGGCCCGACCTGCGGAATCAGCGGGTGTTGTCGCTGATAGTCTGACTCGCAAATGAAACGAATACGGTCGACGCTCGGTGCCTTGATGCCCTTGCTGCCCGCGGGTGCCCGGAAATTTTTCGTCTGGTACATGGTCATGACGAGTGCGCTCACGCTTCTCGATGTCGCCGCAATGGCACTTCTTGCCTTTACCATTACGCCCGCGATCAGTGGCAGCTCAATTTCACTGCCCGTTTTCGGCAAATTTCCACCTTCTGCCGCACCCTTGCTGATCATCGTTGCCTGCGCATTGATTATCGCCAAGAGCGCGTCGGCCGTCGCCATGCACTGGGTCGCCACCAAACAATTCGCGAAGTACGAGCTACAAATCGGCCAGCGCCTTTTTAGCGCCTACATCCATTCCAGTTGGGAGGAGCGGTCGAAAAGAAGTGTTGCCGAAATTACCAGGATCGCAGATGCCGGAATTGCGGCGACCGTTGCTGGTTTCATACTTCCCCTCACAATGATCCCGAGTGCAATCGCGACTTTCGTGCTCATCCTGAGTGTGCTTGTGATCGCCGATCCGGTTACCGCCATTATCGCCTTGAGCTACCTGTCACTCGTCGCCTTGATCGTAAACAAAGTTGTCATCAAGCGTTCGCTCGAAGCGGGTCAGGTGAACCGCGACTTCAGCTACCGGGTAGCAATCCTTATGACGGAAATGGTCGATGCGCTCAAGGAACTTAGTCTGCGAAACCGCCTCGACCAGATCTCGGATGTCGTGACCGAGAGCAGAATACATTCGGTGCGTGCACGCCGAAACGGTTCTTTCCTGCAGATCATTCCGGTCTATGCCTTCGAGGCCGCACTCATCGGGGGGTTCCTTCTCATCGGCACGGCATCATTCCTCACGTCCGGCGTGCAGGGCGCCGCTGCAGCCGTGGCGCTTTTTGCCGCAACAGGATTTCGACTTATCCCTGCGATCACGTCAATCCAGGCAAATATTGTGCAGTCCACGGCGTCAATCCCCACCGCGACTGATGTGATTCACGATCTGATCAGTGCCGAAAAGAATGTGTCGTCGATGACGTCAACTGTGGATGCCGGGGTCTTACCGAAAGACCCGAAATTGCTCCGACTCTCCACGGTCACCTTTCGCTATCCGCGCGCGAGTGACGACGTGTTGAAGGGGCTGGACCTTGACATCCCGTTGGGGAGTTCGCTGGGTATCGTAGGTCCGTCCGGTGCCGGAAAGTCCACCCTCATTGACCTGATCCTCGGCCTCAGTGTTCCCACAGGCGGGGAAATCAGCATTGATGGACTGCCGTTGACCGATGTTATTCGGGCCTGGCGAGACCGAGTCGGATACGTCCCGCAACGCGTCGCGTTGTTCGACGGATCGATTGCGCAAAACGTTGCCCTCACCTGGGACAACAATTTCGACCGCGCCAGAGTCATCGACGCTCTCGAGAAAGCAAAGCTCACATCTCTGGTCGGGTCGCGAACCAACGGGATCGATGAACGCATTGGTGAGCGTGGATTCTCTCTCTCCGGTGGTCAGCAGCAACGACTCGGCATTGCACGCGCACTCTACTCCGACCCTCTGGTTCTGGTGCTTGACGAAGCCACGAGCTCCCTGGACACGAAGACCGAAGACAACATCACGCACTCGATTCGTAATTTGCGCGGTGAAGTGACTCTCATTACCGTCGCGCATCGGCTATCGACCATTAAGGATTACGACCAGGTTTGTTACCTTGAAGACGGGCGAATCATCGGCAAAGGGACATTCTCAGAGTTGGCTAAGGCGTTGCCCGCGTTTGCCGAGCAGGTTTCGCTCGCAGGTCTGGCAGAAGAGGCAGGGTTGCGATCTACGGTGAAAGCTCCTGGGCTGTCCTCTGAAAAATCAACGGCGTGACGCGTGCGTGGCACTCAAGCGAGCAGGAGTCACGTGAATTGATCAGGCGACTCAGGCAGAGGCTCGCTGACCGCAATCGGTTGCCGCGGTGGGTCAACTCAGTGATCGATCACATAGCGGACCACCCGATGGGCTTGCTGGGGCGCATTGCGGCTCTGCGGCTCGGGCGGCCAGATTCCTGCGTTCAATACCCGGTGACGACCTTCCCTGATTCACAGAAGCGCCTTCTCATCGCACCGGTAAATTACTCGGGTCAGGCTCGAGAATGGGCGCGCGCCCTGGAACAGCGGGTTCCCTCAATTGCTGTCCGCAATATGGCCATCGATGTTCCTGGCGGCTTTGATTTCCCCGCCGACCTTGTCGTGCCCGTAGCCGTCTACCAGAATGACCGTCGTTGGCAGCAGAGGCAATTCCTGGCAGCACGTACTGCCACTCACGTGCTCGTCGAAGCAGAGGAACCCCCGTTCGGGCGACTATTGGGTCGAGACGTTGGTCGCCAGATCGATGCGCTGTTGAAGAGCGACGTAAGTGTTGCCTTCATGTGCCATGGAACCGATATCCGGTTGCCGAGTCGTCATATTTCGGCGACCCCATGGTCTACCTATCGTGAACCCTCTGTTTACGTGCCTCGGCTTGAAAGCCTCGCGAAGCGTCACAAAGAGCTGCTGGACAGATTCGGCCTTCCCGTCTTCGTTTCGACGCCGGATCTTCTGGCCGATGTCCCGGCCGCAACCTGGTGTCCGGTGGTCGTCAACCCCGAACAGTGGTCGTCCCCACGAAGCGAGACGGTGCCGCCAGATCGGCCACTTCGAGTGGCGCACACACCTTCCGTGTCGGCACTCAAGGGTACGAACTTGATCTTGCCAATTCTTGAAAAACTACAGGACGAAGGCATCATCCAATTTCGATTGGTAACAGGAGTTCATAGCGCGCAAATGCCCGCAGTGTTCGCTGATGCCGACATCGTCCTCGATCAGTTCCGTGCTGGGTCCTATGGCGTCGCCGCCTGTGAGGCGATGGCTTCGGGGTGCCTGGTCATCGGTCACGTGATCGACGAAGTGAGGCAATCCGTCGAAGACATCGCCGGGCATCGGCTTCCGATCGTCGAAGCCACTCCTGATACTCTGGAACGAGTCCTGCGAAGACTTGCCAGTGAGCGAACACTAGTGAAGACAATTGGCGAAAAGAGTCAGGATTTCATTCGCAATGTCCATGACGGCCGGCTGAGTGCATCTGTCCTGATGAGCAAGTGGCTGGACGAAAACCGTTTGTAACTCGAGAGAGAGAGTTGACCGCCCGGTGCACACCCCAGTTAAGGTCGTCTGGGAGGCCCTGCCCAAACCTGTGCGGGATTTGGTGGCGAGTTCCGTTGATCGGATGCAGGGTGTCGCAATTCCTTCGCCACCGACGCTGCCTCTCGATACCCCGATTCGACTGTTCATCGGGCCAGTGAACTATGCCGGACAAGGGTACAAGTGGGCCCGCGCTGTTGAGAAGAACTCGGAGATTCGTGCGCTCAACCTCGTCTCCTCGGAAAACAATGTATTTCGCTACGATGCGGACTACACGGTTCCGTGGCGCACCATGACGCATTCCCGCCGCTGGCAGCGTGACCTTCTGAATGCGCTCGTTGACGACTACACCCACGTGATGTTTGAGGCGCAGTTTCCAGTGCTTGGCGGAATGTACAACCACAATGTCAAGCGCCAGGTTGATGTTCTCAGAGCTGGCGGTGTGAAGGTCGGCATGGTGTGCCACGGCACTGACATTCGCCTGCCAAGCGCTCACCGAGCACGTGAACCCTGGTCGTACTTCTCCGATGACAGCTGGACCTCGATCCCTACACTTGAAAAAGAGGTGAAGAAGAATCGCCAACTTCTGGACGATGTTGGAGCGCCGACATTCGTCTCTACCGCTGGTCTTCTGCTCGACGTGCCCTACGCTCACCTGCTACCGGTCGTTATTGATGCGTCACTGTGGCGGACCACCGAGCCGGCGCTGCAACGTGAACGACTCCGAGTAATGCACGTACCATCGCATCCTCTGCAGAAGGGATCGATATTGATCGATGACGCAATGCGCCGTCTGAACGATGATGGCGTCATCGAATACGTTCACGTACTGGGCCGACAGCAGGCGGAAATGCCCGGGCTCGTGGCTGCCGCGGACATTGTCCTCGACCAGTTCCGGGTCGGCGATTACGGTGTTGCCGCGTGCGAAGCGATGGCGGCCGGTCGGTTGGTCGTCTCGCACGTGAGCAACCAGGTGCGCGACGTCGTGGCCAATCAGTCCGGGCAAGAGCTGCCTATCGTCGAAGCCACCATTGACTCTCTTGAAGAAGTACTGCGCGACATTGCATTGAGACGAGAATATTATGCAGCGATCGCTGCAAACGGTCCCACATTCGTTGACACGATGCACGATGGGCGGTTTTCACGGCGAGTACTCGAGCAATTTTTCCTGACGGTGTAGTGGCCCACATCAATGCGCATTTCAATTGTGAGCAGAATCTATTCCCCTGAACCTTCCGCCGCATCTGCTGCGCTGGAGGAGCTTGCGCGAGAATTCAACGAGCGAGGGCACGAGGTCACGGTACTGACGACGAAGCCGACCGCGGGCGCGATATACAGCGACCCGCCGGGTGTGCGCGTCCGTCGCGCTCCAGTTCTGCGCGATAGAAGTGGCTACGTTCGCGGCTATCTCCAATACCTAAGTTTTGACCTGCCGCTTTGCGTGCGACTCTTGTTTCAGCGGAGAGCCGACCTCTATCTAGTGGAACCACCGCCTACGACAGGGGCAATAGTGAGGGTTGCCACAGCGCTGCTTCGCCGACCCTACATCTATGATGTAGCAGACATTTGGTCGGATGCCGCCGTCACCGCAACTTCGTCAAAGGTGGTCCTTTTCTTGCTCCGTTGCGTCGAGAAATTTGCAATACGAGGGGCGACCCACGCGGTAACGATTTCCTCCGGCGTGGCAAGTCGACTCAAGGAGCTGGGAATTAATACGCCCGTTGCCGTTACGGGTTTCGGTGCAGATACGCGCGTGTTCGCCTATCCAAAATCGCTTGACCCAGTCGAGTCTCCCTATTTCATTTATGCCGGAACCTATTCTGACTTGCATGGTGCCGAAGTCTTCATAGACGCTTTTGCCCGCTTCGCTGAGCACCGGCCCGGCTGCCGTTTGCTGTTTGTTGGGAATGGAACCGAACGTGCGAACCTGGAGCGCAGAGTTCGAGAACTCGGGGTGAATGGGGTCGAGTTCCACTCCCCCGTTTCCGCGGCGCGGCTGTCCCCGATGCTTTCGTCTGCTATCGCTTCTCTCGCCAGCCTCAAGCCCGGCGTCGGGTACGACTACGCGTTCACATCGAAGGCATACTCTTCTCTTGCCGCGGGATCCCCCGTCATCTTCACTGGGCCCGGTCCAACTGCTGGTTTCCTGGAGAATGCGAATCAGTCACAGCGCAGCGGAGCAGCCGTACCCTACGAGATCGGAGCAATATACCGTGCTCTCCTCGACTTCGCGGACAACCCGCTGTCAACAACCGAGCGACAGGAACTCAGCAACTGGACGCAGGCCAGACATTCCCTGCACGCCGTCGCCTCGAAAATCGTGGATATCGCGGAAGCCACGAATGCCACCAGGGCTGGCACCCGGTGAAGATTCTCACGGGGTTGGCCACGAATGTCGCGGACCGAATCGTGAGGAATCGTGCCAAACTTCCTGACTGGGTTAATTCGCTGGTCACGTCGGCCGCGAAGAATCCCGACGGTCTCATCGGGCGACTGGCATCATCTTTACTCGGCGGAGGGCGGTCCGCCCGCCCGCCTCAGGCAACCAACGTTCCCAGCACACAGGTGAGGGTCTACATTGGCCCAACGAACTACGCCGCTCAGGGTTATCTTTGGGCCCGTGCACTGGAAAAATCGAGCCCCCGCATCGGTGCCAGGAACATGGAAGTCAAGTTGCCCGGTGGTTACAACTTCCCCGCAGATACTGCGGTTCCGCTCGCCTTCTACAACCACTCCTCAGCCTGGCAGGGTTCGGAGCTTGATGCGGTCAGTGAATTTACTCATGTCCTGTTCGAGGCCGAACGACCATTATTTGGAAGCATGTTCGGTCGCGATGTGGCCCGAGAAGCAGTCGAGCTCGAGCGCCGCGGAGTATCGGTAGCTTTTCTCAGCCACGGCACTGATGCCCGATCCCCTCGGGCAAACATTGCGCGCACTCGGTGGTCACCGTTTGCTGACGACTCGAAACTGACGGCCGCGCTACAGGAAGACGCAGATCGCAATCTCGAGTTGCTAAGGAGAATGGACCGCCCAGTATTCGTTTCAACGCCGGACTTGCTGAGCGATGTACCCTACGCGCAATGGTGTCCCGTCGTCGTCGACAGTTCGCTCTGGCACTCGGATCGGGTGCCCTCTGCCGACTCGCGACCAATTGTTGCGCACATCCCCAGCAGTGGTGAGGGCAAAGGAACCCATTTGATTGACGGGCCGTTGCGAGCGCTTGAGCGAGCAGGCACGATTGAATATCGCCTTCTTGCTGGCATCGCGGCGGCCCAGATGCCGGAGAAGATCACTACGGCCGATATCGTGCTTGACCAATTTCGCGTCGGTTCCTACGGTGTGGCGGCGTGCGAGGCGATGGCTGCCGGGCGGGTAGTCCTTGGCCACGTGCTGCCCGACGTGCGTGACACGATTCACACACTGACGGGACTCCACCTGCCCATCGTGGAAGCCGTGCCAGATAATATTGGCGAGGTCATTTCCGCGCTCATCGCCGACCCAGGTCGAATGTCGCAACTGGCGCAGGCCGGACCGGTGTTTGTCGACGCGGTGCACTCTGGAGAGATGAGCTCTCGAGTGCTCCGGACGCACTGGATAGAAGTGAGTCGGTAATTCCGTTGGATCGTGTCTTGTAGAATTTGAGGAATAATGGAACCGCTCGTTGATGTCATTATTGCGGTGCACACCGAAACCCGACCCATTGCGCGAGCGGTTGCCTCGATTCTCGACCACAACGCTGCCGCAATCAACGTGTGGGTTGTCGCGCACAACATAGCGCCCGACGAGATCACCAACCAACTTGGGCAGTGGGCATCAGACCCACGAGTGAAACTCCTTGAATTCCGCGACGGAATTCACAGTCCCGCCGGGCCGTTCAATTTCGGAATTGCAAGTTCCACTGCTCCGTTCTTCGCGGTACTGGGGTCCGACGATTCCTTGGAAGCGGGTGCCATCGATTCCTGGCTGGCGCTTCAGCGAAAAGTCGATGCCGCAATGGTCATCGCCAGGATTTATTACGTAGGGCGCGGCTTTGAATCCTCGCCACCGATCCGTATTCTGAAATCCGGGGTGTTGAATCCGGTTAAAGATCGACTCGCCTACCGCAGTGCGCCTCTGGGAATCATCTCGCGGGAGGCATTTGGACAATTGCGGTTCACTGAGGGCCTGGAGTCGGGTGAAGACCTCGCGTACGTCACAAGGATGTGGTTTTCTAAGGAGAAGATTGCCTTCGATCGCTTTGGACCAACTTATAAGGGCCACAATGACGCCGAAGATCGCGTCACCCATGCTTCCCGAACAATAGACAAGGACTTTAGGTTTCTCAACGAAATAATTGACACCCCGTGGTTTGCGGAACTTAGCGACAGTGCACGCCTAGCCATTGTTGTGAAGATAATTCGAATCCATGTTTTCGATGCGATCTTTGCTCGAGTTCAACTCAAACCGTGGACGCGCGAGGAACACGCTGCCCTTGCAGAAGTATTGAATCGGCTGCTACGGGTTGCACCGAAGGCACTCCGATTGCTTTCCCGAATCGACCAGGAAGTTCTCGTCGCAGCGACCGCGGACTCGCCGGGGTATCCTGATTCGCCCGGCGACGATCTCCCGAAACTGATGGCAAAGCGGCGACATTTCGCGTCCCTTGCCGTGTTGCTCCCGCGCAACCCATTCTTCCTGCTGCACAGGCAAGCTCCCCTGCGAACTCTGGCGGCTGGGTATTTGGTAATGATGATCCCGCGTAACAAGCGCCGGCCTCAGGGCGCTTCCTGATCGGGTAGCGCCGAGCCGGATACTCGCTCCACCCGCTGCGCGGCGTCCTCCGACGGCGCGGCGTCCCCTGACAGCACGGCATCCCCCGACAACACTGCGCTCCCTGACAGCTGCTTGCCTCGTGGTTCACGGGGCCCCCGTGTTTTTGGGCCAGAACGATTATCTTTCCACGCGCGCATCCGTGTTTCCAGCGGCTTCTCCACCCAGTGGTGAAGTGCTGCGGCAACCGCGATGGCGACACCCAACAGGAGTGCGTACCACCAAAGGTTTGTCCAGGATCGCGCCTGAGAACCAAAGAGCGCGAGTGCTGAGTACATCACCGTTGCGTGAACCAAATAGAACGCGTACGACCATTCGCCAAGCCTTACCTGAACGCGCCACGCGAACGCTGAACGGCGGCCGTCGATCGCTCGCTGAGCGATCGCAACAATCGCGAGAGCGCAGGCCACAGTAAATATTTCGGTGCCGAACCCAGTAACGATGTGCGCAACGACGCTTCCAGGGAACACCGCAGGCAACCCGACAATGCCAAGGAGTGTCGCCACCATGCAGACCAACCCCAACAAAACCGGAATTCGTGGATGCCAGCCACGCCGAAACCCCCACGCCACACACATCCCAAGGATGAACTCCGAGACGTGTACCAATGGCGGGGGAAGTACGCCAAAGTGGGATTCAGGAACGAATAGCGCGATGCCACGATACGCAAAGGCCAGCCCAATGATCCCTGCCGCAAACCACAGTGCACCCCGTTTGCCCAGTGGCATCAGAACTTTGCTGACGTACGGGTGGATCGCGTAGAAGAACGCTTCGCACGTCAACGTCCACGCAGCGGGATTGCCTGAAAACAGAATGTTCGGGGTCAGCGACCAACCCTGAAGCAACACGAACGAAAGGGCGAGGATGGGGACACTTACGGGCTTCACCCAGTCGGGTGCCGCATCCGGCGTGAAACTATAGAAAACCGGAATGGCCAACAACAGCGCGACAAAATGTGACGGATAGATTCTCGCAAATCGCCGCCAATAGAACGTGGACTGGGAGACGCGTTTTGACGCCGACCAGGTTAAAACGAAACCCGAAAGCACGAAGAAGAAGGTCACACCCAAATAGCCCTGACCGAGGATGGCGCTCGTCACGCCCGGCACCGGTGCAAAAACCTGCATGTGATAACCGAAAACCAGAAACGCGGCCCACCAGCGAAGCCCGGTAAGGGCATCCACACGAGGCATGCGTCGAGTGAGTGGCTGTTCGGTGCTCAAGAGAGAATTATGTCCAAAAAGGGAGTGCGGAAATTCGACGGGCGGCCTTCAGAACGTCGACACGCAATCATCCCACAACCCAACACGCCAAAGAATCTTTGAGTGAAAACAAATTTGCCAGAGCACGTCATCGACGAGAACACGAATTCGGTCAGCGATCAGTTTTCGTCATTGTCGCCACTGGTCGGCAGAACCGTGTCCGCGGATTCGGCGAGAGCAACATGTCGCGCAATCAACGTCAGCTGTGCCTCGATTTCGCGAAAGCGGCGATATGTCGTTGCGACGTAACCCACGAAGATGAGCACCAGGAGATAGAGCAGCAAATCGGCCCCGCGTCCGATTCCGAACAGGTTGGCAACCCATGTCCACGCTTGCGGGAAGAATACTGACGACGCAGCCGCCACGATAAAAAACAACATGAATACTCGCCGAATCGCTTGGTGCCGCGCCCCGCCGCTTCGAAACATAAAGAACGCGGCGACGCCAATCGCCAAGACCGCAATTATCTGAAACACAAGCATCATGGTGGTCACCTAAACAGTAGTTCGACAAGGATATTAATTGAGTTCAGAAGCGACTGGCCCTTGGATCGTGAGTACTCCGTGTAGACAATGTGAGTGGGGTATTCCGCCCACCTGGCTTTGAACTCGCTGAACTGGTCAATAAGTTCAGAGGCGTGTGCCATGCGATTTTGGTTGAGGTGGATCTTCTGGAGCATTCCCTTATCAATAGCACGCAGACCATTGTGAGCGTCGGTCAAAGCCATTCCCGTGGTGAAGCGAGTGAACTGTGCGGCAATGCGAAGGACGAGGCGTTTTGCTCGGGTAAGAGTGGTTCGATTGTCAAGGAATCGTGACCCAATGACGACATCCAAGTTCTCCCTCCGCAGCATCGCCACCATGCCGACGGCGTCTTCCAATTGATGTTGACCGTCCGCGTCGAAAGTGACCACCTCTGCCAAGAGCGGGTCGCGCAGCGCAAACTCGAACGCGGTCTGCAAGCTGGCGCCCTGGCCGAGATTCACGGGGTGGCACACGACGTGTGCTCCTGCAGCACGTGCAACGACCACAGAATCATCAGAACTTCCGTCATCAACGCAAACGACGTTGGGAAACACGCGGATGACCTCTTCGACGACACTTCCGATAACGGACGCCTCATTGAACATTGGAATGGCGACCCAGGTTCGACCCATTGCGCCAGTCTGACATGGTTGACCAGGACGTCGACTCATAATTGCCTCAGAGTAGCGCGCCGATAGCTGGACCATTTAACTGCATGGAAGACGGGGTTCACGGCCAGCCAGTACAGTTTTCGGCCCAACCC
>CALMSL010000152.1 GCA_937872445.1 uncultured Microbacteriaceae bacterium | reverse complement strand
CATTCCCCCTGCGCTCATCGATGAACTCGTGGACGACGCCATCGAGCAGGAGCGTCAGGAGACGTTCATCGCCGAACGGGTCGGCGCGGGGGAAAGCGTCGACGGGCTGTATCCGATGAATGCCGAATGGAAGGCGAGGTACGAGTCGTGGCTCTCAGCGCAACGCTAGCCGCACCGAGCAAGTCGCGGATCGCCTACGACTTCATCAAGGCCCGCATCGAGGATTCCCGGTATTCCCCCGGCTACCGGCTCGTGCTCGGGGCGATCGCGGGCGAACTCGGCGTGAGCGTCGTGCCTGTGCGCGAGGCGATCCGGCTGCTTGAGGCCGAGGGGCTCGTCCAGTTCGAGCGCAACGTCGGCGCTCAGGTCGCGATGGCCGACCCGCGCGAGTACGAGGTCACCATGCAGACGCTGAGCCTCGTGGAAGGCTGGGCGACCGCGGCATCCGCGCCCTTCATGACGGCGGATGACCTTGCTCGCGCCCGCGCGATCAACGACCGGCTCGCGGAGAGTTTGCACCACTTCGACCCCGTGGCGTTCACGCGCCTGAACCTCGACTTCCACTCCGTGCTGTTCGAGCACTGCCCGAACCCGCACATCCTCGACCTCGTCGATCGCGGGTGGGCGCGACTGCGTGCGTTGCGCGAGTCCACATTCAGTTTCGTGCCAGGGCGGGCGAAGGAGTCCGTGGCGGAGCACGCGCACATTCTGGACCTCATCGAAAGTAGCGCGAACCCCGTCGAGCTCGAGTTCGCCGCCCGCAACCACCGGCTCGCGACGCTCGACGCGTTCCTGGAGCATGAAGCCGCGCGTGGTTCCCTTCGAGACGGCCTACGGCCTCCTCAGGGAACGACAGACCAAGAACCGTTCCCTGAGGAGCCGGCAGGGCCGGCGTCTCGAAGGGATCAGCCGCAAAGTCAGGAGTCCGCATGAAGTTCCGCAGCAATCCCGCCTCGATCCGGGGGTCGATCGCCCCGCTCATGACACCGTTCACGGCTGATGGGGCGGTAGACCACGCCGGACTCACCAACCTCGTGAACTGGCAGCTCGCCTCCGGAAGCCACGGCATCTCGATCGGCGGATCGACGGGCGAGCCGAGCTCCCAGTCGATCGCGGAGCGGGCAGAGGCCATCCGCACCGTCGCTACGGCCGTCGGCGACCGCGTGCCGTTCATGCCGGGCACCGGGTCCGCGAAGCTCGACGAAACCCTCGAGCTCACGGCTGCGGCCCGCGACGCGGGGGTGGATGCCGCGCTCATCATCACGCCGTACTACGCTCGCCCGACGCAGGAAGCGCTCTACCGCTGGTACACGACGGTCGCGGAGGAGTTCCCGGACCTGCCCATCGTCGCCTACAACGTGCCGAGTCGCACCGCGGTCGACATTGCGCCGGTGACGGTAGCGAGGCTGTTCCACGACGTGGAGAACTTCGTCGGCGTGAAGGAAACCACAAAAGATTTCGAGCACTTCTCCCGCGTGCTGCACTTGTGCGGGCCGGAACTGCTCGTGTGGAGCGGCATCGAACTGCTCTGTCTGCCGCTCATGGCTCTGGGTGGCGCCGGGTTCGTGAGCGCCACCGCGAACATTGCCCCCGCCGCGGTTGCCCAGATGTTCGAAGCGTGGGAGTCCGGCGACTTCGAGACCGCGCGTGAGATCCACTACGGCCTGCACCCGCTCGTCGACCTGTTGTTTGTGGAGACGAACCCAGCACCAGGCAAGTGGGTGCTCGAACAGCGCGGTCTGATCGCGAGCGGCCACGTGCGGTCGCCGCTCATCGAGCCGACGGATGCCGGGCTCGTGAAGATCAAACAACTCATGGCCGAGGGCGAAAAGTACCTCACCTCCGCAGAGGGCTTCACAGTAGGGAGCAAGTAAATGACTCATTTCACCCCGAAGAACTTGCCCGGCAGCATCCGCCACTACATTGACGGCGAGTTCGTCGACAGCGTCGACGGTGGCACGTTCGACGTGCTCGACCCCGTATCGAACGAGACCTACGTGCAGGCGGCCGCAGGCCAGCAGGCAGACATCGACCATGCGGTCGCCGCGGCGAAGAACGCGTTCGACACCGGCCCGTGGCCGCGCATGAAGAACCGCGAGCGCAGCCGCATCCTGAATCGCATCGCCGATCAGGTGGAGGCGCGCGGCGACGAACTTGCCGAGCTCGAAACCTTCGACACCGGGCTGCCCATCACGCAAGCGCGCGGCCAGGCGCATCGTGCGGCGGAGAACTTCCGCTTCTTCGCCGACCTCGTTGTCGCCCAGCGTGACGACACCTACCAAGTGCCCGGCGTGCAAGTGAACTATGTGCACCGCAAGCCCGTTGGCGTCGCGGGGCTCATCACACCGTGGAATACGCCGTTCATGCTCGAGAGCTGGAAGCTCGCTCCAGCGCTCGCCTCCGGATGCACGGTCGTGCTGAAGCCCGCCGAGTTCACGCCGCTGTCGGCAAGCCTGTGGGCCGGAATCTTCGAGGAGGCAGGACTTCCCCAGGGCGTGTTCAACCTCGTGAACGGACTCGGCGAGCAAGCGGGCGACGCGCTTGTGAAGCATGCGGATGTGCGCCTCATCTCCTTCACGGGCGAGACCACGACCGGTCAGACGATCTTCGGCAATGCCGCGAAGCACCTCAAGGGTCTTTCGATGGAGCTCGGCGGCAAGTCCCCGGCGATCGTGTTCGAGGACGCCGACTTCGACGCCGCGATCGACTCGACGCTGTTCGGCGTGTTCTCCCTCAACGG